>NZ_JBWKEC010000016.1:0-209102 GCF_056435645.1 Amycolatopsis sp. NPDC043889
CGTCGCCCAGGCGACCCACCCACCATTTTCACGCGCTCAGCACGCCCCACCAAGGCCACAAGGACTAACCCGAAACGCCACTCACGACCCCCTCGCGAAATCGCCCACCCGGGCATCAATCAGGGGCGCGGTCGACTCCTGTCGGCCAGGGCAACCGAGTGCTTGACCTGCGGCAATCCTCACCGCTTACGATCAAGACCCCCATCCAAGATCAACTTAAGCCACGTGGCATCGGGTTCGAACCCTCTTTGCCACTCACGACCCCTCGCCACACCGCACAAATCGCTCAACTCGGACAATGACACCGGAAAACGTGATCGGCGACCGGCCGATCGGGTCACTGACCACTGTGGACACCGGACTTCCGGTGGTGCTGGCCGATGGCCTGCTCATGATGGTGATCACCCTGATCGCGCTCGGCCTGGCCACGATGATCAGATCGACCGCGGGAACACTGGTCACCATGGCCGTCCTGCTCTTCGCTCTCCCGATGACACCACGGATGCTGGTACCCGCGCCCTGGGACGAGAGGATCGCCGCGGTCATGCCTTCAGAACTCGCGGGCCAGCTCGCCGGCACGGAATCCCAGTTGTCCGCAGTGGGAGCGCTGTTCGTGATGGCCTTGTGGGTGACAGCGGCGATCTGGGCCGGGCTGGCCGCCATCGGACGGCGAGACGCCTGAATCAGCCGGATTCCCGCAGGCCGAGCGCCGCGGGGGCGCTCGGCCCGGTCGTCTGACGGGGAGTTCAGTCGCGCCAGCGGTTGTTGAGGAAGGCGTCGTCCTCGTCGTCCGCCGGTGCCGGGCGTGCGCGGGGAGCGCGCCGGGGCGTGTCCCGCCCCGTGCGGGCAGGCGGCTCCGAAGCGAACGGAGCAGCCATGTCCACAGGGTCGTCTTCGAAAGGTGACGCCGCCCCCGGCTGCGCGTGCAACCGGTCGGTGCTCCAACCGGACTTCGTCTTGCGCTGCCCCAGCTCCCGCCGGTGCTCGACGTAACGCTGAGCGGTCTGGACCTGCTTGGTCATGAACTCCTGCGAGCTCGCCTTGATCTCGTCGGCGCGTTTGTCCCGCAGCGCCCGGCGCTCCGACTGCTCGCGGACCAGGCCGTCCAGGGTCGCCTTCATGGTGGCGGTGTCATCGGCGCTCATCTGTTCTCCCCTGCCCCGGCTCACCGCTTGCGGGTGACCGACTGATCCTCATCGTCCAGCAACGAACCGGTGATCCGGCCGGTGGGTTCGTTGACCTGGTCGAACACCTCGCCCTCGATCCGGTACGCGCGGTTGGTCCGTTCCTGGTCTCCGCCCTGGCCGCCACCTCCGCCGGCGCCCATGCCCATCGGCGGCATCGCGCCGCCGCCGAACGACTGCCCCGACGGGCTGCCCATCGGAGCGGACGGGGCACCCGAAGCCACGGGCTGCGGCTGCTGTGTCCCACCGCCGCCGGTGTGCAGGCCTTCGCTGAGCGACTGACCTGTCGCGGGGCTCGCGGTTTCGAAGGGCATCGACGGCGCCGAGGCACCACCACCACCGCCACCGAAACCACCACCGCCACCGCCGCTGATGTCACCGGCGGGGACGCCGATCCCATCGGGGACGGTTCCGCCGCCACCGTGGTGCGGGGTGAACGCCGGCTTGGAGTCGGGCTGCGCCGTCCCGGTGACGGGCGTCGCGGGGTGCGCTGCCTTGTCCGTGGCGGGCTTGTCCTCGCCGAGGGTGTACGTGGTCGGCTTGCCGGTGCCGTCGTCGACGGTGACGACCGTCGGCCCGGACGGACCGTCGGGGCGTTCGGCGGTGATCTTCACATCGCCGTCCTGGATGTGGATCTTGCCGTCCGGCCCGGGACGATGGACGCCGTCCTTGTCCGGTTTCCCGTCGTCCGAATCCGGCGTGGACCCCAGCTTGGACTCGTCACCCTCGCCGGTCCAGTCGAGCTTGAAGTCCTTGGCGGGCCCGGAACCGTCCCCGACCTTGATCTCCATCTCGCCGTCTTTGTCCGGCTCGGTCATCTCGAAGGTCGTGTCGCCCTGCTTGACCTTGAGAGTCTCGCGTTCGCCGTCTTCGGCCTTGTCGCCGTCCTCACCGGGTTTGTCACCGGTCAGCTTGTCTTCGCCGGAAAGCTCGTCACCGAGCTTGTCCAAGGCGTCCGACGCCTTCTTCTTCGCCTCGTCGGCGGCCTTCTCGCCGTCCTTCGAGTCGCCGTCCTTCGCGTCGGTGTCGCCCATGCCGCCGGGGGCGTCGCCGAGCTTGTTCAGCGCGTCGGAAGCCTGCTTCTTCGCCTCTTCACCGGCCTTTTCGGCCGCCGCCTTGGCTTCGGCCGCGGCGTCCGTGTTGCCACTGCCACCGGGGCCGCCGCCCGGGCCCGAACCACCCGGCCCAGAGCCCCCGGAACCGCCGAGGTCGGACCCGGCCGGACCGTCGCCCAGCTTGCCCAACGCTTCGGACGCCTGCTTCTTCGCGTTCTCCGCCGCCGCGGCGGCCTGTTTCTTCGCCTCTTCGGCCGCGGCCTTCTGCTCGTCGCCGTTCGACGGCGGCGGAGTCGAACCCGAGGGTGACGTCTGGTCCTTGTTCGCGTCCGGACCACCGCCGAGGCCGCCACCGGGGCCGCCACCGGAACCACCCGGCGATCCGGAACCGCTCTCGGGAATCTTCACGTCCGGGACCGGCGGGGGTTTGACATCGCCCGTCGGACCGGTACCACCGCCGCCCGGACCCGGACCACCCGCGCCGGGACCGCCACCGGGACCGCCACCAGAGCCGCCCTCGGGACCGCCGCCCGGCCCACCGCCGGTACCGCCCGTGAAGTCGGGGCCCTTGCCCGAACCACCCGGTCCATCGCCGGGGCCGCCACCGGGTCCGCCGGTTCCCGAGCCGCCAGGGCCGCCACCCGGACCGCCCTGGCCACCGGTGAAGTCCGGGCCCTGACCGCCGCCGGGCCCGCCGCCCGTACCGCCAGGGCCGCCGCCCGTACCGCCGGCTCCACCCGCGCCGCCCTTGTCACCGGCGCCCTCGAACTCGTTCTTGACCTTGCCCATGACCTTGTCGAGCTCGTCGTAGGCCTGGTTGACGAAATCCTTGGTTTCCTTGCAGGACTTGGCGAATCCCTCGTAGATGATGGTCCACATCTCGGGGATGAACTGGTTCTGGATCCACTGCTTGGCGAGGTCCTGGCCCGCCTTCTTGAACTCGTCGTCGTCGCAGCAGCCGTCGTTGTTCAGCTGCTGGACCAGGTTGGAGCCGAAGTTGACGTCCATCCAGCCCGCGATCGCGCCGAGGTCCTCCTTGCCGCTCTTCTCGCCGGCGGCGATGGCGATGACCTTCTGCGCCATCGCGAAGTCCGCTTTGCCGACGACCTCCTTGTAGAGGTCGACGACCGTGTCCGCCTTGCCCTTGCACAGTTTGAACACCGTGGCGGTGGTGTGCAGTGTCGCTTCGCTCGCGTTGTTCAGCGTCTCGGAGAGCTTTTTGGCCTTGGGGAGGATCTTCTCGTTGTAGTTCTCCGACGAGGCGTCCGCGGCCTTCCCGGTCCAGGTCCCGTAGAGGGTGTTCAGCTGGGAACCGGTGTCGTCGATGGCCTTCTGCACGGTCTTCGAACCGGTCTTGAAGTGGGCGGCGTCGTCGACGAAGTTCTTGAAACTGATCCCGCGCTGCTCGTCGAACGGCTTCTTGATGTCCTTCTCGAAATCGAGCGCGCGAGAGGTTCCACGGCAGTCTTCCGGGACCTTCGCCAGCAGCGAGCCGAAGGTCTGGAAGACCTTGAGCGCGGGCGCGGCGGCGTCGAAGATCTCGTCCGACGTCTTGGTCCCGGCGCCCTCCGCGGTGGGTTCCTTCGCGCCGTCCAGCTTCTTGCCGCCCTCGTCGACGGCCTTCGTCTCTTCGTTCTGGGTGAAGCTGGCCTGATCTCCGGCCTTCTTCGCTTCGCCGTAGATCTTGTCGACGTCGTCCGAGGCCAGAAACGGGATGGCGTTGTAGGACTCCGCGTACTTCTCGGCTTCCTTGCGCTTCTGCTTGATCTCCTCCGGCTCCTGGTCCGCCGACCACGGCGGGGGCGCCGGATGCGTCCGCATCCACGAGCCGATGAGCTTGGTCTTCTGCTCGGCGGGAACGGCCGGGTCGTCGAGAACGGCTTTGACGTCGGTCCAGGTGGTTTTGTCGGCCACTAGCGCATCCCCGTCTTGGTGATCTTGTCCTTCTGCTCGTCCTCGTTGGTGCCGTAGGCGGTGGCGGCGGTACCGAGGTTCGTGCCGAACGAGCCGAGCGTGGTGCTGTACCCCTGGACCGACGCCCACAACGCCGCCACCCCGTCGGTGTACTTCTTCGCGTGGTCGCCGTGCGCCTGGCCGAAGCCTGCCGCGTTCACCGGTGTGCTCGACAGATCCGGGTTGTCTTCGAGCAACTGTTCCGTCAGCTTTCCGATGTTCTTCGATGCCGATGAAAGCGCATCGGTCGCCGCGGTGAAGCCCCCGCTCATTCTTTTCAGCGCCTTTCGTCGGAACCGTCGGCCTTACCGCCGAGTGCCTCTGCGAGCACTTCGGCCACCGACCCGATGTCGGTGAACCGGTCCAGCTGGTCCAGATCAATCCTCACGTCGTGGTAGACCTCCAGCGCCGACAGGAGTCTTATCCGTCCCTTGGAGTCGATACCCAGCTCTTCGAGCGGCGCGTCGGACTCGATTTCGGCGGGATCAAGCCGAAAAGTCTCACTGACGACCTTCACGACCTCCGCGCGGTGATCACCCACGGGGCCGACTATAACGCGCCCTCGCCGCGGCCCGCGCGACCTTGCCACTGGAAGTGCGCGGAAGGTCACCGGAAGGAACCAGACGTACCGATCGCAACGTCAGATCATGTTCGCGGGAAACCGCGCGCAATACCACTCTCGTCACTTCTTTGACATCCGCTTCGGCGTTCTTTGCCCATTCGGCCACCAACATCGCCCCTTCTCCCCTTTCGTCCGTGACACCGAACGCGGCGACGCGGTCGCGGCGGATCGCCGGATGCGCCTCGCCCGCCACCGCCTCGATGTCCTGCGGGTGGAAGTTGCGGCCGTCGATGACGATGAGATCCTTGAGCCTTCCGGTGATGTAGAGGTCTCCGCGATGGACCACGCCGAGGTCGCCGGTGCGCAGCCAGCCGCCGACGCCGTCGAGTTCGCCGCCGAACGCGGCGGCGTCGCCACGGCCCCAGTACCCCGCCGCGACGTTCGGCCCGTGGATCCAGATCTCCCCGGCCAGGCCGTCGGGCCGCACCACTCCGTCCCGGACGATCCGGACCCGTTGGCCGAGCGGACGGCCGACCGAGACGAGTTCCTGACCTTCCGGCACCTCGATCGCCTGGCCCTGCGCGAGGGCTTCGCGGTCGAACACCGCGCTACGCGGTCCTTCCGCGCCCGCGCTCGCGACGTACACGGTGGCCTCGGCAAGGCCATACGACGGACGGTGTGCCTCGGCACGGAATCCACGCGGGCCGAAGGTCGCCAGGAAGCGCGCGACCGTGTCCGGCCGCACCGGCTCGGCGCCGTTCAGCGCGACCCGGACATCGGAGAGGTCGAGGTCGTCTCCCACTTCTCCGGCCGCATCGACGGCCAGGTCGAACGCGAAGTTCGGCGCTGCGGTGAACACGGCCGGGTGATCGGCGAGCTGACGCAGCCATCTCACCGGACGGTGCACGAATTCGGCGGGCGACATGAACACCGATCGCGCCCCCGCGTGGACCGGCAGGCACAGCAGCTGGATCAGGCCCATGTCGTGGAAGAACGGGATCCAGCCGGCGCAGGTCGTGCCCTCGTCGACGGCGTAGGCCCGGCTCGCCTGCCAGCAGGCTGCGGCGACCGCCCGGTGCGGGATCACGGCGCCGGCGGGCTCCCGTGTCGACCCGGACGTGTACTGCAGATAGGCGGGGCTTTCCGGTGCGACCGGAACCGGATCGGCCGGAGGTCCGGAAAGTTCGTCGACCACGATCAGGTGGTCCGGTGTGCCCGCTTCGCGTACCTTCGCGGCGGCGGCCGACGAGGTCACCCACACCCGTGCGCCACTGTCCTCCAGCACACCGGTGAGCCTGGCTCGCTGGGAAGGACTGCCCGGTGCCATCAACGGCACGGCGACGAGCCCGGCGGCGAGCGCTCCGAAGAACGCCAAGGGGTAATTCAGGTCCTGGCCGGTGAGCACGGCGACGCGATCACCCGGCCGGGCGACCAGGCGCAGCGCGCCCGCGACCACTCGCACGCGTGAGACGAACTTCGTCCAGGTGACGGTGCTGTCCACACCGGCACTGTGGTCCTGGTGCGTGAACAGCGGGCGCGAGTCGGCTTCACGAGCGAACAACCGCTCCACGATCGAGGTGTGCAGCACCTGCTCCGGCACTTCCTCCGGCGACGCGGTCATATCCGGCAACGTACTGGAACCCTTGCGAGGGCGCTCGGAGGGCCCGCGCCGCTGTTCGTCCTAAGTAGACGATTCCCGACCCGGTCCGCCGGAATTCGCTCTTGTGAATTCCGGACAGAAGACCGGACATTCCTCGCTCTTTCCCGGACCACGGCCGCACACTCGGCGGGCAGTGTGTTTCTTTCCCCCGGCCTTGGAGGACTAGACCATGCGTCGAAGAATCGCCCTGGCAGTCGGTGGCGCCGCCGTACTGACCGCGAGTCTCACATCCGCCGCCCTCGCCCCGGTCGCGCAGGCTTCCCCCGGATTGCTCGCCGCCATGCAGCGGGATCTGGGGCTCACCGCCGCGCAGGCCTCGACCAGGCTCACCCAGGAGATGACCGCGTCGCGGGTGATGCCCGTCGCCCAGCAGGCCGCCGGTGCGGCGTTCGGCGGCGCCTGGTTCGATCCGGCGCGCGGCAAACTCGTCGTCGGCGTGACCGACCCCGCCGCCGCTTCCGCCGTCCGGCAGGCAGGCGCCGAGCCCACCGCCGTCGCGATCAGCGCGGCCCGGCTCGACGCGGCCAAGGCCGAAATCGACATGTCGGCCAAGACCAAGCCCGCTCCCGCCGCCGTCAGCGGCTGGCGCGCCGACCCGCGCAGCGGCAGCGTCGTGGTCGCGGTGCGGCCGGGCGGGCACGGTTCCGACGTCGACGACTTCCTCGCCAGGGCGAGGAAATCCGGTCCGGTCACGGTGGTCACCGCGCCCAAGGCCGAGCCGTTCGCGGCGGGCACCGTCGGCGGCGACCCGTACTACATCAACGGGAACACCCGCTGCTCCATCGGATTCTCCGTCCACGGCGGTTTCGTCAGCGCCGGCCACTGTGGCGGCACCGGCAGCTCCGTCGTCGGCTGGGACGGCTCGGCGATGGGCAACTTCGCCGGTTCTTCCTTCCCCGGCAACGACTACGCCTTCATCCGGATCGGCAACGGCTGGTGGACCGCGCCGGTCGTCCTCGGCTGGGGCACCGTCAGCGACGCGCTCGTCCGCGGCTCGTGGGTCGCGCCGGTCGGCACCTCGGTGTGCCGGTCCGGTTCGACGACGCACTGGCACTGCGGCACCGTGCTGGGGCACAACGAGACGGTCAACTACTCGCAGGGCGCGGTGCACCAGATGACCCGCACCAACGTCTGCGCGGAACCCGGCGACTCCGGCGGCTCCTTCATCACCGGTGACCAAGCGCAGGGAGTCACCTCCGGCGGCTGGGGCAACTGCGGCTCCGGCGGTGAGACCTGGTTCCAGCCGGTGAACGAGATCCTGCAGAACTACGGCTTGTCCCTCGTCACCGCCTGACACGATCGTGAGCGGCGATCCGGGGCCGCCCCGGATCGCCGCTCACCACCATCCGGGGCTAGCGCCAAGGCCTCGGCGGTAGTTCCACTTCGAGTCCCATGATCCTCGCGGTCGGCTTGCGTCGAAGCCACCGGCCCGCGGTCGTCACATCGATCAAATCGACGGCGAAAGCCTTGCGCTGCGCGGGTGTCACCGCGTGCCAGCGCATCTTGAACGCGGGACGGACGGGGGCGATGAACGGCCTGACCGGACCATGGGCTCGCGCGAACACGGCCTCGAAATCCCGGTCCGGCACATAGTCCAGCTCCAGGTCGATCAGTGGTTCCGGTCCGCCGGCCCGATGGCGGCACCGGGCGAGGATCCGCGCGATCTCGTCCATCGCGAGCCGCACGGATCCGGGAACCTGATGCTGCCAGCACCCGAGATACGGTGCGTTGAGTGACCCGGCCGTAAGCTCGTCCGGCAGCACGATCACCGCCCGCACCGCGAGTCCGGTGAGCTCCACGTGCAACCGCGTCCACCTGTTGGTGGTGTCGAGAAAGAACCGCGGTGGCGGTATGCCGGTGCCGGCACTGAGCCGGATCCGCTCCTTCACCGCGACGAACGGATGGTCCGACGGTGCGGAATCCGTGGCGTGGCGGTCGGTGCCGCCGCCCGGCAGGGCGAACACCAATTCGAGCCGATCGCCGATGAGCTTCAACCCCGCCGGGAACAACGGACCGAGACCGCCCATGAGCGCCGAGCCGGCGACGAGCACGTGGTGACTGGACGCGACTCCGGTCATCGCCGGCTTCCTCCGTTCCTGTTCAGACCTGCAGTTCCGCCTCGATACGCTTGAGGTAGTGCCGAGCCAGCGCGAGATTCGCCTGATCCCGGTCCAGCACCAGGTACAGGAAAAGGGAGCTCCTGGCGTTCATGGAATCCAGCAGCCGGATCAGATGGTATTGGCGATGCAACGTGATGAGGATGTCCTCGATGCTGTCGTTGAGCGACAGCGCGGACATGACCCGCATCTTCGACCTGACGACATCGGTGTTGCCCGCGGCCGCGACCTCCAGGTTGAGCCAATCACCGCCCCCGCTCGTGCCGAGCGACATCCCGCTCTCGTAATCGACCAGCGCGACACCGACCGCTCCGGCGATCGACATGGATTCCTTCAGCGCGTTTTCGATGTTCATCGAACTCACTTTCTTCGTCTGGCTGCTATGCGGCCAATATCGAGCTGATCCGGTCGATGACAGGGCGGCATTCAAAAAGAAGCCGGCCGACATTCAGCTGCCGGTCTCCCATGATCACCATGAGCGCCATCCGGTCGATGGCGTAGACGGCCATGTAGCCGTCGCTGCTGAACACCACGGTCTGCCGGAGTGTCCCCTTCCCGGTCACCTCGGCCGCCTGGCGCGCGATCCCGAGATTCGCGGCGGCCAGCGCGGAGACCTCCGCGGGGTCGATGTTCTTCGCCGCGTCGGCGACTATCGGTATTCCGTCGACCGCGGCTATCACCGTGTCGGTCACCCCGGTGACGTTGTCCCGCAGGTTTCGCAATTCGGCGATCAGTGCGTCGAAATCCACTACTCATACTCTCTTTTTCCGAAGGCCCATCACTGAATGACACGAGGCAATGATCACTCGACGAGGTTCTCGACCGCGATGGACCGTACCACCGAAGTCCGCCGTGACCTACGCGTCCAAGAAACTGGGTATCGGCATCACGCGATCGGCTCAAGCACTTTCCGTGTACGCAGCAGGTCGCCGGAACATTCGCACCGGCGACACCTGATACCGGCACGGTCTGCGACTACCCGACGACTTCGAAATGGGCGATCAGCGACAACGGGCGGACTTCAGTCGACGGAGCTGCGGCGTTCCAGGAAAACGGTGTCGCACCAGACGCCGTCACGCTCGACGATGCGTTCGCGGATGCCGACCGTGCGATAGCCGGCGCTGCGATGCAACGCGATCCCGGCACGGTCGTCGGTGAGGACCGAGGTCTGCAAAGTCCGGATCCCGGCGGCATCGGCCTCCGTGACCTGTTTGTGGATCAGGGCCTTGCCCACCCCGCGACCGCGGTGACCTTCGACGACGTGGACAGAGGTTTCGGCGACGCCTCGATGACCATCGCGGCCCGAGACCGGGGTCGCCGCGCTCCAGCCGACGACTTCGCCATCGACCTCGGCGACCCAGCAGTGCCCCGGCAGCCAGTCCGCGTCGAGCCTTTCGCCGCCGACCGCCGGCCGGACGACGACGTCATCGGGCACGTTGTCCGGACAGCAGGGCCGTGGGGCGAGCAGGCCCATGACGGCGTCGGCCGCGTGCGGGAGCCCGCTGCAGCAGGCCTGGTTGATCGTGACGACCGTGGCGGTGCCCTCTTTCCGCAGGTGCAAGAAACCGACTTCGGCGAGTTTCCGGACGTGGTGCGAGCACGTGGATTGACTCGTTCCGAGGATTTCGGTCAGGGCGCCGACGGTGAGGCCGCCGGACGACGTCGCGACCGCGTGCAGCAGTTTCACCCGCATCGGCTCAGCCAGGCAGGCGAACCAGCCGGCGTACGTCGCGGCTTCGCTTTCGGGCAGGGCGCCAGTGGTCATGCACCCAGTATCGACCAACATCGATGGTTGCGTCAATCGATGCCTGTCGATACAGTCCTCCGCGTCGGTTCAATCGAACCAGATCGATGAAAGGTGCGGGGATGAACGAGTTGCCTGTGGTGGTCGTCGGAGCTGGGCCGGTCGGGTTGGCGGCGGCCGCCGAACTCGCCGAACGGGGCCTCGAGCCGTTGGTGCTGGAACGCGGCACGCACGCGGGTGCCGCGGTGGCGGAGTGGAATCATGTCCGGCTTTTCTCGCCTTGGTCCGAGCTCGTCGCTCCGGCGGCCGGGCGGCTTCTGGCGGCGATCGGCTGGTCCGGCCCTGCCGCCGACACGTACCCGACAGGTTTGGAATGGGCGGAGTCCTACCTGCGCCCGCTGGCGTCAGCACTCGGCGACCGGGTCCGGTTCGGCGCCGAGGTGGTCGGCGTGGCGCGCCGCGGCCGGGACCGTGTCGTGGACAGCGGCCGCGACGACGAGCCGTTCACCGTGCACGTCCGTACCGCCGACGGCACGGAGGAACGGATCACGGCACAGGCGGTGATCGACGCCTCCGGAACATGGCCGACCCCGAATCCTCTTGGCGGGGAAGGACTTCCCGCCATCGGCGAACGAGCGGCGGTAGACCGGATCGGCTACCGCGTCCCGGATCTGGGCGACCCGGCGGTGCGGGCACGGTACGCGGGCAAGCACGTGGTGGTCGCGGGAAGCGGACACTCCGCGCTGACCGCGCTGGTCGCGTTGTCCGGTCTGGCGAAGGAGTCCGCGGACACGCGGATCAGTTGGGTGCTGCGCCGCGGTTCGGTCGGCAACACCTTCGGCGGCGGCGACGCGGACCAGCTCCCCGCTCGGGGTGCTCTCGGCCTGCGTGCGCGGGCGGCGGTGGAATCCGGGCTGATCACCGTCCTGACCGGATTCCGCACCGAGACGGTCGAACGCGACGGAGACGGGCGATTGAGCCTGATCTCCTCCGCCGGGCAGCGCCTCGACCGGGTCGACGAAGTGGTGACGCTGTCGGGATTTCGCCCCGATCTGGGCCTGCTCTCGGAAATCCGCCTGGACCTGGACCCGACCCTGCAGGCGCCGGTCGCGCTCGCGCCGCTGATCGATCCGAACGTGCATTCCTGCGGGACCGTGTACCCGCATGGCGCGAAGGAACTCGCTCACCCGGAGAAGGACTTCTTCCTGGCGGGCATGAAGAGCTACGGCCGTGCGCCGACGTTCCTGGCCATGACCGGGTACGAACAGGTGCGCAGCATCGCCGCGGAGCTCGCCAGGGACCACGAGGCGGCCGCTCGCGTCGAACTCCGGATGGCTGAAACGGGTGTGTGCGGTGGCGCCGGTCTGTTCGACGAGCCCGAAGACACGGCATCGGCCGGCTGCTGCGCGGAAGTCCTGCCCCTGGCGGCGGCACCTCAACGGGGAAGGACCTCATGACCGCGCACGACGCGATCATCGTGGGCGGCGGCCAGGCCGGCCTCGCCGCCGCCCACGCCCTGCGCACCCGCGGCTCGAAACCGGTGATCCTCGAGGCCGGCACCGAACCGGTCGGCTCATGGCCCCGCTACTACGACTCGCTGACCCTCTTCTCCCCCGCCCGCTACAGCAGCCTCCCCGGCCTGCCCTTCCCCGGCGATCCCGAGCACTACCCGCACCGCGACGAAGTCGTCGGTTATCTCCGCCGCTACGCCGACCGCCTCGGCACCGACATCCGCACCGGACACCGCGTCTCCGCCGTCACCCACGAGGGCGGCGTGTTCACCGTGCACACGGCCGGAGGAGCCGCCCTGTCCGCGCCCGTGGTCATCGCCGCATCCGGCGGCTTCTCGCGGCCCCGTCTTCCCGCTCTGCCGGGGCTGGACGGCTTCACCGGCCAAGTCCTGCACAGCAGCGACTACCGCGATCCCGCCCCGTTCGCCGGGCAGCGCGTCATCGTGGTCGGCGCGGGCAACTCCGCCGTCCAGATCGCCACCGAGCTCGCCGGCCACGCCAGGGTCACCCTCGCCACCCGGGCACCGATCAAGTTCGCGCCGCAGCGCCCCTTCGGGAAGGACGTGCACTTCTGGTCCGCCGCCGTCGGGTTCGACCGCCTGCCGATCGGCCATGTGCTGAAAGAACCACTCACCTCACCTGTCAACGACCCCGGCGGCTACAAAGCCGCGATTCTCGACGGAGAACCGGATCAGAGGCGCATGTTCACCACCATCGACGGCGACGGTGTGCGCTGGCCGGACGGAACCCGCGAACACGTCGACACCATCCTGCTCGCCACCGGCTTCCGACCCGGACTGTCCTATTTGGACGGACTCGGCGCACTGGACTCCGATGGACGGCCGCTGCACGATCGCGGCCTGTCCACCACCCACCACGGGTTGGCCTTCGTCGGCCTGGAATGGCAGCGCAGCTTCGCCTCCGCCACCCTGCGCGGTGTCGGACGCGACGCGCGGTACGTGACCAAACGCCTTCTGGTCAGGCCTACGGGTCGCCGCCGGTCACCAGCATGGCTGTGAGGTCGGCGACCGCGGCCCGGGCGGTCATGCCGACGCCGATGAGCGTGGCCGAGGCGGGACCGGTCCAGTCGCCGTAGCCGAGAAGGTGCAGCCGTGGCTCGGCCACCACGCGGGTGCCTTCGGTGGGGATACGACCGCGGGTGGTACGCAACCGCAACGACGCGAGATGGATTTCACGACGCCGGTCGAGGAGATCCTACGCGGGATGGACGATCTGGTCCGGCAGGGCAAGCTCCTGTACGTGGCGATCTCCAACGCGCCGGCCTGGGAGGTTTCGCGGATGCAGGCGATCGCCGACCTGCGCGGCTGGTCACCGCTGGTCGCGCTGCAGATCGAGTACAACCTGATCGAGCGCACCGGGGAACGCGACCTGATCCCCATGGCACGCGAGATGGGGCTGGGCGTGGTCCCCTGGTCACCGCTGGCGGGCGGCCTGCTCACCGGGAAGTACAACAGGGACGACGTGACCGCGGTGCCGTCCGAAGACGGCACCCGCAAGAACCTCAACTTCGCCTAGGGCACGCTCACCGAACGCAATCTCGCGATCGTGGACGTGGTGAAGGAGGTCGCCGCGGAGCTCGGCCGCAGCCCCGCCCAGATCGGGCTGGCCTGGACCCTGCTGAACCCGGGCGTGACGGCACCGATCATCGGCGCCCGCACACCCGCCCAGCTGGAGGACAACCTCGGCGCGCTGGAGGTCGAATTCACCGGCTCGCAACTGGCCCGCCTCGACGAGGCCAGCGCGATCGATCTCGGATTCCCGCACGAGATGCTGTCCCGCGACACGACCCTCGCGCTGACCCGTGGCGACATGACGATCGAACCGCGCCGCTGACCCTCACCGTGGTCGTGAGTGACAAGTGACGTTCTAACGACACTTTCCACTCACGACCCCCTGTACCGATGCCCTGCCAGCCGGAAAGGTCCGAACCCAGACCGCGGGTTCGAGCCGATTGGCGCCGGCCTTTCGGACGCGAACCCGGAGCGACGCCTTCAGTTGCGGATGATCCTCCGTTCCGTGGCGACGGCCACCGCACCGGCACGGCTGTCGACGCCGAGTTTGTCGTAGATGTGGACCAGGTGTGTCTTCACCGTGGCTTCGGAGATGAACAGCCGCGCGGCGATCTGCCGGTTGATCAACCCTTCCGCCACCAACTGCACGATCTCGGTCTCACGGGGGCTCAACGCGGGCGCCGGTGCCCGCATGTGCCCGAAGAGCCGGGCCGCGACCTGAGGTGCCAGCACGGTCTCACCGCGCGCGGCCGCGTGGATGCCCTTGAAGAGGTCCTCGGGCGGCCCCGCCTTGAGCAGGTAGCCGGTGGCGCCGGCGGCCACCGCCCTGGTGATGTCCAGCTCGGCGTCGTAGGTGGTGAGCACCAGTACCTTCGGCGGCTCCGGCAGCGCGGTCAGGCGTTCGGTGGCGTTCACGCCGTCCGGGCCGTCGCCGAGCTGCAGGTCCATCAGCACGACGTCCGGCTTCTCCGCGCTGGCGAACAGCACGGCCTCATCGGCCCCCGCGCATTCGCCGATCACCTCGAAGCCGGGCTCGCCGGCCAGCAGCGCGGCTATTCCCGCCCGCACCACCGGATGATCGTCGACGATCAGTACCCGGACGGTCATCGAACCTCCCTGGTGGGCACGGCGACGGCGAGCGCGGTGCCCTCTCCCGGCGCGCTCTCGACGACCATCTCACCACCGAGTTCGGCGAGCCGCTCGCTGATCATCCGCAGCCCGTTCCCCCGGTCGCCGGTCGCGCGAGTCGAAGCCGGATCGAAGCCGACACCGTCGTCACGGATGTCGAGGACGACCTTGTCCACCAAGTAAGTCAGCGTGACGGCGGCCTTCGTCGCCCTGGCGTGCTCGCTGACGTTCGCCAGCGCGCCCTGCGCGACCCGGAGCAGACCTGCCTCCACCTCGGGCGACAGCGGATAGGGGTCTCCGCTGGTCTCGAAACGCACAGCGTGCATGGCGGCGAACATGACCTGCTCGGCGAGATCCTTCAACGTCTCGACGAGATCCCCGGCGTCGAGCCGCGGTGACCCGAGGCCTTTGACGAACCGGCGCGCCTCGGCGAGGTTGTCCCCCGCCGCCTCGACGGCGCGGGACACATGGCCTTTCGCCAGTTCCGGGTCCGTGTCCCACGACCGCTGTGCCGCCTGCAGCAGCATCCGCGTACTCGAGATCCCCTGGGCGAGGGCGTCATGGATCTCTCGCGCCAGCCGCTCCCGTTCCTGCATCATCCCGGCCAGTCGCTGGCTCTGCGCGAGATCGACCCTGGCACCCAGGAGTGCCTTGACGGCTTCCCCCAGCTTCCTCCGGTCCCCGTCGAGTTGCAGGAAGGTCATCGTGGCCATCAGCGCGACCGCGATGGGCGCGAGCACGAGGCTCGGATCGAACCCGCTCGCGATCCTCAGCTGGGCCAGGATGGTCGCGGCGGTCAGCAGGACCACCACCGCGATCATCATCCGCGGGCGCAGCATCTGCAGGCAGACGAAGAACAACGGTACGGCGCACCAGGCGAAACTCGGCGCGGCCACCACCAGTGCGAGCCAGACCGCGATCACCGCCGTCAACCACACCGGCCGCCACCGGTCGAGCATTTCCCAGCTCAGCACACCCGCCACGTAGACCAGCGCGAGCGCGCCGGTGAGCACGAGGATCAACGGTGTGGCGCCGCTCAACCCGTGCCCCGCGACGAACCTGGCCACCGACGCGGCGAGCAGCAGGAAGAACCCGGCATGCATCGCGGCGGTCAGCCGGGTGGCCGCGCCGAGGTGCGATTTCATCCGGTCCTCCCTTCGTCGCCGATGATCGTAAGCAGGGAGGCGGGGTGCCCCGCATCAATCGTTCGGTTGATGCCCCTACCGATCACTCGACGTCCGATCGATGTCCACTCTCCCGATTCGCCGGGCCCCGCCGGCAGGGAAAGTCGTAGGGGAAAGCAACACCCCCTCACCGCAAAGGAAATCCGATGAACGCCAAGCTCCCCCGCACTCGTCTCATCCTCGGCATGACGGCCGGTCTCGCGACCGTCGCGCTGGCCACCGGGGTGGGCGCGGCGCAGGCACAGGACCACAAGCCGCAGCCGCCCGCCCAGCAGTCCGTCGTGCAGACGAGCGTGCTCAGCGTCGACGCCGCCACCCGCGCCGCGCAGGCCACGCTGGACGCAGCCGAGAAGGAGGGCCAGCGGATCACCGTGGCCGTGGTTGACCGCTCGGGTGACGTGCGTGTGCTGCTCAAGGGCGACGGCGCCGGGCCGCAGACGGAAGAGTCCGCCAAGCGCAAGGCCTTCACCGCGGTCTCCTTCGGACAGCCCACGTCCGCGCTGGCCAAGAACGCCCAGGGCGACGGCCCGACCATCCGCGACATCCCCGGCACGCTCTTCCTCGGCGGCGGTGTGCCGGTCGCCGCGAACGGCGGCCCGATCGCCGGGATCGGTGTCGGCGGCGCGCCCAGCGGCGACCTCGACGAGCGCTTCGCCACGGCCGGGCTGCGCGCCATCGGGGAACTTCGCTGATGATCGGTGAGCGGGCGATCGTGGCGGTGCTCGCCGCCCTCGTGCTCGGTGCCTGCTCCCCGCAGGCACCGAGCGCACCACCCCGGACGGCGCCGAGCACCGCCTCGCCGCCCGCCTCGTCCCAGCCGCCCCGCCAAGGAGTCCCCATGAGCCAACTCTTCGAAGCCGACGTGAACCGCGTCCGGCAGGCTGTCGACGCGGGCGTCGACCTGGAGACCCGTGACGATCACGGCCGGACCCCGTTGCTCGTCGCCGTCACCGAGAACCGCGTCGACGTCGCCGAAGTCCTCGTCAAAGCGGGCGCCGACCCGAACGCGCTCGACGGGCGGCACGACACGCCGTGGCTCGTCACCGGAGTCACCGGCAACGTCCCGATGGCGAAGCTGCTGCTCGAGGCCAAGCCGGACCTGACCATCACCAACCGGTACGGCGGTGTCTCGCTGATCCCCGCCTCCGAACGCGGGCACGCCGAGTACGTGCGGTTGGTGGCCGGCAGCGGGATCAACGTCGACCACGTGAACGACCTCGGCTGGACCGCCTTGCTGGAAGCGGTCATCCTCGGCGACGGCGGGCCGCGTCACCAGGAAGTGGTCCGGGCGCTCGTCGCCGCCGGGGCCGACGTGAACCTCGCCGACAATCAGGGCGTCACTCCCCTCGCGCACACTCGGGCCAAAGGCCAGACGGCCGTCGCCCGGATCCTCACCGAAGCGGGCGCACGCTGACCGCCACTCACGAAGTCCGTGAAGGCAAAGGGCTATCGGGCCAAGTGGTCGTGCCGATGTTGAATGTCCCTATTTCCACACACCCATAACGCCCGGTCACCGCGGACCGCCCACCGCCGCCGGAGGTGGCCTCACATCCGGCGGCCGTGTCTCGTCGTACCCGGGACAGCGCACGAGACCCAGGGGGCGAATTCCCATGAACGAACGCACGCACGGCCCGCTCGACCCGGCGTTGAAGGCGATCGTGAGTGAACGGCGTCAGCTGATCGGGCTCGCGTATCGCCTGGTCGGCTCGCTTTCCGAGGCCGAGGACGTGGTGCAGGAGACCTATAGCCGCTGGTACGCCTTGTCCCCGGCACAGCGGGAAGCGATCGACTCCCCCGGCGCCTGGCTGACAACCGTCGCCGGTCGCATCTG
This sequence comes from Amycolatopsis sp. NPDC043889, assembly GCF_056435645.1. Classification (NCBI taxonomy): domain Bacteria; kingdom Bacillati; phylum Actinomycetota; class Actinomycetes; order Pseudonocardiales; family Pseudonocardiaceae; genus Amycolatopsis; species Amycolatopsis sp. NPDC043889. The sequence goes on from NZ_JBWKEC010000016.1 coordinate 17,462, forward strand.
CCTGGACCTCCTCGGCTCGGCCCGCGCACGGCGGGAACGCTACGTCGGCGAGTGGCTCCCCGAACCCTTGCCGGGGCATGTCGAATGGACGACCCTGCGTCCGCCCACCGACGATCCGGCTGACCGGATCACCCTCGACGAGTCGATCAACATGGCCTTTCTCGTCGTGCTCGAGTCGCTGACACCGGCCGAGCGGGTCGCGTTCGTCCTGCACGACGTCTTCCGCTACCCCTTCGCCGAGGTCGCGGAGATCGTCGGCCGCACCCCGGCGGCCTGCCGTCAACTGGCCACCTCCGCCCGCCGCCGCATCCGCGCGACGCGGCTCATGCCCGCCCCGATCGCCCGGCAGGCGGACCTCGTCAAGGAGTTCAAGAAGGCGTGGGAAGCCAAGGACATCGAAGCCCTCATCGGTCTCCTCGATCCGGACGTCAAGGCGGCCAGTGACGGCGGAGGTGTCGTCAGGGCCGCGCTGCATCCGTTCGAAGGGCGCGAGGAGGTGGCGTCCTATCTCATTTCGGTGGCGCATCTGACGTCCGGCCTCGACCTGGTGGAGCGGGAGGTCAACGGCCGGCCCGGCCTCGTGCTCCAGCAGGCCGGGCGGACCGTCGCCGTCTTCGCGTTCCACGTCGCCGACGACCGCATCCAGCGCATCTGGGGGATGCGGAACCCGGAGAAACTCCGGCCGTGGGCCGACGCCTGACCGCTACGCCGCTAGGGCGCCGAGTTGCCGCAGCTGGGTGAGGACGTCGACGACACCCCAGATCTCGGCGACGCGCCCTCCGGCGAAGCGGAGGATGAAGATCTCGCTGTAGGAAACCGGCTTCCCGGTGGCGGGCATCCCCCTGAACTCGCCCCGGTGGGTACCGGTGACGGTGTTCCGGCAGACGATCTTGTCGCCGTCGGCGAGCACGTCCTCGGCCGAGACCCGCAGATCGGGGAACGCGCGCAGCAGCACCGTCCACACCTGTTTCAGTGCCTGCGCCCCTGTTGTCTCCAACGGCACCGGCGCGTGGAACACCACGTCCGGCGCGACGACCTCGTCGATCGTCTTCTCGATGACGTCGTAGCTGCCGCTGTTCGTCGCGTCGTGAAAGCGGCCGAACACCGCCCGGTTGCGTGCTGTCTCAGTGGCGGTCATGCGAACTGGCCGACCCGGTAGTCGCCGCCGGGGTTCTGGACGATGGCGTTCACCCGGTTGAAGGCGTTGATCAGCGAGATCACCCCGACCAGCGCGGCGAGCTGGTCCTCGTCGAAGTGCTTGGCGGCGTTCGCCCACGCCTCATCGGTGACGCCGCCCCCGTCGGCCATCCGGCAGGCCTGTTCGGTCACCTCCAGCGCGGCACGCTCGGCCTCGGTGAAGACGTTCGCCTCCCGCCACACGGCGACCAGGTTGATCCGCACATCCGTTTCGCCCGCGGCGGCGGCTTCCTTGGTGTGGATGTCCAGGCACACCGCGCATCCGTTGATCTGGCTCGCGCGCATCCGGACCAGTTCCTGGATCGTGAGCGACAGCGGTGAATCGGCGAGTCCCCTCCCCGCCGAGATGATGGTCCTCATGAACTTTCCGCCGACCTTGTTGCCGAAGTAGTCGAGCCTGGCGTTCATCGCGATCTCCTTTGCCTTGGTGGTGTTCTGCCCAACCGACGACACGGCACCACGAAATGTGAGCCCAGCCCCGAAAACGCCGTGTGGAGGGCGGACCTCGAACGGTCTCGCCCTCCACGCGGTGGTACAGCCGGTCATCGCACGACCGCCGGGTCACCTCCGGCGACTTCGCTCGGCGCGCTCCGGGGGAAGCGCAGGGTGGCCATGGCCAGGAAGCCACCGGCGACCGCGATACCCGAGGAACGCCGCCGAGTCTGCTCAGAAGAACTGGAGTTCGACCTGCGGCCCCAGCGAGTCCAGCCCGGCGCACCGATGATCGCGATCCAGCAGGACACGGATACGCCGATCGGCCAAGGGACTCAGATCCAGCTTCGGCAGGGCACCACGCAGGTCGATCCTCTCCAGTTTCGACAGACCGTCCAGCTCGGAGAGGTCGAGCTCCGCACGGCAGTCCTTGAGACCGAGCCGTCGCAATTCGGCGAGGCCGCCGACCACCGACAGGTCGGCATCCGGTTCGACACCGGAAAGCTCCAGCCTCGTCAAACCACCGAGCGCGATGCCGATGAAGGACAAGTCGCCCAGCCCCGAAGCCGGCGCCAGCGCGAGCTCCCGCAGGGACCGGAAATCGGTGAGCGTCTCCAGCTCCACGAAGGACCGGTCACAAGTGAGATTCAGGTACCGCAAGTGGTTCCGGTGCTCCCACAACGGTGTGACGGCACAGTCACCGGCAACATGCGCCAGCAGTCCACGCAGGGCCCGGACCCGGCGAAAAGGCCGCAGATCCTCGACCTTCTCCGGGTAGATCTTGATCTCGACACTTTCCAGCTTGCGCAGCTTGTAGAGATGTTCGACCCACTCCATGCTCCGGATTTCCATACCGTGGTCGAACAGCGGAGCATCCCTCAGTACGCGATCACAATAATCACCGAGGTCGAAGTAGCGGGCACAGGCGACGATCTCCTCCTGGACCTCCCAGCGCGGATCCCGCGCATACTCGCCGAGCACCCTCAGCACATCGATGTCGTTCGACAGTGCGACCGTGCGCACCAAGAACACCGCTTGCGAGTTCGAAAGGTCACTGAGATCGGAGGGCAGGACGCGGAACAGCGGCCGTCCCACGGTGGCCAGCGCGCTCACTTCGTCCGAGCTCGTCGGAGGCAGCAGCTCATGCAAGCAGGCCTCCACACGTTCGATGGTGTCGGCGGATAGCTCCACGGCGCTTTCCAGGCACGACGCGGCGAGAAGCATGAGCCGGTGCCGGGACTGCCCCTCCTCCTCGCGATAGAAATCGTAGGCCCTGTTGACGATCCCGTTCAGCAGCCGATCGCGCTGGACCGCGGTCGCATGGGAGCAGGCCATGAGAACCGTCTCACGCCACAGATCCGAGCTCGCGTTGTTGATCAGCAGATCGATGCTGTCGCGTTCGACGACCTCCTTGGCCGCGAGGAACTCCTGGAAGGTCCGGTGCACGAAATCGATCCGGCCGATGACCGGCTGCCGGATCAAGCCGCTGCGCTCCAGGAGATGCCGAAGGACTTCTTCGGGAGCCTGGGTGACACCGGGCATCGTGCCGATCTTGAGCCGCAGCTGGTGAATCGCCTCTTCGCGGGACATCTCCGCGCGCCCGTTCTCGTTCAGCCACCAGGCCAAAGCCCTGAGCATGGCCCGTTTCTCGACCGCGCTCAGCTGGGTGTCTCCGTCGACGCGCACCTTCTTGTCAGCGTCACGGCGCTCGAGCAGCATGTCGAGAGCCGCCTCGTAGAGCGTCATCCGATCACGCGGCAGATTGGCCCGGCGGTCCAGGTTCAGCGCGCAGATCATCGCGCACAGGAGCGGGTTCCGAGCCAGCGCGCGGAGGTGCGGCCTCGAATCCAGGTGCAGCAGAAGACTTCGCTGATGGACGGGGACGTCGTCCCTCGGGCACGGCAGCGCGATGTCCCGGCCGGCCGTCGAATCCAGCAGCGCGTTGTGCCAGCGTTCGATGAAGATGCGGACATCCTGCGGATTCATCGGCTCCAGCGTCACCGGGTGGAATTTGTCGGCCACGAGCCACCGCTCGGTTCGCTCCGAAGGCCGCGACGTGACGACGATCAGGCATTCCGGGAAGCGGGCGCAAAGCACCCGGAGCCATTCCCGCACCTTCGCCCGCTCCTGCTCCGGGAGTTCGTCCACGCCGTCTATCAGGAACAGCGCTCGCCCGCTCTCGGCGACACGGTCCACCCAGCCCTGCGGCACCGGACCCCACTGCGGCGCGTTGGCGTGCAGCAGGAACTCGTCCCCGTTCGGCAGGCGGTTCTCCGAGAAGTCCCGGAGCCGCAGGAGGAAGGGGACCTTCCCGTTCCACTCCGAGAGCCTGCCCACGAACCTGCGCCGCACGGCCGTGATGGCGATCCATTGGAGAAGCGTGCTCTTGCCCGCGCCGGCGTCGCCCTGCAGAAGCACGAGGCGTTTACCGCCGAGGGCATCGCCCACCCGGACGACGTCCTGCTCCCGCTCCCCGGTACCGAATCCCACCGGAGCTTCCGTCTTGTCCCTCGCCGAGGGGAATTCGTGCCCCTTCGAAACCGTGGACGCGGTGAGGCTGAGATAGGCGACCGTCAAGGTCATGGTCGGCTCGTAGTAGTTCGTCGTGATGCCGAGAATCTCCAGCCGGTCGTACAGATTGCTGACCAGCTCGAAGTAGGCGTCCCGGAACTCCTCGTCCTGGTCTTCCTCGCTCGACGCGCTCAGCTCGGTCACCGGAAGCCGGTCGAGTATCTCACCGAGCTGGCCTGCGATACCGCTCAGCCTGGACAGCATCTCGACAGACGCTCTCGCGTCGAACTCGGGCAGGTCCCGGATCAGATGGGCCAGGTAATAGCAGACCTGATCCAGAAGGAGATCGAAAAGCTTGCCCGCGGGCTCCGACAGATCGCCGTTGCGCACCGTCTGCGGCGCGTGCTCCCTGATCTCGCGCGCCAGGCCGAGGGGGTTCAGATCCACCCGGAAGATCACCGCGTCGGTCAGTTCGGCCCGCTCGAGCGCATCGGCGACCGCCAAGGTCGCGGCCTCGCGTTCGTTCTCCGGCAACCCGGGGAACTCGTTCTCGCACAGGGGTTGCAGGCGATCCGCGACCTGCTCTTCGATTTCCTCCATCTTCCGCCGGAATTCACGCTGATGCCGTAGGACCGGGTACCGATACGCGACCAGTTCGGCGAGCTCCATCTCTCGACGGTCCGCGCTGGTCCGGCTCGTCAGCCACGCGCGCACCGCTCGGCTCGCCAGCGCACCGCCGACTTTCAGCAAGGCAGCCTCTAACCCGGCGATGTCGGCACACTCCCTCGTCGCAGCCCGAAAAGATGGCTGTACGGTACACCCGGCCGGTATCGGAGTCGCCCGAACGACGACCGCCGTTACGTGACCCGCTCGGCGACGCGCTCGACCTTGCCGACCAGGAAGACATAGGACAGGATCCCCGCGATCGTTATGACGGTCATGTAAGCGAAACCGGGGGCGAAGCTGTCGTCGGTGACGATCAGGCCGATGACGATCGGGGTGGCGATCGACGACAGGTTCCCGATGAAGTTGAACATCCCGCCGGTCAGCCCGAGCAGCCGTCGCGGGGCCAGCGCGGAGACCAGTGACCAGGTGATCGACGCGAGCCCGTTGCCGAAGAAGGCGATCGACAGGATGACGATGACCAGCGTGGTCGAGTCGGTGAAGCCCGCCGTGACCATCACGGTGCTCAGCAGCAGACCGGCGATGATCGGGCCTTTCCTCGCCACCCCGAGCGAAGCACCACGGCGCACCAGGAAGTCCGACAGGACACCGGAAGCCAGCACACCGACCAGCGCCGCGATGAACGGCAGCGACGCCAGGAAGCCGGACTTGATGTAGTCCATTTCCCGGTATTCGACCAGATACGTGGGGAACCAGGTGAGGAAGAACCAGAGCGTCGAGGTCAGGCAGAACTGTCCGAAGTAGATTCCCCACAGCTTCCGGCTGCCGAGCACGGTCGCCAGATCCGCTCGCGTGACGCGTGTCCGCTCGGGGCGCTCACGCGGCAGGTCCACCAGGCCGCCGCCGGAGCGGATGTGCTCGACCTCGGCCTCATTGGCCCGCGAGTCGCGCGGCTCCCGGTACTTCGCGTACCAGAGCACCGCCCAGAGGATGCCGACCAGACCCGTGGCGATGAACACCCAGTGCCACGAAAGCACGGTCTGCAGCCAGGACAGCACGGGCGTCAGCAGCGCGAGGCCGATGAACTGGCCCGAGGTGTAGAAACCGATGGCCGTGGCGCGTTCGCGTTCCGGGAACCAGACGGTCGCGATCTTGCTGTTGATCGGATAGGCGGGCGCCTCGAAGACCCCGACCATCAGCCGCAACGCGATCAGCGCAACGAATCCGCCGATCACCCCCATGAAGAACGTCGCGAGCGACCACAGGATCAGACAGGCCGGATAGAGCAGCCGCGGCGGGATCTTGTCGACCAGCCAGCCGCCGGGCAGCTGCAACGCGGCGTAGGTCCAGCCGAAGGCCGACAGGAGCAGGCCTTGTTCCGCTTTGGACAGCTCGAGTTCGCCGGCGATCGCGGGCATCGCGATCGACAGGTTCGAGCGGTCCAGGTAGTTGATGACGACGGTGATGAACAACATCACCGCGATGAGCACCCGGAACCGGGTCGGGCGCACGGTGGCTTGGACGGAAGTCGTCATCGCGCTCACCATTCCGCGAACGAGCCGTCGGCGTGCCGCCACACCGGATTCCGCCAGCGATGTCCCTCGGCCGCGCGTTCGGCGACGTACTCCTCGTCGATCTCGATGCCCAGCCCCGGCCCGCGGGGGATGGCGACCTGTCCGTCGTCGTAGGCGAACACCGACGGATCGGCCAGGTAGTCGAGGAGATCGTTGCTCGTGTTGTAGTGGATGCCGAGGCTCTGTTCCTGGATCGTGGCGTTGTAGCAGCCCGCGTCGATCTGCAGGCAGGCCGCCAGCGCGATCGGGCCGAGCGGGCAGTGCAGGGCCAGTCCGACGTCGTAAGCCTCGGCCATGTGCGCGATCTTGCGCGCTTCGGTGATGCCGCCGCAATGGGACGGATCCGGCTGGATGATGTCGACGGCGCCCGAGGCCAGGACCGCCTTGAAGTCCCACCTCGAATACAGCCGTTCGCCGAGCGCGATGGGGATCGGCGAGGTGCGGAGGACGTCGGCGAAGCCGTCGACATGCTCGGACAGCACCGGTTCCTCGACGAACATCAGCCGGTACGGCTCCAGTTCACGGAGCAGGACCTTGGCCATAGGTTTGTGCACGCGGCCGTGGAAGTCCACCCCGATGCCGATGTCCGGGCCCACCGCCTGGCGCACCGCGTCCACGTTGGCCACACAGCGGTCGACCTTGCCCCAGGTGTCCAGATAGGACAGTTCCTCGGTGCCGTTCATCTTCACCGCGCTGAATCCGCGATCCACCACCTCACGCGCGGCGCGGGCGGTCTCGGCGGGCCGGTCGCCGCCGATCCACGAGTACACCTTGATCTTCTCGCGCACCGGGCCGCCGAGCAGTTCGTGGACCGGGACGCCGAGTGCTTTGCCCTTGATGTCCCACAGGGCCTGGTCGATCCCGGCCAGCGCGCTCATGTGGATGCCACCGCCGCGATAGAACCCGCCGCGGTAGAGGACCGTCCACAGATCCTCGATCCGCGAGGGATCCTTGCCGATCAGGTAATCGGAAAGCTCTTCCACGGTGGCGGCCACCGAAGCGGCCCGGCCCTCCAGGACCGGTTCACCCCAGCCGGTGACGCCCTCGTCGGTCTCGATCTTCAGGAACGACCAGCGCGGCGGCACCTGGTATGTCGTCATTGACACGATCTTCATGGGTTTCTTCCTTAGTCCTGGTGCCAGATCTCAGAGAATTCGCGGGCACGGACGCCGACCGCGTCCGCGCCGTCGCCCGGCCGGTAGAGGCAGGAACCCAGCCCCGCCCCGGCCGCCCCGGCGGCGGCCCAGGCCGCCAGGTTCGTTTCGTCGACGCCGCCGACAGGCAGCAGCCCGACCTCGCGCGGCAGCACGGCGCGCCACGCCTTCATGCCCCCGATCCCGACCGCGTCGGCGGGGAACAACTTGAGATTCCGCGCTCCCGCCGCCACCGCGGCGAAGGCCTCGGTGGGCGTGGCCACACCGGGATACGGCGTCATCCCCTCGGCCACGGCGGCGGAGATCACCGCGGGGTCGGTGTTGGGCGCCACGATCATCCGCGCCCCGGCCGCCCGCGCCCGGCCGACGTCTTCGATGGTGAGCACGGTGCCCGCGCCGATCTCGCACCATTCGCCGAACGCGTCCGCGAGCAGGCGGACGCTCTCGAACGGCTCCGGCGAGTTCAGCGGTACCTCGATGGCGGGGAATCCCGCGTCGACGAGCGCCCGGCCGATGCCGACGACCTCGGCCGGGGTCACTCCGCGCAGGATCGCGATCAAACCGGTCACGGCTTCAGTGTCCTTTCGAGACGGTCTTCGAGCAGCCCGGCGGCCGTCGCGATACGCCACAGCCCCCGCGCGGTGATCTCCTCGGAAAGCACGGTGGCCTCCACCCCCCTTTCGGCGAGGGCGGCGGCATAACGACGGCAGAGTTCGACGGCTCCGCAGAGCACGACGGGGTCGTCCGAGTCCCGCAGCAGATGCGAGACCTCGTCGGCGATCAGGACGCCGGAGAGGTAGTCGGGCAGCGACTCCGGTCCCAGTACGCCGTCGAGCACGAGCGGGCGGGCGCCGAACGCCTCGGTGGCGAGCCCTCGCGATCGCCGTCCCGCGGCCAGGCCCCGCGAGAAGGCCGCGTCGTCGGCGACCGGATCGGCGGCCGTGCGGGCGAGGATGCCGTGTGCGATCAGCAATCCGTACAGTTCGCCGGTCATCGCGGTGGTGAAGCCGGTGACGATCCCGTTCTCGACGCGGACCCATTTGCTGTGCGTCCCGGGGAGCACCACGGTGAGCGGTCCGTCAGGGTGCCCGAGCGTCTCGAGCGCGCCGACGAGTTGCGTTTCCTCGCCGCGGATCACGTCACCCGGATCGTCGCCGGATGGGATCCGCAGTCCCGGCACGAGGTGGAGCACGCCGTCGCGGTGGGAAACCGGGACGAGCGAAGGGAAGTCGAGCGCCGCTGGGACGGTGCGATAGCCGGAGTCGGTCCAGCCCTGCGCGCTGCCCACCATCCCGGACGCGAGCGCGGGAAGCCCGGGATACGCGGTCAGCCAGTCGCCGCAGGCCTGCCGGAAGGCCGACTCGTAGGCGGCCGCCCTGGCTCGCGGGTCCCGGAGGTCCACGGCCTCGGTGGTGGTGAACAGTCCGCGCCCGGCGTCGCGGGCGGCCAGGATCTCGCCGTCCCTGCCGAGCAGCCAGGCGCGCTGACCGGAGGTCCCCCAGTCGAGCGCGATCAAGGCGGGTTCAGTGTCCGTCACGAGCGACATCGTGCGGTCGTGTTCCCGATAATGCGATCACCGTCCCTATATGTAGGATCCGGGGATGTCCGAGACGGCACCGCCCGGCACCCAGACCCTCGCCCGCGGCCTCGCGGTGATCCGCGCGGTCGCGAACGGCGCGACCGACCTCCGCACGCTGGTCGACCACACCGGCCTGGGCCGCAGCACCGCGCACCGGCTGGTCCAGCTGCTGGTCAGCGAGGGTTACCTGCGCAGCGGACGGGACGGCTACACGCTCGGGCCCACCCTGATCGAACTGGGTTTCCAGGCCCTGCACGGGAGTCCGCTGCCGGTGGTCGCCCGGCCGGTGCTGGAGGAGCTGGCCGAGCAGTTGCGGGACACGGTTCACCTGGCCGTCCGCGACGGGGATTCCGTGCTGTATCTGGACAAGCTGCCGGGTTCGCGAGGCGCGGAGATGCGCTCCCGCATCGGTCACCGGATGCCGTTGACCCGCACCGGTGTCGGCATGGCACTGCTGCTGGACTCCGCCCCCGAGTGGCGGGAGCTGTACCTGGCCGAGTCCCCGGCGGAACCAGGCCGGGTGCACCCGGAGGACGTCGACGCGTTCCTGGCGCGAATGCGCGAGTACGCGGAGTCCGGGGTGGCGATGGACCTGGAGGACAACGAACCGGGTATCCGCTGTGTCGCGGCGCCGATCCGGGACGCCACCGGCGCGATCGCCGGCGCCATCAGCGTTTCGGCGACCCGGCCGTACATGCCCGCCGCCCGGATGCGCGGTCTGAACCGCGTCGTCGGCCGTGCGGCACGCCAGGTCTCCGCCGGGCTGGGCCACCGCGAACCGTAGGGACGGTTCGTCAGACTCCCAGCGCGCCCACGAGCAACGCGCTCACCGCGTCACGGTTGGCGGGGACGTCCTCCCAGCGCAGCCTCCGGCCCGCTTCGACCACCACCCCGAAACCCGCGTGCACGAGAACCCTCGCCTGACGCTGGTCGAGTTCCGGCCGCGCCGACCGCAATTCCCGTTCCCAGACGGCGATGTGCTCGCGCTGCGCGCTGACCAAAGGCCGCCGCAGAGCCGCGGGAAGGCCTGCCAGTTCGGCGTTGGCGACGCTCGTGAGCGCGGTGTGCTCGAAGCTGTACGCCACATACGTCCGCGCCAGTGCGAGCAGGGTGTGGCCCGGGTCGTCGACGCCGCGCAGGTTCTGTTCCACGGCCTGGGCCAGAATCCCCGCGGCCCGCAGGCACGCGGCGGCGAGAATGTCGGCCTTGCCGGGGAAATACCGGTAGAGCGCGGACGGCACCAGCCCCACGGCTTCGGCGATCCGGCCGTTCGTGACGTTGGCGAACCCGTCCTGTTCGAACAACGGGATGGCGGCCGCGATGATCTCCGAACGCCTGGTGCGCGACGCCGGGCTGGACGGCAGCTCGACGGCGTGCGTGCCCGCGCCGCCTGTCGCCGGGTCGGTCGCGGCCACCCGCAGCGCCGACTCCACCAGCACCTCTTCGACCCGGCGTTGGGCGATCGACGTGCGGTGCATCGTGATGGACCCGATCACGCCGAGCGCGGCCACGGCCCGCAGGCCCGCGTCGGGGAGCGGGTACTCCCGCCGCACCGCTTCGGTCACCCGGTCCACGATCTGCCCGAACTTCACCGCAAGTGAGTGCCGGTCTTCGCGGTCGAGATATCGGGATTCCCAGCGGTACAGGCCGCTCGACGCGCGATGGGTGACCGTGCCCCGCGTGACGGCGGCGAGCACGTCCGCCAGCGGCGCGCCGGGCGCGACCTCGTCGAGGGTGGCGGCGAGCCGGTCGGCCATGACGTTCGCGCACGCGGCGAACAACGCGTACTTGTTCGGGAAGTGCCGGTACAGGGCCGCTGCGGTGATGCCCACGTCGGCGGCGATCTCCTCCATCGACGCCGCGTGGTAGCCGTGTTCGCTGAAGATCCGCCCGGCCGCGTCGACGATCGTCTGCTTGCGGTTGCGGGGCCGGACGGCCGCGGTCGAGTCGGCGCTCATCGCGGGTTCCGAGCGGCTGCGGACGGGAACGGGGCCATGCGGGGAAGTCAACCACGAACCGGATCACCGCCACGGGATCTGTCCGGCGACAACGGCGTCCCGATGTGATTCCCGATTAACTTATGGGTTCTCAACCGGCGGCTTGGCATGCATACTGGCTTCGCGACCAGTCCCGCTCCGACACCTGAGGATGGCCATGTCGACCGCTTCGGCTCCCGCCTCGTCCTTCCGGCATCACTGGATGGCGCACGCGGCGACGCACGCGATGATGCGACCGGACAAGCCCGCCCTGCGGTACCTCGGGGAGACGACCACCTGGGCGGGGCTCTCCCGGCGGTCGTTGCAGTTGGCCGCCGGTCTCGCCGCACGAGGTGTCGCCGAAGGCCATCGGGTGGCCACGCTGACCCTGAATCACCCGTGGTTCGTGGAAACCGTATTCGCGGCGAACAGCCTGGGCGCCATGGCCGTCCCGCTCAGCTTCCGGCTCGCACCGGCGGAACTCGACTACATCCTGGCCGACTGCGCACCCTCCGCCATCGTCGTCGACGAGCGGCTTCTGCCCCTGCTCGACGCCGCGCCGAACGCGGCGTCGATCGGGACGGTGCTCGTCCTCGGCGAGTCGTACGAGGAATTCCTGACCGCGCACGAACCGCTGGAACCGCCGGACGCCAGCGAGGAGTCGACGGCACTGATCATGTACACCTCGGGCACCACCGGCAGGCCGAAAGGGGTGATGCTCTCCCATCGCAATCTGCAGATGCAGGCGATCACCTGCATCCGGGCGATGAAGATCTTCGACGACACCGACGTCGCCTTCCTGACCGCGCCCTTCTTCCACATCGCGGGCCTGGGGTCGATCGTGGCGAACTTCCTGGTCGGCGGCGTGGTCGTGATCCACCCGCTGGGCGCCTTCGATCCGCGCGCGGTGCTCGACGCCTACGAGCGCGAAGGCGCAACCGTGGTGTTCAACGTTCCCCAGCAATGGGATCTGATCTGCGCCCAGCCGGATATCGCCGAGCGTGACCTGAAACTACGAATCATCAGCTGGGGTGCGGCTCCCGCGACCAGGGCGACACTCCTCGCCATGGCCGAAAGGTTCCCCGGCGCCCTCAACGTGGCCGTGTTCGGCCAGACCGAGACATCCCCGATCACGTGCGTCCTCAGCGGCGAGGACTCGATCCGCAAACTCGGTTCCGTCGGCAAACCGATCCCGACCCTCCAGTACCGCGTCGTGGACGACGACATGAACGACGTCGCACCGGGCGAGGTGGGAGAGATCGTCTATCGCGGTCCGACGGTGACCAAGGGGTACTGGAGGAAACCGCGGGAGACCGCGGAAGCCTTTTCCGGTGGCTGGTTCCACTCCGGCGATTTGGTTTCCCAGGACGAAGACGGCTTCATCTGGGTGGTCGACCGCAAAAAGGACATGATCATCAGCGGCGGCGAGAACATCTATTGCGCCGAACTGGAGAACGCGATCTCCGCGCATCCATCGGTACGGGAGGTCGCCGTGATCGGCCGGGCCGACGAGCGCTGGGGCCAGGTGCCGGTCGTGTTCGTCACCACCCCGCCGGACGCCGCACCGTCCTTGGCGGAACTGAACGAATTCCTCGACGGCAGGCTCGCGTCCTTCAAAATGCCCAAGGACCTCGTGGTGCTCCCCGAACTCCCGCGCAACGCGGGCGGGAAAGTGGTCAAGGGTTCGCTTCGCGACCTGGACAGGAAACGCGCACATCACTAGCGAATCACTCATCGGATGCCTACCAAGGAAGTTAGGTCAGTAAATGAGCGATCTCAGCAGGAGGAATGTTCTGTCCCTCGGCGTCGCCTTGGGGCTGGTCGGCGCCGCGAGTGTGGCGCCGGCTTGGGGCGCGACACAGACCGGTCCGGCGGCCGACCCGTGGTGGGTCTGGGACGACGAAATCGACCGCATCATGGCGAGGACGCTCGAAGCGGGCCAGGTTCCGGCGGTCAACACCGCGATGAAATCCTGGGTGGACAACAACGATCCGCTGCCCGGCGGCCTGCCCGCCGATCTGGCGGGCTTCCTCCAGGGCGTCCACAAGCTGCCGTCCTGGGCCGATCCCGCGAAGTTGCGCCGCGCGGCCGATTTCAACCGGCGCAAGGACACCTACCTGTTCATGCTGTACGGGCTCGGCAGCGGCATCATGAGCACCGTCATCCCACGTGAGGCCAAATCGGTCTACTGGTCCGCCGGTGGGGCAGACATGCAGGACCGCGCGGCCAAGACGTTCACCTTCGGCTACGACCTGAGCGATCTGAACGCTTTCGAGCCCGACGGCCAGTTCGTGGTCACCGCCAACAAGACCCGGCTCGTGCACGCCGCGGTGCGGCATCTGCTGCCGCAGTCGGCGCGCTGGAAGGCCGTCGCGGACGAGCGGATCCCGATCAGCAACGGCGACATCCTGGTCACCTTCCACAGCCTCGGCACCTACGTGCACCGGAAGCTGCGCGAGTGGAAGGTCCCGATGTCGGCCGCCGACGAGGACGTCTTCCTCCACATGTGGCAGGTCGCCATCCACCTGCTCGGCGTACGGGAGGAGTTCATCCCGAAGACGTGGGCCGCCGCGCACGCGCAGTCGGCGCAGGTGCTCACCCCGATCCTTTCCCCGTCGCACGAAGGAAAAGAGCTCGCCGAAGACCTGCTCGGGCTGACCGCGCAGATCGATCTGGGCGTCACTCGCGGATTCCTCAACGAATTCGTGCGCTACGTGCTGAGCGACGCGATCGGCGACTGGCTCGGACTGCGCCGCGACTACGCGTCCGCCGCCCTCATCCGCACCGCGTGGCCCGCCTACATCGCCTTCCGCGAGGGGCTGATCCCCGTCATGCCCGCAGGGTTTTACATGTTCGACCAGCTGGTGCGCGCGCTGGCGATGTTGTTCCTCAACAAGGGCACCTCGCCGACGACCACCCCCATCACGATCCCCACCGGGAACCGGCCGGGCGCCTGACCGCACCGCCGCCTCGTGAGTGGTAAGGACGGTTCTAACCGTCCTTACCACTCACGAGCCCGAAATCCACCTTGGCGTGACAATTTTCCGCGTCTCAGTAGTTTCCACGACGCGCGCCCCGACGGGGTCCCGCTATATCTGGGAATCCGTTCCGGCCTCGGAACGGTTCTCCCGAGAGGACATGCGCGATGAAGCGTGGATCACAGTGGGGCGCCGCGGTTCTCAGTGCGGTGACCGCACTTGTCGTGGCGGCGGTACCGGCCGCCGCCGAAGAGAGTCCCTATGCCCGCGGCCCGGCACCGACGAAAGCCAGTATCGAAGCGGATCGTGGCTCGTTCCAGACCGCCACCGAGAAAGTCCCCGCCGGGCAGGGTTTCGGGGGCGGGACGATCCACTACCCGACCGACACCGGCCAGGGCACGTTCGGCGCGATCGCGATCGCGCCCGGCTTCCTGGAGTCGGAGGCGGCGATCGCCTGGTACGGCCCGCGGCTGGCTTCCCAGGGTTTCGTCGTCATCACGTTCTCGACCAAGAGCACCTGGGACACCCCGGACAAGCGATCCGACCAGCTGCTCGCGGCGCTGCGTTACGTCACCGACTCGAGCCAGGCCAAGAGCCGCGTGGACCGCGACAGGCTGGCCGTCATGGGGCATTCGATGGGCGGCGGCGGAGCGTTGATCGCGTCGCAGAAGGCGCCCACGTTGAAAGCGGCCATCCCGCTGACGGGCTGGAATCCGAACACGACGTTCTCCGACCTGAAGGTCCCCACCTTCGTCGTCAGTGCCCAGAACGACTTCATCGCCCCGGACGGCTCCCACTCCCGGCCGTTCTACCAAAGCCTTCCCGCGTCGCTGGACAAGGCGTACATGCTGCTGGCCGGGGCAGGCCACATGGCGCCCACGAACCCGAACGTGACCATCGCGAAGTACAGCCTTTCGTGGCTGAAACGCTTCGTGGACCAGGACACCAGGTACGACCAGTTCCTGTGCCCGCTTCCGGCGAACGACCCGAAGATCGCCGTATACCAGGGAACCTGCCCGATCGGCTGACACTCCGTCCCGCGGCCGCTGTGCTCCCCCGAGGTCACAGCGGCCCGCGGGCGGCGTCACGCTGCTCGACCCAGACGGCCAGCTGGGTCCGGTTGACGAAGTCGAGCTTGTGCGAGATGTGCTGCAGATGCGTCTCCACCGTGCGCCGGGCGATGACCAGCCTCGCCGCGATCTCCCGGTTGCTCAGCCCGGCCGCCACGAGCCGCGCGATCTCCGATTCGCGGGGCGTCAGCGGCGCGAGCACGGCCGGTTCGCCTACGGGCACGGACGGCGGACCGCTCAAGGCGTCATGTGGGTTCCGCCGCCGCCCCTCGGCGAACGCGGCGTCGAACCGCCCCTCCCCCAAGGCATCCCGGGTGGCCTGGTGGAACATCCGGTGGCTCATGGTGACGGCTACGTCGGGCTCGGCACCGCAGCGGCCCCAAAGCGTGGCGGCCGTCCCGAACAGTTCCGCCGCACGCACCCAATCCTCGCGCCGTGCGGCCACCCAGGCCAGGCCGTCCACCCGGTATGCCGCGGACAGCACGTCGGAGGCGCGGAGGTCGATCTCCAGCGCGGCGCGGATGCAGCGGTCCCCTTCGTCGAGGTCTCCGCCGAAACAGACCTCGGCGACCCCCAGCCCGAACAAGGCCATGGAGCGATACCGGTACTCCCCCGCTTCCTCGCACAGACGGCGCATCGAGCCCAGCAGCGCCCGCGCTCCCGGAAGATCCCCTCGGTAGGCCAGAGCGACCCCCTGGATGAACATCGGGTGCATCTGACGTCGTACGTCGCCTCGCTCACCGAACAGCCGCACGGCCTCAGCCGCACGGAACATGCTGTTCGGTTCGGTCGACAGCATTCTCACGAAGGCACTCGCGTGTGCGATGTAGGGAGCCGCGTCTTCGTCCTCGATCGCCTCGGCGGCGGCCAGCCGCCGCCGGGCACGCGGCAGGTCCGCGTGCAGCGCGGCGCACAGGGCCGCGATCGCCAGCCCCCTGGCCCGGCCGGGGGTCTCCGGCGGCGCCACGTCGAGCGCGCGATCGATCCAGTCCCGCAGTTCCCAAGCCGCACCGCGGGCCACCCAGTACTCGATCGTGCCGGTGGCCATCTCCAGCGCCACCGGGCTTTCACCGGGAGCGCGAAGCGACCACGACAACGCTTCGCGGATGTCGGCGTGGGCGGCTGTCAGGCGGTCGTACGTCTCGTCCTGCCCCGGCCCGAACCAGGTGTCGGCGGCCTGGGCGATAAGCCGGGCATAGTGGTCACGGTGCTTCCTCGCCACGGCGAGCTCGTCTCCGGAATCGGCGAGCTGTCGTCCGCCGTATTCACGGAGGAGCCGGAGCATCCGGTAGTGGACCTTGTCCGTGCCGTCGATCCGGCCCAGCACCGATTTGTCGACCAAACCGTCCACCGCGTCCAGTACGGCCAGGGAGCCCAGACCGCCGTCCTCGGCACAGACGGCCTCGACCGCGGACAGGTCGAACTGCCCCGCGAACACCGAACAGCGTGCCCAGACGAGCCGCTCGGTCTCGGTGCAGAGGGAGTGACTCCACTCGATCGTGGCGCGAAGCGTCCGATGCCGCTCGACGGGCATCCGGAGGCCGCTGGCCAGCACCCCCGAGTTCTTCTCGACCCGATCGGCGATCTGCGACGGCGACAAGGCACGGATCCGGGCCGCCGCCAATTCGATCGCCAGCGGCAATCCGTCGAGGCCACGGCAGAGGCGCACGACATCCGCGACATTGCCTTCGGTGACCTCGAACGCGGGCAGGACATTGGCGGCACGCTCCGCGAACAGCCGTACCGCGCCGAACGTGAGCGCCGCTTCAGCTGTGGTGATCTCGTCGTCGGGGGGCACGGCCAAGGGCGGGAGCGTCAGAACCTGCTCACCGGCGAGCCCCAGGGAGCAGCGGCTGGTGGCCAGGACCACGAGGTCCCGGCAGTCGCGCAGCAACGCCGTCACCAGGTCCACGCTGCCGTCGCGGAGATGCTCGCAGTTGTCCAGCAACAGCAACGACCGCCGGGGACGCAGATACGCGACGACGGCGTCCAGGTCGGTGTGGCCCGCCGTGTCGTGCAGGCCGAGGCTGTCGGCGACCGCGCGCGGGACGAGCCGTTCGTCTCGCAACTCCCCCAGCCCGGCGACGGCGACGCCGCCGGGGAAGTCCCGGGTGAGCGAACTGGCCACCTGTGCGGCCAGCCGGGTCTTGCCCACCCCGCCGGCGCCGGTCAAGGTCACCAGACGTCCCGCGCCGAGCAGCCGCCGGACCTCGTTCTCGTCGACCGCACGGCTGACGTAACTCGTCAGGGGCCGCCGCCGGACCTCACTGTCGCTCGTCATGTCGTCATCACCCGCCGAACCGTTGATCCCCTATCGAAGCATGCCTGCCGGGGAGGCGTGGGCTGTTCACACCACAGCCCGGACCCTGCCGCATAATGCCGCGGTGACGACCTGACACTTGGGGGCAGTCCATGAACGACCGGCTGGCCATCTCCAGGGAGCAGGCCGAACGCACGCTCGGCCCGAGGGTCGCAAAACGACTCGACGCGTTCGACAACGGGACCCTCTACGTCTCGGCGGGCGGGTGGGCCGAGTTGCTGGCCTGGCTCGTGGACTTCGCCGTCTACCTGCTGGGCGCGGGAGCCGGTTTCGTGGTTTTCGCGGTCGCCACCCGGAACAGTGCGATCCCCGACAGCGCGGCCCTGCTGACCCTGCTCGGCCTGCTGATCGGTGTCCCGGTGCTTTACGGCCTGTTCTTCGGTAACGGCCGCGTTGTCGGCGCCGCGCTCACCGGGACCCGGCTCGTCCGGGTCAAGGACGGCGGGCGGATCGGCGCGGCGGCCTGCTGGGCCATGCTCGTGCGCACCCTGCTGTTCCCCCTCCTGCTCGTCGCGATGGTGCTGGCCGGATCGGGCGGTGTCGGTTCGGTCAGGAGGGTCAGCATCGACGAGGAGGCCACCCGGCGGCTCCGTAGCGGCTAGGCGATGTCCCACTCCGGCGCGTCGACGAAGTGGACGTCGTACCGCTCGTGCAGGCGCTCGACCTCCTCCGGCGCGACGTTCCCGCGCAGGATCTCGGGCAGGACGCGGAAGTAGCCGAACCGGTCGACCCCCGGCGCCAGCGTGATGAGGACATCCGCGGCCCGCTCCGGCGGCGCGGCGAACGCGTGCCGCACCCCCGGCGGGATCACCACGTATCCACCGCGCTCGATTGTGACCGTTTCCGCGCCGACCAACATGCGCAGTGCTCCTTCCAGCACGTAGAAGGCTTCCGCGGATTTCTTGTGATAATGCGGTCTCGTGCCGGGTTCACCGGCTTGGAGGGACAACCGGTTCGCGCCGAGAAAACCGCCCGTGTGCTCGCCGTCGGCCAGCAACCACAACGCGGGCTTCTCGATGACCTCCGCGTCCTTCTCCTGCATCACCCAGGCTTCGTTCGCCATCGCGTTCCCCATCTAGTTGAAGTCTTCAACCAAAGCTAGACCGAAGTGGTTGAAGCCGTCAACTGTTACCGTGTGTGCCGTGACCGACTGGCTCGACACGGAACAGCAGCGCGACTGGCGGGCGTTCATCGAAGGCTCCGTGCGCTTCATCGACCTGCTCGACCGGCGGCTGCGCGAGGAGCACGGCCTTTCCCTGGCCGAGTACGAACTCCTGGTGCGGCTGTCCGAAGCCACCGGCCGGTCGATGCGCATGGCGGACCTCGCGAAATCGGCGTACTACTCGCGCAGCCGGCTGTCGCACCGCGTCAGCGGGCTGGAAACCCGCGGGCTGGTCCGGCGGGAATCGGCCGCCGACGACGGCCGTGGTGTGCGGGCGCGGCTCACCGACAAGGGACACGAGACCCTGCTGCGCGCGGCGCCGGACAATCTCCGCACTGTCCGCGAACACTTCGTGGACGTGATCGCGCCGGAAGACCTCCAGGCCGTCGGCCGCGCCATGCGCGCCGTCACCGCGCGACTCGATCAGTGACGCGTCGCCGAAGGAAGCTCACCGAACCGCGCGCGGTACTCCCCCGCGAACCGGCCGAGATGGGTCATGCCCCAGCGATGGGCTATGTCGCCGATCAGGTCGCCGGTCGACAGGATGTCGTGGCGGATCCGGTCCAGCCTCAGGTCGCGGACGTAGCCCATCGGTGTCGTCCCGAGTTTCTCCCGGAACGCGTCGCCGATCGTCCGCGCGCCGCACCCGGCCGCCTGCGCGATCCGGCCGAGGGACATCGGCTCCGGCAGGTTCGCTTCGATGTACGCCACGGCGGCGCGCAGCGCCCTGGGCGGCGGCGTCCGGGAAGCGCCTCGCAGCACGGCGGTGTGGTTATGCGGCTGGGCCAGCAGAAGCGCGGTCACGACGCACCGCATCTGACTCCGCCGCAATTCCTCCCGCTGGAAGAGCGGATCGGCCGAGTCGAGTTGTCCGATCAAGGAGCCGATCAGCAGTCTCACCGTCCTCCCCCGCGGCCCGGACAGGTCCAGGGGAAGGTCGAACCGCACGGCGGGACCGGTCGGGCGCCCGGCGAGCGCCGCGAGTTCCCGCTGGACCAGCCCGGCGTCGATGCGCAGGGCCAGGAATTTCGTCCCCGTCCCGTTCGGGCGTAGTTCCTGGACGTCGCCCGGGTTGACCACCCCGGCCTTCGTCTGGCCGAGGACGGCTTGACGGCCGCCGCGGCTCGCGGAGATCTCCCCCGCCAGCCCCAGATTGACGAAGTACGAGTCCCCGCCGGGCAGCGGGCCGACCCGCACCGCGAGCGAGGAGGCGAAGTACCCGACCGCGAAATCCTCCGCGACGACTCCCCGTACCTCGTGCTCGCTGCCGTCGAAGGGACCAAGTGGGCTGGTGGCGACCGCCCCGCCGAAGAGCCGAGCCGCAAAATGGAGCAGGTTCACCGGATTTCCGGACTTCGTGAGGACGAAGTCGCGGAGCGGGCTCGACAACGCCGATCACCTCCTTGTCGACGAGTCGATCATGTCACCGATCGCCCGCCGGATCCGGACAACAGCCGCCGGAAGCGGACAGGACGGCCTGGACAACCGGCCTAACTTGGCCGCATACAACGGCTTGGAGGGTCCATGGACGACAAGGACGGCACCCGTTCGGCACTGATCACCGGCGCGGGGATCGCGGGCTTGACGGCGGCGAGCGCGCTGGCTCGGCGAGGCTGGCGTGTCGAGGTCATCGAGGCGGGCGACGAGGCCGCCACCGCCGGCTGGGGGCTGAGCCTGACCGGCCCGTCGCTTCGGGCACTCGACGCGCTGGGGCTGGCCGAGCGGTGCCTCGCCCGCGGGTACGGCATGAGCGTGATCACCAACGTGGACCTGGACGGAGCGGAGACCACGATCGATCTCCCGCGCCTGATCGGCCGCGATCGTCCGGCCATGGCGGGGATCGCGCGCCCGGAACTGCATCGGATCCTGCGCGCGGAGGCACTGCGACTCGGCGCGCGAATCCACTATGGACTCGGTGTTTCCCGCCTGCTCCCGGGAAACGGAGGGGCGCGAGCCGAACTGACCGACTCGACGACGCGAACCGTCGACCTGCTCGTCGGCGCCGATGGCATCCGGTCCGTCGTCCGCGATCTCCTCGGCCGCTCCGCCCCGATCCGGTACCACGGCCAGATGGTGTGGCGGGCGCTCGTGCCCCGCCCGGGCTGGGCCACCGGCATCCACACCTTCGCCGGTGGCCGCCATCAGACCGGCGTCGTGCCGATCTCGGCGAGCCGCGCCTACGTCTTCCTCACCGAGAACGGGGTGCGGCCGGGCGTGCTCCCGGACGCCGTCCTCGCCTCGCGGATGGGGGAACTGCTGGCACCGTTCACCGGCCGGGTCGCCGAGATCCGGCCTCACGTGGCACGGTCCGATTCGCTCGTTCGCCGTCCCGTGCGGACCGCCTTCGTCGACGCGCCGTGGTCCGACGGGCCCAGCGTCCTCATCGGCGACGCCGCGCACGCTCCCTCACCGCAGATGGCCGGCGGGGCCGCGCTCGCCATCGAGGACGGCGTGGTCCTGGCCGAGGAGCTGGATCGCCGCCAGGACATCCGGAAGGCGCTGAAGGCCTTTGTGGACCGCCGCCGGGAACGCTGCGCGCTCCTGGTCGAGACCTCGGTCACGATCGCCGCCCTCGAGCAGGAGCAGCGGCATCGTGACGCGTATCCGCTCATCGAGGCATGTCACCGGCGGATGGCGCGACCGGCGTGATGCCCGTCTTGGCGGCAACCGGTAATGTCCGGATCATGAGCGACGCGCCGCCGACCCCTTCCGAGGCCTTCGACCTTCTGCTCTCCGGTAACCGACGCTTCGTCGCCGGCACCCCGGAACACCCGAACCAGGACGCGGTACGCCGCGCCGAAACCGCTCCTGAACAGAGCCCCTTCGCCGTCCTCTTCGGCTGTTCCGACTCGCGACTGGCCGCCGAGATCATCTTCGACCGCGGGCTGGGCGACCTGTTCGTCGTCCGCACCGCGGGCCACGTCGCCGGTTCGGAGGTGCTGGGCAGCATCGAGTACGCCGTCAGCATCCTCAAGGCTCCCCTGGTCGTCGTCCTCGGCCACGACTCCTGCGGCGCCGTCGCCGCGACCCGCGCGGCGCTGACCGACGGACTCGGCACGAACAGCTTCGTCCGCGACGTCATCGAGCGGGTCACCCCGAGTGTCCTCGCCGCCCAGGCCGCCGGGCTCACCGAGAACGACGACATCATCGACGAGCACATCCGCCACACCGTCGACCTCCTCGTCGACCGCTCCAGGCTGCTCGCCGACAAGATCGAGGCCGGCGAGACCGCCATCGCCGGGCTGTCGTACCACCTGGCCGACGGCAACGCGCGGGTCGTCACCACCCGGGGGTTGGAGTAGGCGCTGTCCTGTAAGTCTGTTCGATGGGCTTCGTGATCCAGGCGGTTCCTGGCGATGCGGGCGGTTCGGCCTCGTACCGGGTTGTACTCGGCTGAGCCCCCGTGCCGTCAGGGGCCGCTTGGGCGCGAAGACCGCGGACATGACTTGCAGGACAGTGCCTAACTCGGCAGGAGCGCTCCGGCCAGCGCGAGGACGGTTCCGGCACCGGCCGCGATCAGGATCGTGGTCACCACTCCGCGCCGTAACACGAACAGCAGGACCCCGGCGCCGGCGAGTACGGCGTACTGCCATGCCTGGGTCAGGCTGAGCGCGAGCGGGATCGCCGAGCCGAGGATGGCGCCGACGGCGGCCGGTCCGGCGCCGTCGAGGAACGCCCGCACGTTCGGGTTGCCGCGCAGCCGGTCGAAATGCTTGGCACCGAAGAGAATGAAGAGGAACGACGGGGTGAAGGCGACCAGCGAGGCGAGGATGCCGCCGGCGAGCCCCGCCGCGGCGTAGCCGACGACGGCGACCGTCTGCACCACAGGGCCCGGGGTGACCTGGCCGAGCGCGACCGCGTTGAGGAACTCCCCCGCGGTCATCCAGTGGTAGGTGTTCACCGCGTCGTCCTGCATGAGCGGGATGATCACGAAACCGCCGCCGTAGGACAGCATCCCGACCTTGAGCGCCACCCACGCCACCGACGCGAAGACGCCGACGCCCGCTGCCGCGGCGGCCAAGGATTGGACGGGGACGGCGAACAGGGCGGCCGTGGACTCGCCGCGGCGTGAGCGGTTCACGGTCAGCTCGATCAGGCCGCAGCCCAGCAGGACGAGCACCAGCCACGGACCGAGCAAGGCGGCCGACGCGACACCCGCGACGACGTACAGAGCCCAGCGCACGCGCCCCGTCGTGGCCGCACGCCGCCATCCCGCCGGGATCAGGCCGACACCCGCGTGCACCGCGACGGCGGCGACCGCCGCACCCGCTCCCGCACCGGCGCCACGGACCCACGCCGGCGGCGATCCGGTGAGGAACAGCGCGGCCAGCGCCAAGATCACGATGAGACCGGGCACGATGAACGCCGCGCCGCCGATGAGCGCCCCCGCGCGGCCGCGCACCCGCCACGCCGTGAAGATCGCCAGCTGGGTCGAAGCCGGGCCGGGCAACAGGTTGCAGGCGGCGATCGCGTCCTCGAACTCCTGATCCGAGAGCCAGCCCCGGCGCTGCACGCACAGCTTGCGGAGCAGGGCGATATGGGTGGGCGGACCGCCGAAACCGATGCAGCCGATCCGGCCCCATTCCCGCAGGACGGTTCCCAGGCCAGGTGTGGCGACGGCGTCCTGAGTGGACTCGTCCGGCATCGCGGGCTCCTGCTCGCCGTGCGGGGTCAACGGGCCGTGGGCTGGAACAGTTCGACCGGATTGCCCGCCGGGTCGTCGAACACGATCTGGCGGCCGCCCGGACCGGTCACGACGTCACTGCGGAACCGGACGCCCGCCGCACGCAGCCTGGCGACTTCGGCGTCGATGTCGCCGACGACGAGATGGATGCGGTTCCAGCCGCCCGGCGCCGGTTTGGTCCCGTCCGGCATCGGACGGCCCGCCGAACTCTCCGGACCGCTGAGCAGCAGCCGGAGATTTCCGCGCACCACGTCCGCGAACGCGGGCAGCACACTCGAGCGCACGGTGAATTCCAGGTGCCCGGTGTAGAACTCGACGGCCGCCGCGACGTCGTCGACCAGGTAACGCACACTCACCAGATCCGAAGTCATGTCCACTTCACCTCATCGTTCAGGTTCTTCAGCTGGGCGGTCAGGAACCCGATCCGCCGGTCCAGTTCGGCGGCGAGGCGACGGAACGCCGGATAGGTCTCGCCCGCGTCGTCGATTTCCCGTGCCGGGTCCGGCAGGCTCCAATGGACGACGCGCGGATGCCCGGGGAACTCCGGGCAGACCTCGCGGACCCGGTCGCAAAGGCTGATCACCCAATGGAATCGTCTGTTCCGTAGACCATCCACATGGGACGGCTCGTGGTCGAGGGCGATGCCGCGCTCGGCCATGGCGCGCACGGCGTCCGGATGCAGCGGTTTCGGATGGCTGCCCGCACTGGCCACCTCGACCGTCGAACCGGCCCGGTGCCGCAGCAGCGCCTCGGCCATCGGGGACCGTCCGCTGTTGCCGGTGCACACGAAGAGCACCTTGAGCCGGGAACCGGCGCTGTTCACGTCCGCCGGGTTCGGCACGAGCGCGGGATGCAGCGAACTCCCCGCCTCAGCAAGCGCGTCCGCGCACCGCCCGAGGTCCAGGTGGTAGTAGGTGTCACGACCGTCGAAACTGCTTCTCCGCCCCCTGACCAGCTCCGCCGCTCGCAGCTTGCGCAGGTGATAGGACACCAGGTTCTGCGGCTGCCCGACCAGTTCCACCAGTTCGCGCACCCGGCGGTCGCCGTGGGACAGCTCGCGCAGCAGCCGCCAGCGCAGCGGATCACTCGCCAGCCGCACGAACGGCGGCGGCTCGGACATCTCAACGGTCGCCACGTGCCCAAGTTACATCAATACAGGTTGATATATCTAGACCTCGGCGCCAGGGAACGTTATCGTCGCGTGGTGCCGTCTCCCGAGATCGTGGAGTTGTCATGACCGCAGACCCGCCACACCTCCCACCCAGCGACGAAAACCTCGAGAAACTGATCGACGCGCTGACCGAACGCTTTCCCGCCCGACGCGAGGAGGTCGAAGCGATCGTCCACCGGCACTTCACCGAACTCAGCTCCCACGCCCCGGTGGACGCCTATCTCCTCCAGCTGACCGAAGGCAAGACCGCGGACGAACTTCGCACCCGCTACCCGGCGCATTGAGCTTCCGCATCACGATGGGTACTCGGCTGAAGGTGCTGCCGGTACGCGGGTGGCCGTTTCGCGTGCGCTGGGTCTCGTGAGTGGTAAGGACGGTTCTAACCGTCCTTACCACTCACGAGACCGCTCCCTCCCCGAAGAGTGTCCCTTGTGGACAGTCGAGACGGCGCGACGGGCACGTGACAGGGCAAGCCAGCCGAGGATCGCGGCGAGCGACCCGATCACCAGCGCGACGAAACCGCCGACGATTCCGTAGCCGGTGCCGGGCCCGCCCTCGGCGGCGGCCACGACGAAACCACCGCCCGCCATGCCGGACAGCCCCGCCGTCAGTGCCACGATGGCCGCGCGCCGGGTGGTGCCGGAGCGGAGACGGGCGAGGGCGAACCCTCCGGCGATCACCCCGATCACCCCCGCCAGCGCGGCCACCAAGGACCAGAGACGCCCGGGAGTCAGGTAGGCGGCGGCGAGCGGCTCGGACAGCAGATGGACCGACATGGGGCATTCCTTCGTTCGATGGCCGGATGTCCCTTGATGGTGTCCGCCGGGGCCGCCGAGGGCGTCCGGTGAACGCAGGCAATCCGGGCTGCCGCCGATGCGGCAGGAACGCCGGGACTACCGCGTGCGCGGTAGACCGCGGATGGTCCGCGTGGAGGAGTCGCCAAGGCGGGCAGCTGGCTAGGGTGCACGCGTGAGCAGGGTGTGGGACTGGGTGATCGCCGCCGGGGTGACGGCGGTCCTGCTCGTCACGGGACTGTCCGGTGTGGACTCCACGACGAGCCTCGACCCGCTGGGCCACGTGGTGCTGGTCGCCAGTGGCCTGGCGCTCGTCGCCCACCGCCGGGCGCCGGTCACGGTGCTGGCCGTGACCGGGGTGTGCGCCTTGGGATACCAGGCCCTCGGCTTCGAGGTTCCTGTCGTCGCTTACCTGGTCGCGGTCTACGCCGCCGTCCGGGCCGGTCACCGGGTCGTCGCCGTCGCGGGATCGCTGCTCATGGTCGCCGCGCTCCCGCTCGTCCTCCTGGCCTCCGCCAACGCCGTCACCGTGAGCGAGGCACTCGCACAGAGCCGGGACGCGCTTCAGCTGGCCTGGCTGATCGCCGCCGGAGCGGCGGGTGAGGCGATGCGCCAGGCAGAACGGCGGGCCGACGAGGCCGAACGCACCCGCGAAGAGACTGCGCGGTGCCGGGCCGACGAGGAACGCCTGCACATCGCGCGGGAGCTGCACGATTCGCTCACCCACCAGATCTCCGTCATCAAGGTGCAGGCCGAAGTCGCCGTCCACCTGGCGACCAAACGGGGTGAGCCGGTGCCGGAATCCTTGCTGGCGATCCGGGAAGCCGGTCGTGAGGCGACCCGGGAGCTGCGGGCGACCCTGGAAGCCCTGCGTGACGAGGGAACGAATCCGCCGCACGGGCTCGACCGGATCCCCGACCTGGTGGAACGCGCGAAGGCGACCGGCCTGGACGCGACGCTCGTCGTCGAAGGGCGGCGGCACGACCTGCCCGTGGCGGTGGACCGCACCGCGTACCGGATCGTCCAGGAATCGCTGACCAACATCGCCCGGCACGCCGCGGCCACGACCGCGTCCGTCCGGATCGACCACCGCCCCGGCGCTCTCGCCATCCGGGTCGACGACGACGGCCGGGCCGCTCCGGACACCGCACCGGTGCCCGGCGTCGGACTGCTGGGGATGCGTGAACGGGTCACCGCCCTGGGCGGCAGTCTCCACGCCGGACCGCGAAACTCGGGCGGTTTCTCCGTCCGGGCCGAACTGCCCGTTGAGCGAACCGCATGATCCGTGTCCTGCTGGTCGACGATCAGCCGCTTCTCCGCAGCGGCTTCCGCGCGCTGCTCGACGTCGAGGACGACATCGAGGTCGTGGCCGAAGCCTCCGACGGGAGTGACGGCGTGGCGCTCGCCAGGGAGCACCTGCCCGACATCGCGCTCATCGACATCCAGATGCCCGTCGTCGACGGCATCGAGGCGACCCGGCGCATCGCCGCCGATCCGGCCCTGTCCGGCGTGCACGTCGTCATCCTGACCAACTACGGCCTGGACGAGTACGTCTTCGACGCGCTGCGGGCGGGCGCGGCGGGATTCCTGGTCAAGGACATCGAACCCGAAGACTTCCTGCACGCCGTCCGCGTGGCCGCACGTGGCGACGCGCTGCTCGCGCCATCGATCACCCGCAAGCTGATCGACCGGTACGTCACCCTGCCGCCGGGCGCCGGCACGGGCACTGGGCTGAAGGAGCTGACCAACCGCGAACGCGAAGCCGTCACCCTGGTCGCTCGGGGCCTGTCCAACGACGAAATCGCCGACCGCATGGTGATCAGCCCGCTGACCGCGAAGACCCACGTCAACCGCGCCATGACCAAACTCCACGCCCGCGACCGCGCGCAGCTCGTCGTGCTCGCCTACGAATCCGGCCTGGTAGTGCCAGGCGACCCGGCTCCGGGCTAGCCCGATCAGGGCCAGCTGCCCGAGCCTCCCCGGGCGGACCGGACCGCTTTGCCGGTGCCGCGCGGAAAACCGTGTTTGCCGAGCCGGACCTCGGCCAGTTCGTCCGCGCTGGTCATCGTGAAGAACAGCGCGAGGAACAGGCTCAGCACGAGCGCGCCCAGCACCGGCGCCACCGGCAACGGCGTCAGCGTCACCAGGAGCACGAACGCGGCCACGAGCCACGGCAGCGCCTCGAAACAGATCCGGACGGCGAAGCGCAGCAGCCACGTGCGCGCCGTCGCGTCGTGCAGGACCCAGTCCCGGTATCGCTCGGGCAGCCGCCGTCCGTAGACGTACTGCATCCAGCGGATCGGACCTGGTCGTTCCATACGAATCACCTCCTGGTGATTACCCCTTTTCGCCTCGATTCATGTACGCGGCCGTGATTGCCGGAGAACCGAGCCGGGTAGCCCATCGACATGGCTGACGCGCGCACTCCGGCCCGCTCGTTCGCCAGGACTACGCTGTCGGCCCCCGGCCGGCTCGAAGCCGTCCTCGCCGGTGGCCGGATCCCTTTGCTCGCCGAGAAATGAACACCGAACCGGAGGAGGAAGCCCCGATGGCCACCTGCGAAGTCTGCGGAAACGACTACGAGAAGACGTTCGAGATCCAGACCGTCGAAGGAGCGAGGCATACCTTCGACTCCTTCGAATGCGCGATCCACCAGCTGGCGCCGAGCTGCGAACACTGCGGATGCCGCGTCATCGGGCACGGAATCCAGGTGGAGGACCGGTTCTTCTGCTGCGCCCACTGCGCGCGGGAAAGCGCGGTCGCCGGCGGCGAGAAGGCACGCGACGCCGTCGCCACGTCCTGAGCATTACGTCGTTCGGGTGACAAGGGCTCCTCGGGGGCATGGCGAAACCGAGCCAGGGTATTCGGCAGGGCCACCGCCCGCCCTCCGAGGAGACAACTGTGGTGAGGTCGGGCACGTTCTGCCGTCCTCACCGCGCGGACCGGGCCAGCCGCGAGGAACGCGACGGCACCGGCGCGCGCTGAAATCAGACCGCGAACCTCAGGATCGCGCCGACGCCCTCGGCCAGGCCCTCACCGCTGACGGGGACGAGATCCGCGCCTTCGGCCAGCACGGCCGCCGGAAGCGCTTCGTCCGCGCGACACCGCGTGAGAGCTTCCGCGCCGGTCCCCGACAGTTCGA
The DNA here is from genome assembly GCF_056435645.1 of Amycolatopsis sp. NPDC043889. NCBI lineage: Bacteria > Bacillati > Actinomycetota > Actinomycetes > Pseudonocardiales > Pseudonocardiaceae > Amycolatopsis > Amycolatopsis sp. NPDC043889. Next base: position 45,830 of record NZ_JBWKEC010000016.1, read on the forward strand.
GATCCTCCTTCGTGGTCGCGACCTGCGTCGGGTCGCCCGCGACCCAGACGAGCCGGTCGGCCAGCGACTCGCCGTCGATCAGCAGCGTCTCGACGGCGGCCGACCGCAGGGCCGCCGTCGTTCGCGCGAGCCCGTCCACCGCCGGCCCGCCGTCGCGCCCCTGTTCGGCGCGGAACCGGTCGATCACGTCCTGGCGACGGCGTTCCGCGTGCTCCGCCAGCACCCGCCGCACCTCGGCTTCGAGCGCCTCGGGCGCGCTCCCGTCCGCCCGGCCGCCTTCTTCGAGCTCGACGACCTTCGCCGTCCCCCGCGGCGGGAGTTCGTCACGTACCAGCGCCCGCGCCTGCACTTCGCCCGCGAGCACCAGCACCTCGGCGCCGACTGTGTCCGCGAGCTTGACCGCCTCCCGCGCGACCTCCGCGGCGTTGCGTTCCGCGACGGCTTCGACGCGATGCTGGATGTTCCAGTAGGCCGAGCCACCGCCGCGCACCTTGTGCACCGGGTGGTCCTCGCCCTCGACGGTCCGCTCCTCGGCACCGTCCTCGCCGACCGCGTACAGATCGGCGCCCGTCTTGTCCACGACCACCACCACATGCGGCACGACCGCCGGGGAAAGCCGCAGAAGCGGGAGCAGATACGGCTGCGGCGCGACCCGGACGACCTCACGGAGCGGCGGCTCCACGAGCTCCTCGTCGAGCACGATCTCCCCGCCCTCGGCGACCAGGGCACGCCCGGCCCTGCCTTCGGATGGCGGCGCGGCAGTCACGGCCGCGTCGAGCGCGCTGAGTGTCCGCTCCTCGGCGCCTTCGTCGGCCAGCTGCTTGCGGATCGACCGCCAGCGCAGGTCCAGTCGCGCGGCGGCGTCCTCGGTGTCGTGCGAGTTGTCGAAATAGACCGACGCGAACGGTCCTTCGCGCACGGTGACCTGCCGGAGCGTTGAAGTGTGCACGGTATCTCCTGTCTCGTCGGTTCCGCTTTCGATCTTCGGGTACCCGGGAGAAGGCCGGTGAACCATGGCTCTGGCGTCGGGCGGGAAGTCCGTGAAGGCCTCCTTGCCTACCCTGACGGTAGGGAAGGAGGCCTTCACGGACTTAAGAGCGGCGAATTCTTCTTTCCGTCACAAGGGGGTCTGCCCGTAGAATGGGGCGATGTCGGGGGACGAGTCGAAGAAGACCGATGACGAGCCGGACTACAAGAAGTGGGGCGTCATCGTCGGCACGATCAGTGGGGTCTTCGCCATTCTGGCGGCCGTCAATACGCTGACCGGGTTCAATCCGTTGAAGGGCCTCGCGCCCTCCCCCACCAGCCAGACGTCGGCTTCACGGCCGCTCGCCGCGGCCACGAGCGTGCCGCGGACCACCGTGTCGCGGCCGATCCGGGAACCGGCGCGGACCACGGCGGAAGCGCCCGCCACCCGGGCCGCCCGGACGACGCCACCGGCACGACCCGATTTCCAGGTCCGCTCCTCGCAGTGGAACGGACCGTGCAACGACAACGCCTGCTCGATGAGCGCCGTCTTCCGCAACAACGGCGGCACGGGTTCCGGAACCGCGACGTTCTTCGTGCTGTGGCCGGACAAGTTCAGCTATCTCGCGCAATGTTCCGTCGTACTTCCCAGAACGGGCGAGAACGATTTCACCAGTGCCGGATGCGTCGCGAGCAGCGCGCAGTTGCAGAACTATTTCCGCACCCATCGCGGCGGAACCGTGCGCCTGTACGTCAAGGCCGAAAGCTGACCTGTCCGTGAAGGCCTCCTTGCCTACCCTGAAGGTAGTGAAGGAGGCCTTCACGGGCATCACGGGCGGCTAGGACGTCTTCGGCGTCGCACGCACGCCGTAGTGCATGTACTGCTCCCCGGTCGGCAGCGTGTAGAAGGTGACCGGCATCCACGTCCGCGTCCCGGGCTCTCGGCAGAGGAAAAGCGAGTCGGTCACCGGGACCAGATCGAACTCCTGCGTCTTCTCCGCCAGGAGTTCGGCGAGCGGTCCGGTGGCGGTCTGCCGCAGCCGCAGCCCCTCCCCCGCCGCCAGCACGTCCATCCGCGCGCCTGCCCGTTCGTAGCCGCCCACATGCCTCGACCCGTCGACGGTGACCGGAGTCGCGGGCGGTTCGAGCGGCCGCGGCATCGCCACGTCGGCGAGTTCGGCGACGATCTCCCGGTACAGCTCGACATACAGGTCCCGGGTGTTGCCCCCGTTGGTGAGCAACGTGATGGCGAGCCCCTGGTCGGGCAGGAGCCGGAGGAACGCCGACTGGCCGATCGTGTTGCCGTCGTGGCCGATGACGCGCTGCCCGCTCCAGGTGTCACGGATCCAGCCGAGCCCCCACGAGTCGCCGAGCGAATGCTTGTCGGGGATGTCGGTCTGCTTCTCGGCCATCGCGGTGGCCGAGTCCGTCGTCAGGATCCGTTCCCCCGCCGGGGTCAGCCCGCCGGTGAGGTGCAGCCGTGCGAAGCCGAGCACGTCCTTCGCGGTGGCGGTGATCAGCCCGGCGGGCCCCATGCTCCGGGGCAGTCCCCAGACGGGCGCCGGCGCCGGATCCTCGTCTCCGTTGGCGACGTGACCGACGGCCGCCCGGAAGAGCAAGGCCTCCTCCGGAAGGGTCACGGTGTGGGTGAGACCGAGTGGGGCGAACAGTTTCTCGCGCATCGCCGCGTCCCAGGTCAACCCGGTGAGCTTCTCGATCACCCGGCCCATGACCACGAAACCCGAGTTGCAGTAGGAGAACGTCTCGCCGAGAGGATGGTTCTGCGCGGCCTGGTCGAGGATCTCGACGTAGCGTTCGAGACAGTCGTCGCCGCGGCCGGTGTCGGTGAAGACGTCGCCGTCGATACCGCTGGTGTGCGTCAGCAGGTGCCGCATGGTGACTTTCCCGGCCACACCGGGATCGGCCAGCCGCAGTTCCGGCAGGACGTCCGCGATCGGCGCGTCCAGTTCGAGGAGACCTTCGTCGACCAGCCGCATCACCACGGTCGCGGTCCATACCTTGGAGATCGAGCCGATCTGGAACACCGAGTCGTCGGTGACCTCGACCCCCGTCTTCGTGTTCAGCACGCCATAGGAGGCGAGCACCTCGGTGTCATCACCGATCCGGGCGATGCCGAGCGCCGCGCCGGGAACGCGGTGCTTGCGGGCCAGTTCGGCCAGCCGTCGCCGCCAGTGCGCCGCCTCGATCGGCACCCGTGAAGGCCCGTCGGCCGGCGCCGTGTACTGCTCGACCCAGCCGAGGACACGCCGGTTGAAGTCGAGCCGGTGCGACGGCGGCCCGTCGAGGATGAACAGGTGCGAGGCGTCCGGGTACAGCACCAGCCGGGACGGGACGCCCCGTGCGCGCAGGGCACCGAACCACTGCTCGGCCTGCCCGACCGGGCACCGGTCGTCCTTCGCGCCCTGGATGACGAGCGTGGGCGTTCGCACCCGCTCGACCTGGGCGAACGGCGAGAACCGCTCGTTGGCCTTGTCCCACGCCGGACCACCGAGTTCGCCGACGGCGAGGTAGTGCCCGGCGTCGGACGTGCCGCCCATGCTGGTCAGGTCGCTGACCACCCCACCGGCGACGGCGGCGGCGAAACGGCTGTCGCGGCTGGTCAGGTAACAGGTCATGAAGCCGCCGTAGCTGTAACCCGCCACGGCCAGCCGGTCGGCGTCGGCGATCCCTTCGGCGACAAGGTGATCCAGCGGTTCGAGGAAGTCCGCCGCGTCGGCGACACCCCATCCGCCGACGGCGGCGGTGTAGAAGTCCTCGCCGTAGCCGTCGCTGCCCCGCGGGTTGATCAGCAGTACCGCCCAGCCCCGCGCGACGAGCGCCTGGTGATAGAGATGGATCGAGTCGGCGGCGCCGTTCCAGGCGTTGTGCGGTCCGCCGTGGATGTCGAGCAGCAGTGGCGCGGCGCCGGATCGCGCCGGGTCCCGCAGCAGCCAGCCGTGGACGACGGTGCCGTCGCCAATGGTGAATTCCCTCTCCTCGTGGCGGAAAAGCTCGACCTCGGCCACGGAGGCGCCGTGCTTCGTGCGCACGTCGACGGCGCCGGTGGCCCGGTCGACGACGGCGACTTCGCCGAACGAATCTCCGGTGGCCATGACGACCACGACCCGCCCGGCCGCGATGTCCATTCCGGACACCACGCGATCCGCGCCCGCCAGTACCGCACGCGAGCTCTCACCGTCCACTTCGTACAGATGGGTGCAGCCGCGGTCCCGGACGCCGAACAACACGGCGCCGTCCTCCGTCAGCTGCGGCAGGGCTCCCGGATAGCCGGGGCCACCGGGCATCACGTTGCGGTCCAGGGACGCGGTCAGCTCGACCGGGGCCCCGCCGTCGAGCGGGACACGCCACAACCCGAGATGACCGACCTGGGTGTCGGCCCGGCCCACCACCAGCAGCGCGGCACCATCGGCGGACCAGCCGACCGTGCCCGCCATGCCCTCACCGGAGCCGATCAGCCGCGGCTCGGCGGTCCTGGCGGTCACGTCGACCACATAGGCACCGGAACGGAAGGTCAAGTCTGCGTCGCCGTCCTGCCCGGACGAGAAGGCGAGGTGCGTGCCGTCGGGCGACCAGGCCGGATCACTGGCGTGCCAGTCGCCGGAGGTGACCTGCCGGACTTCGCGCGTGGCGACGTCGAGGACGTGCAGATGCTTGCGGACGGTCTTGATCAGCCCGGCGCCGTCGGCCTTGAAGTCCAGCCGATCGGCCGTCACCGGGGCGTTCGGCGCGGCTTCTCCGCCGGCCAGGTCGACCGCGGCCGAGAAGGCGATCTTGCCGCCGTCCGGACTCCAGACCGGGGCGCCCGCCCCGAGCGGGAGTTCGGTGACCTGCTCGGCCTCCCCGCCCGACGACGGCAGGAACCACACCTGCGGCGGCCCGTCCTGGGCGCGGAGGAACGCGATCCGCGTGCCGTCCGGCGCCCATTTCGGCGCCATGTCGGCGGTTCCGCGGGTGAGCCGCCGGGCTTCGCCGTCGGTCGCGCCGACCTCCCAGAGCGTGCTCACGTTCCGGTCTTCGTCACGGTCCGCGGTGCGCAGGACGTAGACGATCCGGTCACCGTCCGGGGACAGCGAAGGCTGGCTGGGGACGGCGATGTCGTACAGGTCGTCGAGACCGAGACGTCGGGTCATGATGCGCTTGCTCCTCTGGAGGTCGTGAGCTCGTTGTCGCTGAAGTGGCAGGCCGCCGAGTGACGCCGGTGTGCCGCGCCGTCGGCGGGATCCGCCTGGAGGCAAAGGTCGCGGTCGGCCCGCACGAGCGGGCCGACCGGGCAGCGTGGGTGGTACCGGCATCCGCCGGGCGGATGGTGCGGGTCGGCGGGCTCGGCGTCGGCGGTCGCCTCGTCCGCGCCGGTGCCGAGCAGCGAAGCGGTCGCCGACGGCGCCGCGGCGAGCAGGTCACGCGTGTACGGATGCCGCGGATCCGTGAGCACCTGCTCGGCCGGGCCGACCTCGACGATCCGGCCGAGGTACATCACGGCGACGATGTCGCTGAGATAGCGGATCACCGCGAGGTTGTGCGAGATGAACAGCATCGACAGGCCGAGCCGCCGTTGCACGGACCGGACGAGGTTGAGCACCGCGCCCTGCACCGAGACGTCGAGCGCGGAGGTGATCTCGTCCGCGATCAGCACCTCGGGCCGCCCGGCCAGCGCGCGGGCGAGCGCCACCCGTTGCCGCTGGCCGCCGGAAAGCCGCCCCGGCAGGTGGACGGCGCGTTCGGGATCGAGGTTGACCAGCTCCAGCAGCCGGGCGACCTCGTCGCGGCGTGCCGCGCGCCCGGGGAGGACGCCGCGCGGGATCGCTTCGGTGATCGATTCCCCGATGCTCATCCGGGGGTCCAAAGAGGAATACGGATCCTGGAACACCATCTGCAACGGCGGGCGGCGGGGCAGTTCGCGGACGTCCACGCCACCCAGCAGAACCCGTCCGGCGCTGATCGGCGAGAGCCCGACGGCGGCGCGGGCCAGCGTCGACTTCCCCGATCCCGATTCGCCGACCAGTCCCACGACCTGTCCGGAAGGGACGGTCAGCCCGACCCGGTCGACGGCGGTGAGCCCGCGCCGTCCACCGTAGCGCACGCTCACCGCGTCGAAGACGAGATCGCTCACTCCGCACCTCCGGCGGTCACGGTTTCCTTGACAGGCTGGGAAAGCGGCGCCGGATACCAGCAAGCGACGCGATGCCCGGGTTCCACGCGCTCCAGCACCGGGTCCTCGAGACGGCATCGATCGGTCACCGCCGGGCACCGGTCGGCGAAGGCACAGCCGATGGGAACCCGATCCGGTTCCGGCGGGCGGCCGGGGATCACCGCGAGCGGCGCGTCACGATCGGTCTCGAGGTCGAGTGTCGCGGCCAGCAAGGCCCGCGTGTACGGATGCCGCGGCGTCCCGGCGGTCGGCAGGTCCTCCACCAGCCGGCCCGCGTACATGACCAGCATCCGTTCGCAAGTCTGCGAAACGACCGCGATGTCGTGGCTGATCAGAACGATCGCCGTGTCCCGTTCGGACCTGGTCCGCGCCAGCAGGCGCAGCAGCTGCCGCTGCACGGTGACGTCCAGCGCCGTGGTCGGCTCGTCGGCGATGATGAGCTTCGGGTCGCCCATCAGGCCCATGCCGATCATGGCGCGCTGCCGCATCCCGCCGGAGAACTCGTGCGGATACTGCCGCGCCCGCCGTTCGGCGGCGGGGATCCGCACCGCGCGCAACCGGTCCACGGCCCGCTCGAAGGCCTTGGCCCGCGGCAGTCCCTGATGCTGTTCGGCGACTTCGGCCAATTGGCGGCCGATCCGCCTGGTCGGGTTGAACGAGGTCATCGGATCCTGGAAGACCATCGCCAGTGACGTGCCGAGCAGACCGCGCAGCTCCCGTTCCGGAGTCGTCAGCAGCGGTTTCCCGGCGAATTCGAGTCTGTCCGCGGTGACCACGGCCGGCGCTTCGACCAGCCGCGACACCGCCAGCCCCGTCAGGCTCTTCCCCGAGCCGGACTCGCCGACGACACCGATCGCCTCACCGGCGCGGACGGTGAAACCCACCCCGCGCACCGGAACGGTCCAGCCCGCCGGGTTCGGGAACGCGACCTGGAGGTTCTCCACCACCAGCACGGCGTCGTCGCGACTCTCGGCGGCGTCTTCCCTGGCCGGAGCGACCGGCCGCGGTGCGAGCTTGCGCAGCCCGGTGCGCACACCGATCACCCCGGCGACGGTCTCCCCCACCAGATTGAAGGCGAGCCCCGCGAGGACGACCGCGACACCGGGCGCCAGCGCCGCTGCGGGGTTGACGTAGATGCCGTTGAGTCCTTCGCCGAGGATCCGCCCCCAGTCGTATTCGGGGGCCTGCACACCGATGCCGAGGAACGACAAACCGGCGAAAGCGAGCAGTGCCCCGCCCGCGCCGATGGTCGCGTTGACCACCAGCGGTTCGCCGATGTTGGGCAGGATGTGCCGGAACAGCAACCGGATCCGGCCGACACCGGAGATCCTGGCCGCCGCGACGAAATCCCGTCCCGCCACCGAAGCGGCCATCGTCTGCGCCAGCCGCGCGAACGCCGGAGCCAGCGCGAAACCGACCGCCAGCACCGCGCCGTGCGTCCCGACACCGAAGATGACCGAGAAGAACAACACCAGCAGCAGCCCGGGAAAGGCGACCGCGATGTTGACCGCCGCGATCACCAGCCGGGCGAGCGGACGCGGCAGCACCGAGGGCAGTGTGCCGAGCACGAGCCCGGTCACCACCCCGATCACCGTGGCGAGCAACGCCAGCACGATCGACAGCCTGGTCGCCACCAGCACGCGGTAGAGGATGTCGCGGCCGAGGTCGTCGGTGCCCAGCCAATGCGCCGCCGACGGTCCTTGGCCGATCGCGTTCGTGTCGATCTCGAAAGCCTTGTCGTGCCACAGGATCGGGGCCAGCACCGCGAGCACGATCACCAGTGCCAGCAGTGCGGCCGAGCACGCGCCCAGCGGTGTGCGCAGCGCCCCGAGCCATTTCGCTCCGCGCGGATTCGCCATCTCAGTTCTCCCGGATCGTCGAACGCGGATCGAGGACGGCCAGCAGCACGTCCACCGTCAGGTTCACCAGCAGCACACCGATGCCGTAGACGAGCACGATTCCCTGCACCTGCGGGTAGTCCTTCTGCAGGATCGACTGCGCGATGGTGGAACCGAGCCCCGGCCAGGCGAACACGTTCTCGACCAGGACGGTTCCCGCCACCATCCCGGTCAGCATCAGCCCGCCCATGGTGAGGGTCGCGGTCACCGCGTTGGGCAACGCGTGCCGCAGGTACACCAGCCGCGCGGGCAACCGTTTCGCCCGCGCCGTGCGGATGAAGTCGTTGCCCAGCACGGAAAGCGTTTCCACACGGACGATGCGGGCGAGGACCGACGCCGGACCGAGCGCCAGCGCGATCACCGGGAGCACTAGCGCGCCCGGACCCTCGCTGCCCGCCACCGGGAACCAACCCAGCTGGACCGCGAAGAACGCCACCAGTGCCACCGCGACCAGGAACTCCGGGATCGCGGCCAGCAGGACCGTCGTCGAGGTGAACGCCAGTTCCCCGCCGCGACGGCGGCCGCCCCGGGTCAGCACGGCGAACAGCAGGCCCAGCGGGATCGCGATCGCGATGACCACCACGAAGGCGGGCAACGCCAGCTCCAGGGTCGCGGGGAGCCGGTCGCCGATGACGTCCGCGACCGGCACCCCGGTGGTCATCGACGTACCCCAGTCGCCCGAGAAGAGACCGGCGAGATAGTCGACATACTGCTTCCACAGCGGGTCGTCGAGGCCGAGCGCGGCCCGCCGGGCGTTCACCAGCTCGGCGGGCGCGGTCAGCCCGAGCGCCGCGCGGACCGGATCGCCGGGGATCAGCTGGATCATCAGGAACGCCGTGGTGACCAGCACCCACAGCGAGACCGCGAACCGGCCGAGGCGGCGGATCCCGAACGACAGCCAAGGACTGCTCCGCGGGCCTGCCGTCGCGACGGCGCTCGTCATCAGGAGTACATCCGGATCGACGACGGCAGGATCTGGCCTTGGTTCATCTCGAACCGCGCACCGTTCGCGAAGGTCGGGATGGTCGAATTCACGAACGGCACCACGTCGAGTCGTTCGAACAGCGCGGATTCGGCGGCCAGCCAGTCCCCGCAACCGGATTCGCCCGCCTGCGCCGACGCCTTGCCCACGAGCTCGGTGTACCGGGGATTCTCGATATGCGCGAAATTCGTGCCCTCCGGCGGTTTCGCGCCGGAGACGAACGGAACGGCCTGGCTGGGCAGGACGAAGCCCAGCGGTGCCAGCGACACCTCCCACTCACCGGTGCCGAACAGCACCTGGCTGGTACCGGGACCGTCGACGGCCTTGATCGTCGCCTCGACCCCGATGTTCTTCCAGGACTGCAGGACCAGCTCCGCGGCCGAGACCATCGTCGGCCCGACCTGGGTGCCGTAGACGACGGTGAGGGCGAGCCGCTTGCCGTTCTTGGTCCGCACTCCGTCCGGGCCGGGCGTCCAGCCCGCGGCGTCGAGCCCGGACGTCGCCGCGGCGACGTCGAAGGCGGGCAGCTTGCCGTTGATCGAATCACCCGGGCACGCCAAGGGTTCTCCGGTGACGAGTCCCTTGGCGGGCTGCCCGTTGCCGGTGGTGAGCACCTTGCCGATCTGGCCGAAATCGAGCGCCTGGGTCAGCGCCCGGCGCACCGCCTGGTCCTGACCGGGCCTGCCGGGTGCCTGGTTGAAGAAGATCTCCCCCATCGGCACGACGATGTCGGCGTGGAACAGCTTCTGCGACCGCAACCGCTGCTGGTCCTGTCCGGTCACTTGCGCGGCGCTGAGCTCCCCGGACAGCAGCAGGTTCGCCGTCGTCGTCATGTTCGGCACGACCCGGAAGACCACTTTCTCGGGCAGGCCCTGCTGTTCGCTCTTCCAGTCACCGGGGCCCCAGGTGTAGTCCTTGCGCCGGGTGAGGGTGTAGTGGTCGTTCGGCACGATCTCGGTCATGGTGAACATGCCGGTGCCGTGCTGTCCCTTCGCGACGGACGCCCGGTCCGCCATCCCCTTGGCGCAGACGATCGGCACGGCCGCCACGTTGCGCAACAGGAACGAATCCGGTGCCCCGCTGGTGACCGTGACGGTCCTGGCGGAGTCGTCGACGACCGCCTTCGTCCCCGCTTTGACACTGACGCCGGTCAGCGGGGACTTGGTCGCCGGATCGCCGACGTGGTTGATGTTCGCGGCCACGTCCCGTGCGGTCAGCGGTGAACCGTCCGCGCATTTCACCCCGTCGCGCAGGGTGAAGTTCGCCGTGGTCGTCGTGGCCTCCCACTTCTCCGCCAGCCCCGCCACCGGCTTGCCCGCGGAATCGAGGTGGATCAGGCCGTCGTAGAGGAACCGGCCGATCTGCCGGGCGATCGACAGCACGGTGACGGCCGGGTCGAGCGTCCCCGGATCGGTCGGAAGGCCCATCGTGAAGGTCTTGCCGTCGGTCAGTTTCTGGTTCGCGGTCCGGTCCTCCCCGGATTGCGACGTCCCCCCGCACGCGCTCACGGTCAAGGCCACCACGCCCGCCATGGCGGCGGTGAGCCGAGCTGTCTTCATGCGGTTCTCCTACGGTTTGACGGAAAGGGCGCGAAGGTGGTCCACGGCAAGGCGCGCCGCCGTGCCGATCGAGGCGTCGACCGCGGGCAGGCGGTCGGCGAGGGATTCGGCGCGGGTGAACACCGCGACGGCGTACCGACGACCGTCCACATCGGACACGACACCCGCTTCGTTGCGGACGGCGGGAAGCGTCCCGGTCTTGGCCGCGACCGCCACGCCGGCGGGGAATCCGGACGACATCCGGTGCGGCCAGATCTGCTGGGCCATGATCCTCCGCACGCGTTCACAGGCGGCCGGGTCACCCGCGCGGTCGGTCCAGAGCGCGTCCAGCAGCGCGGTGATCTCCCGCGGGGTCGACGACGTCGTGCGTTCCGGGTCGAGTACCGAGAGCTTCCACAGCTGTTCGGGCGTGGCGGCGGCGAAGACGGCTTCCAGATCGTCGTCCGGTTTCGCGCCGAGATCGGCGATCACCGACGCGAAGAGGTCCTCGCAGCAGCCGATCAACCGTGTCCTGGCGAGCCCGAGATCGGCGAGCACTCGGTCGACGGCCTTCTGCCCGACCCGGTGGTAGACGAGGTCGGTCGCGGCGTTGTCGCTCATCGTCAGCATGAAATGGGCCAGGTCGCGCCAGCTCATCTCGACGTCGTCCGCACAGCCCGCGGTGCCGATCCCCCCGATCCGGTACCGGGCGGTGACCCGGGTCCGCTCGGTCTCGTCCAGCCGCCCGGCCACCACTTCCCTGGCGTAGGCGACCGCGACCGGGATCTTGAACACCGACGCGAGCACGACCGGATCGTCCGCGCCCACGGCGACTTCGGGTCCGTCGGAGACGCCGACCTCCCGCGCGTGCACGAATCCCCGCGCCCCGGCGGCCGCGAAGACCGCCTCGATCTCGTCGGCGATCCGGCTCACCGGCTCACCCGCCGGTCGGCGCGCCCGGTGTGGAGGTACAGCGCCCGGCCGTTGCCGTCGTCGCCGACGAACGCGTGCGGCATGTGCAGGCCGGGCAGCGTCTTGTAGGCCGCGACGAGCGTGTCGTCCTTGTAGGCCAGCAACTCCGTCTTCTCGGCTTCCCCGCCCGTAGCGGCCATGACCCCCTTCGGAACACGCTCGATCCACAGCTTGCCCTCGTCGTCCTGGCTGACCACGGTGTCGGCCACCCGCGACGAGTACTCGCCGACGTACCGGGACGGATGGGCCGGGGCCGCCGCCGCGTTCGGCTCCGGCAGGGCGGGGACCTCGACGTCGGCGAGGTCGCCCAGCACCTTCCGGAAGATGTCCGCGTACAGGTGGAGCGGACGGCCGCCGTTGGTCAGCAGGGCGACCGCGACGTTGCGGCCCGGGACCACCCGCAGGAAGGCCGACTGGCCGATGGTGCCGCCGTCGTGGCCGATCACCGGGCCTCCCGGCCAGTCGAAGAGCATCCAGCCGAGACCCCATGCGCCGCCCAGCAGGCCGAGGTCGGGCAGCTCGACCTGGCGCTCCCACATCGATCGCACGGTTTCCGGCCGGAGCACCTGGGTGCCGTCGTCGGCCCTGCCTTCGGACAGGTGCATCCGCGTGAAGGTGAGCAGGTCGCGCGGGCGCATCGAGAGCATCGATCCGGCGGGGGCGTTCGACCGGGCCAGTGCCCAGACTCCGGCGGGCCGCGGTTCGTCGCCGGGCGACGGCGCGAGATGCCCGATCGCGGCGCGGTACCGGATCGCGTCGTACGGCCCGGCGGCCGCGTGCGTCAGTCCCAGCGGGGCGAAGAGATGGTCACGCAGGCAGTCGTCGTAGGACTTGCCCCGCAGCACCTCGACGACGCGGCCGAGCACGCAGTAGGCGGCGTTGTTGTACGAGAACATCTCCCCTGGCGGGAACAACTGGGGCACGTCGGACAGCGTCGCGACCAGCTTCTCCACGCAGTCGTCGCCCACGCCGGTGTCGGTGAAGATGTCGCCTTCGAAACCGGACGTGTGGCAGGTCAGCTGCCGGACGGTGATCCGCGACGCCGCGTCGTCGTCGGCGAGGACGAACTCCGGCAGGTAGCTCCGGACCGGCTTGTCGAGGTCGAGGAGGCCTTCGTCGACGAGCTGCATCGCCAGCGTCGTCGTCCACACCTTCGTGATCGAGCCGATCTGGAACACCGAATCCACTGTGGACTCGACACCGGCGTCCTTGTTCAGCACGCCCGCCGCGTGGTCGATCACCTCGCCGCCGGCGAGGACCGCGACGGCCGCGCCGGGAACCCCGTGTTCGGCCAGCAGGGCGGAAAGGTTCTCTTCCAACCAGGCGTCGATTTCGGAAAGTTTCGCCATGTTCCACCTCGTGTCCGGGAAAGCGTCGGCCGCAGTTCCCGGGATGCTATGCCGGTGACCGGCGTCACCGATTCGTGCGGAACGACGAGAGCGGCGGAAAAGTTCATCCGGGCATACGAATCAATCCGGCCAGGTCCAATGACCGGAACCGCCCCAAGTCCTAAAAGGACGGTTCGCGACGGGCGGCCACTCACGTCCACCCAACCTGACCTATGCTGCGATTGATAACCGCTGTTTATCAATAGACCGGAACCAAGTCTTTGTCTTCGATGAGTCCGCTTCGTACCGTGAACGGATCGGCGGCAGAGGCAACGGAGGGAGGCATCTCATGGAACTTCGTCACCTGCGCTACTTCGTCACCGTCGCCGAGACCTGTCACTTCGGCCGGGCGGCCGAGCGGCTGCACGTCGCGCAGCCCGCGCTCTCGCACACCATCCGTCAGTTGGAGGAGGAACTCGGCGTCGTCCTCCTGGCTCGGACGACCCGGCAGGTCCGCGTGACACCGGCGGGCGAGTTCTTCCTGGCCGAAGCCCGGCGCGTCCTCGCGGGGCTGGACGTGGGAGTGCGCGGTGTCCGCCGGATCGGCGAGGGCAAACGGGGCCTGCTCCGGGTCGGGTTCACCGGTACCGCGGCGTTCTCCCATCTGCCGCGGCTGGCCAGGGCGCTCGCCCAGCGGGTGCCGGACGTGGAGCTGGAGATCCGCGCCGATCTCCTGACCGCCGAGCAGTGCGAGCGCCTGCGCACGGGGACGCTGGGGATCGGGGTGCTCCGCCCGCCGGTCACCGGGGACGACATCGGCTTCCGGGTGATCGAGCGCGAGCCGCTGGTCCTCGCCGTCCCCGCCGACCACCGGCTGGCCGCCGAACCCGTCGTCGCGATGGCGGAGCTGCGGACCGAACCGCTCGTGACCTACGACCGGCGCAACTCCGTCGTGTACGACGCCGTCGCCCGCAGCTGCCGGGAGGCGGGGCTCACGCCCCCTCAGCTGCACGAGGCCTCCGGGACCGCGGTCCTGCTGGCGCTGGTCGCCGGCGGCCTGGGGGTCGGCGTGGTGCCCGCTTCGGCCCGAGCGCTCCCTTTGGCCGGTGTCGTGTTCCGAGACCTCGCCGGAGCGGCGACCGTGGAGCTGGCACTGGCCTGGCACCGCGAAACTCCGTCCCCGCTCGTCACGACCGTCCTCGACGCGCTCAAGGACGTCTTTCCCACCACCGAGGGCACCTGATGAAGATCACGCGAGTCGAGGCGATCCCGTTCGCCATCCCGTACCGGAAGCCGTTGAAATTCGCGTCGGGCGAGGTGCACGTCGCCGAGCACGTCCTCGTGCGGGTGCACGCCGACAACGGCGTCGTCGGCGTGGCCGAAGCGCCCCCGCGGCCGTTCACCTACGGCGAGACCCAGGCGGGGATCGTCGCGGTGATCGACTCCCTGTTCGCCCCGCAGGTGGTCGGCCTCAGCCTGCTCGACCGCGAAACGGTGCACACCCGGCTCGCCCGCACGGTCGGCAATCCGACCGCGAAATCCGCGATCGACATGGCGATCTGGGACGCGCTCGGCCGCAGCCTCGACGTGTCGGTCACCGAACTGCTCGGCGGCTACACCGACCGCATGCGCGTGTCCCACATGCTCGGCTTCGACGAGCCTTCCGCGATGGTCGCCGAGGCCGAGCGGATGCGGGAGACCCACGGCATCACCACCTTCAAGGTCAAGGTCGGCCGTCGTCCGGCATCGCTCGACACCGCCGTCGTGCGCGCGCTGCGGGAGCACTTCGGCGACGCCGTCGACCTCTACGTCGACGGCAACCGCGGCTGGACCGCCGCCGAATCGGCTCGGGCGATGCGGGAGATGGCCGATCTCGGGCTGCTCTTCGCCGAGGAACTGTGCCCCGCCGACGACGTCCTCGGCAGGCGCTGGCTCGTGCGGCAGCTCGACGTGCCGTTCATCGCCGACGAATCCGCGGTGACCCCGGCCGACGTCACCCGCGAGATCCTCGGCGGCTCCGCCACCGCGATCAGCATCAAGACCGCCCGCACCGGCTTCACTCGCTCGCAGCGCACCCACCACCTCGCCGAAGGACTCGGCCTCGAAGTCGTGATGGGCAACCAGATCGACGGCCAGCTCGGTTCACTGTGCACGGTCGCGTTCGGCTCGGCCTACGAGCTGACGTCCCGCCGCCCCGGCGAACTCTCGAACTTCCTCGACATGAGCGACGACCTGCTCACCGAGCCGTTGCGTGTCGTCGATGGCGAACTCACCGTCCGCCCCGGCGCCGGCCTCGGTGCCGAAATCGATCCCGGGAAGCTCCGGAACTACCGCCAGGACCACTGACGCCCACCACGAATCAAGGAGGATTCATGACCGCCATCCCCGAGACGGCCACCGCGGCCGCGTCCGGTGCCAACGCGACCGAACGGTTCAAGAGCGACAAGTTCGCCGGCGTCGCCGGAACGCCGAAGGAGCGGGTCAGCCTGCTGGCCCGCGAGGTGCTGGAAGCCGTGCACGGCACGATCCGGAAGCACAAGGTCACCTACGACGAGTACAACGCGCTCAAGTCGTGGCTGATCGGCGTCGGCGAGGACGGCGAGTGGCCGCTGTTCCTCGACGTCTGGGTGGAGCACGTCGTCGAAGAGGTCGCCACCGAGCACCGTGAGGGCAACAAGGGCACCATCGAGGGGCCGTACTACGTGCCCGGCGCGCCCGAGCAGGGTGCTCACGGTTCGGTCCCGATGCGGGACGACGAACCCGGTACGCCGCTCGTCTGGACCGGTCAGGTCACCTCCACCGACGGCACGGCGCTGGGCGGGGCGAAGGTCGAGCTGTGGCACGCCGACGCGGACGGCTTCTACTCCCAGTTCGCGCCGGGCATCCCGGAGTGGAACCTGCGCGCGAGCTTCACCGCCGACGCCGATGGCAGGTTCGAGATCCACACCGTGCGCCCGGCGCCGTACCAGATCCCGACCGACGGCTCCTGCGGCAAGCTCATCGCCGCGGCGGGCTGGCACGCGTGGCGTCCGGCGCATCTGCACGTCAAGGTCTCGGCCCCGGGGCACGAGCTGCTCACCGCCCAGCTGTACTTCCCCGGCGACGAGCACAACGACGACGACATCGCTTCGGCGGTCAAACCGGAACTGGTGCTCGACCCGCGCCCGTCAGGCCATGGCGAGACCGTCGAGTACGGCTTCGTCCTCGACCCCGAACGTTCCTGACCAGTGTCCCTTTTGGAGTGACCGATGCTCTACCACGTGCGCATGGACGTTCGCCTGCCGCCGGATCTCGATCCGGTGGAGCGGGCCGACCTCGTCACGCGCGAAAAGGCGTACAGCCAAAAGCTTCAGCGCGAAGGCAAGTGGCCGCAGCTGTGGCGGATCGCGGGCGAGTACGCGAACTTTTCGATCCTGGACGTCGCCGACCACGACGAGCTGCACACGCTGCTGTCCGGTCTGCCGTTGTTCCCGTACATGGACATCGCGGTCACGCCGCTGGCTACGCACCCGTCCAAGGTCGGTCTCTGAGGATCACTCGGCTCTCTTCGCGAAGAGGGGCCCCTTCGAAGCGATCATCCCGATGCCGAAGCCCAGCACCGAAATCCCGAACATGATAAGTATGAAGCCGCCGATCTTCGCCTCGGCGTCGGTGTCCGGGCTGCGCGCCGACTTCGAGGAACGGGCGACCACGGCGTCCGGATCGGCGATCGCGTCGACCCCGACGTAGAACAACGCGATCGAGGCGAGGATCAGGAAGATGCCGCCGGCGATGCGCTTGCCGGACCGGCGCGGTGGAGCGGCGCCTTGGCTGTCCTCAGTGGAGTTGGACTCTGACATGGGCTGCAAGATATCAGCGGCCGCCGACGAACGTGAGGTGAGAACGGCGACGCAGGCGGAACCCCGACGCGAGGGCCACCGTGGCGAGCAGGAGCACGAAGGCCGCCACGCCGTGCGCGAAACCTCGGGTCAGGTAGCCGATGTCCGTGTGGTCGATGGCGTAGGTGCCGATCTCACGGCTCGACCAGAACGGCAGCAAGCGCGCGATCAGGCTCGACGGATCGGCCATCATCTGGAGACCGACGACCGCCAGCAGCACGAGCGTGCCTTCGAGTTCCCTGGGCAGCACCGCACTGAGCAAAAGCCCGAACGGCGCCGACACGGCGACCGTCAGCACCATGACCAAGGCGACCGAGCCGTACCGGACGTCGTGCTGGTCGACGAGGATCAGCACGAAGTACGGCGCGGACAACAGGAACCCGACCGTCCACAGTGCACTCAAACGACCGAGGTACAGGTCGTGGGAACGGTAACCCGAAAGCCGCAGCCGAGGCTCCATGGCACGGCTCGCGCTGCCCGCGAACAGCGCGGCGGTGCTCAACGCCCAGCCGAGGCCGAGGCAGACGAAGCGGATCGACTGTCCGAGGTGGTCACCACGCCTGCTCAGATAGAACACCAACGGCAGCAGCAGGAGGATCAGCAGGACCGACCGGCGGCGCAGCAGTTCGCGCAGCGACATCTCGGCGACCGTCAGGATCTTCTTCACGCGACAGCCTTCCTGGCCGGGGAAAGTTCGAGCACGGTGTCGACGCGGTCCAGCTGGTTCAGCAGGTGGGTCACCACCACGATCGCCTTGCCTGCCTCGCGCCACTGCCAGACCTGATGCCAGAAGTCGAGGTACGTGCCCTTGTCGAAACCCTGATAGGGCTCGTCGAGCAGCAGCACGTCCGGGTCGCCGAGCCCGGCGAGCACGAGGTTCAGTTTCTGCCTGGTCCCACCGGAAAGGTGCCGGGCCTGTGTGCCGCGTCCGGGCGTCCAGTCCAGCGCCGCGGCGCGGGCGGCGCCGATCCGTGCCGACTCTTCGCGGGCCATCCCGCGCCCGGCGCCGATCAGCACGAAATGCTCACCCGCGTCGAGGAAATCCGCCGTGCCACCGTCCTGCGGGCAGTAGCCGAGTGAACCGCGCACGCGGACCTCGCCCTTGTCCGGGCCGGTGATCCCGGCGCAGATACTCAGGAACGTGCTCTTGCCACAGCCGTTCGCCCCGATCACCGCGGCGATCTCGCCCGAGCGCACCACGAGGTCGACACCGTCCAGCACCGTCCGCCTGCCGTATTTCTTCGTGATACCCCTGGCTTCCAGCAGCACTTCGCCCGGCCGACGCCGGGGACGTCCCACACTGTCGGCCACGGCCGAGGCGTACGCGGCGGGCGGCCCGAAGACCCGGATCGGGTCTCCGCCGCTTTCCCGCAGATGCACGGCCGCCTCCGCGACCACTTGCCGCGCCGCGTCCCCGCCGACGCCCCGGCGACGCAGTTCGTGCGTCAGCGCGGAAAGCCATCCGTCGTGGTTCATCTTCCCTCCCGCAAGATCGAGGCCACCCCGGCGGAGAACTCCTGCCAGTCGGAGGTGGCGTGCCGCAGTGTTTCCCGGCCTTTCGCGGTGATCCGGTAGTACTTGCGCGCGGGCCCGGCCGTCCCGTCCCGCCAGCTCGCGGTGACCAGGCCGAACCGCTGCAACCGCAGCAGTACCGGATACAGCGTGCCGCCCTGGATGGGGCCCAGCCCGGCGGCGTCGAGCGACTGGGCCAGCTCGTAGCCGTAGGACTCACGCTCGGCGACCAGCGCCAGCACGCACGGCGCCAGCACCCCCCTCAGCCACTGGCCTCGCCGGTCCTGATCCACGTCGAGCAATGTAGCAGTCCTACCTAGATAGCACTACAAGCTAGTTCTGTCTCTGTGCTTGGAGCCGGATCTCGCGTGTCTCGGGACGGATGACACGGAGGGTGCGAGTTCCGCTTCCAAGCACGCGAGATCCGTCTCCAGTCACGCGAGATCCGTCTCCGATCACGCGACTTCGGCCGCGAGGCGAGGCAGTGGTTTCGTTTGCGCGGCACCAAGCCCGGGTATGCGGCGCCATGCCGGAAACCAACGCCGTCGCCGCGGAGATCGACCTCGAAATCATGGGATCCATCCCCGAACCACGCCACCGTCTGCGAGGAAAACGGCCGGAACGAGCGTCGTCGTGAACCGGGCGGCAGTACTGCTGGGGCTGGGTCTCGGCGGCTTCGTCGACGGTATCTTCGCCCATCAGATCCTGGGCTGGCATCACCTGCTCTCGAGCTGGTATCCCCCGGTCACCCCCGCGAACCTGCATCTCAACATGGTGGGTGACGGGTTGTTCCACCTGCTGTGCTTGATCTTCGTGGTCCTCGGTGTGGTGCTGCTGAACCAGGGTGATCGCCTGGCTCCCCGGAGGCTCTGGGGTGGGCTGGCGGTCGGCTGGGGCGTGTTCAACCTCGTCGAGGGCACCGTCGACCATCTGATCCTCGGCGTGCACCACGTCCGCGCCGGTCCCGGCCAGCTGGCGTACGACCTCGGTTTCCTGCTGCTCGGCGTCTTCCTGGTGGTGATCGGTGTACTGCTTTCCCGATCGGCTCCCTCGCTCGCGCGCGACTGATCCGGGTTCGAGCCGTGGGCGCGGGGTACCCGGTGGCATGGACAGATTCCTGAGCATCTACCTCAACGACCAGCTCGCGATGGGCGTCGCCTGGCGGGAACTGGCTCGCCGGTCCCGGAAGGCGAATCAGGGCACCGAAGTCGGTGAGGCACTGACCCGCGTCGCGTCGGGCATCGCCGAAGACGTCGAGACCTTCCGGGACATCATGCGCGAACTGGGAATCCGGCGGAATCCCGTCAAGAGCACGCTGACCGCGCTGGCGGAGCGCGCCGGTCGACTCAAGCCCAACGGACGGCTGAGGAGCTATTCCCCGTTGAGCCGCTTCGAAGAACTCGAATTCCTGATCATGGGTATCGAGGGCAAGAAGCAGTTGTGGGAAACGCTGGACCGCCTCGCGGGACTGCGCTCGCGCCTGCCCGGCGTCGACTTCGCGCGGCTGATCGAGCGGGCGGGGGAACAGCGCGCCCTTCTCGAGCCGCACCGCGTCCGGGCGGGAACCGAGGTCCTCCAAGGCTGAGGTCGCACGCCGGCCACGTTTTCCCGTGCGGAGCGGGTCCGAGCTCACCGGCGAGCGGCCCGGCGGACCAAGGCGGTGAATCTCCTCGAGGAAGCCGGGCGGTCGGTACCACCGCCGACGGACGGCTGGAGTACCTCGATTCCGGCCTCCCGCCCGAGCAGGCGGTTCAGCAGGGGTGTCGAGGTGGCCGAGCGGCATCAGCGCCTGGTCCGCTCGCGTATCGACATGGTCCGCGGCTATGCCGAGACCTTGGGATGCCGTCGCCGGTACCTGCTCGGCTATTTCGGCGCACAGCTGCCCGAGCTCTGCGGGAACATTCGCCGTCCCGCACCCCGAACGGGGGCGAGGCATGGTGATGTCGGTGGACCGGGACCGGCTACAAGACCCTTGCCCGGTCCGCCGTCGACGAGCACGATCTGCTCTCCACCGACGAGACCTCTTGACACACTTCGCGAATAGGAAATGGACATCGTGGGTATTCAGTGCCATGACGCCGGCGGCCATGGGGCGCTGTCGACGAGGAAGGAGTAGATCGTGTATCGACATACTCCAGACCCGAGCATGGAGAGGAGCGACTCCGACGCCGACGTGGCTGATACGGAGTCCGGAGCCGTCCTGGGCGCACCGATCGACACCGCCGTGAGGTCGGCTTTCGAGGAGCTCGTTCCGGCACAGGCAGGCGAAGCCGCCCTGCTCCGCCGGAAACTGAGGGACTGGCTGGACGTGTTGCCCATCGACGCGAACAGCAAGTACGACATCACCATCGCCACGTACGAGGCGATGGCCAACACGGCGGTGCACGCCTACCCCGGCAGGCGAGGCTGGGTCCGCCTTTACGCCGACTGGGCGGGTGACGCGATCACGGTCACGGTGACCGATACGGGGGACGGCATTCCCGCGGCGCGGTCGCGTACGGACAAGCCCGCTTCCGGTGGCCGTGGCCTGAGCCTGATCGACGAGGTCACCGACCAGATGACCATCGACACCGGTGCGCACGGCACGCGGGTGGCCATGGTGTGGCGGCCTGCCGCGCTCCGCCAGAACACGGCGTCCTGACCGGACCGCCCTAGCGCGCCCCCACCGAGACGGCGGGACTCGGACCCGGGCCCGAAAGCGGAGTCGGCCCGAACCAGTCGAGGCACACCACCATCGCGTCGTCTTCGGCCTGCTCGCCGTGGCGGCGGGTGGTGAGTTCCCTCAGCACGGAGCCCGGGACGTGGGCGGCGGGCAGATCGGCGGTCGCGACGACCGCCTCGGCGAGTTCGCGTTCCCCGTAGCGTTCACCGTGTGGCCCGGCCGCGTCGTAGACGCCGTCGCTGACGAACACGAACCGGTCTCCGTCGACGGCCTGGAATCGCTGGGCGGTGTAGAGCGTGTCCTCGAACGTGCCGAGCGGCAGCTGTTCGTCGAAGTGGACCTGCTCGGCTTTTCCGTCCCGCAGCCGCCACAAGCGCGGCGATCCCGCGTCGACGACGTCGGCCGTTCCGGTGGCGAGGTCGAACTCCAGCAGCAACGCCGAGACGTGCTGGGCGCCGCGATAGTGCGCGTAGAGTGCTTGGTCGGCGAGTTCGGCCTGGGCGTCGAGGGCGACTCCGGCGCGGCGGGCGTTGCGCAGCGCGTTGACGGCGAGATTGGTCAGCAGCGCGGCTTCACTGCCCTCCCCCATGCCGTTGATGAGCGTGACGGCGAGTTTGTGGGCGGAGGCGGACCAGTCGAAGCAGTCGCCGTAGATGGCGTACGCGGGTTCGAGCTGGCCGCCCAGCGCGAACTCAGCGCGTGTGCAGGCCCGGCCGGGCAGGAGCTGCCATTGCATCTCCGCGGCCAGCGTCAGCCGGGAGGAACGCCGGGCCTGGATGTAGAGATCGGTGTCGCGGTCGGCGACGAACAGTTCGTGCGCCAGCGCTTCGGCGAACCGCTCGAGTTCGGCCCACACCGGTGGTTCCGGCTCCTCGGGCAGGGTCACCGCGAGGATCCCGAGCCGGTCACCACGGACGCTGACCGGCAGGTACCCGGTCACGCTCGCGCCGTCGTGGCCGAACGTGGCGGCCTGCGTGACGAAGGCCGCCCCCGGCGTCGTGCCCTCGACCGGGATCGGGTCCGACGTGTAGGGCAGCGTGCTCACCCGGCACAGCTCGGTGAGGGCGTAATCGGCCATCAGGAGCTCGACCGCCCGTGCCCCGAAATGCTCGGAAAGCGCCGAGCGCAGGGCGGCGGGCAGGTCGTGAGGAGGGACGTCCCGCAAAAGACGCTCCACCGCCAGGGATCTGTCCAACGCCCCGCCTCCCGCTCACCGGATCGCGCACCGGGCAGGCACACGTTGAGTCTGTTGAGTCTGCGCCGTCCCGGCGTGCCGGTCTACGGCGATTCGCGCGAGCTGTGCTGCAGGAACGAGCATAAGGATGCCAGAGTGGACACCGTGGATCGGTCCCGCGAGCAGCCAACCCCGGACGGGACGGCTGCGGTGTTCGACCTGCCCGGCCTCGTCGAGCTCGTGGTCGAGCGGATGCAGGACGTTTCCCCGCGGCCGCTGTCCACCGCCCAGCTGCGCGCGGTGATCGCCCTGGACCACCACGACGGGCTGAACCTGCGCACCCTGGCCGAGTTGCTCGGCTCGACCCCGCCACTGGTGAGCCGTCTCTGCGACCGGCTCGAAGCGGTCGGTTTCCTCGAACGCCTGCCGAGCACCCGCAGCCGCCGCGAACTCATGTTGCGGTTGAGCGAGCGCGGGCGCGGGTACCTGCGGGAGATCCGCGCCCGGCGGCGGGAGAACGTCGAGGCGGTACTCGACAAGATGACCCCCGCCGGGAGGGCCGCGCTGGCCGCCGGACTGCGGGAATACCACGCCGCCGGCACCGGGGACGAGGTCGGCCGCGGGGCGCCGTGAGGCCCCGCTATTGCGGGGGTACTCTCTCAACTGTTGTCATATGACAATAGTTCACCGGCGTACAGCAGAGCGCGCCCCAAACCGCAGGAGGACAACGGTGCTGGGGACGGACGATGCCCCCGTTCGGGAGCTGCTGACGCGGGCCCTCGACGACGACCACGCCACGCTGGTGGGCGAATGGGTCCATCGGCAGCTCGAGCCGCCCGCCGTGGCGCACACCGAGCAGGATCTCCGCCGCGAGGCCGCCGAACTGCTGGAAGCGCTGCGTGCCGCACTGGGCACGACGATGCCCGCCGACCGGATCGTGGCGCGGGACGGCGCGGTCCGTGACGCGCTGACTTCGCTGTCGGAGCGCCGGGCTCGCGCGGGCGCCGAACCGTCGGCCACCGCCATGGCGATCCTGTCGCTCAAACGCATGATGCTGGCCGCCGTCGAGCGGCACACCGATGACGCGGAACTGCGCTACCGGGCGGCGCTGCTGGTCAGCGAACTGCTCGACAGCGCCGGCATGCTGACCTTCGCGGTCTACGCCACCGGGCGCGAACAGATCATTCGCCAGCAGCACCACCAGATGCTCGAACTGTCCACCCCGGTCGTGCGGCTGTGGCGGCACGTGCTGGCGGTGCCGCTGATCGGCACCCTCGACAGCGCGCGCACGCAGGTCGTGATGAACAACCTCCTCGAGGCGATCCAGACCCACGAAGCCCGGGTCGCGATCATCGACATCACCGGCGTGCCGACCGTCGACACCGCGGTGGCCCAGCACCTGTTGCAGACCGTCAGCGCGGTCCGGCTCATGGGCGCGGAATGCGTCGTCAGCGGCATCCGGCCGTCGATCGCGCAGACCATCACCCAGCTGGGCATCGACCTGTCGCATATCGTCACCCGCGGCTCCCTCGCCGACGCGCTGGCCACCGCGATGCGGCTCATCGGCGACAGCACCCACGCGGGCGCGGTGACGGAGTGAGCGCCGAGGCGGGACTGCCGATCCTGCGGCTCGGCGACATCCTGCTCACCGGCCTGCTCAGCGACCTGGACGACAAGACCGCCCTGCGGTTCACCGAAGAGCTCACCACCCGCATCTCCGACGAAGGCATCCGCGGCGTCATCATCGACATCTCACGGCTGGAGATCATCGACTCCTTCGTCGCGCGGGTCCTGATGCAGCTCGCCGACACCGGACGCCTGCTCGGCGCCACGATGATCGTCGCCGGGATGCGCCCCGCGGTCGCGATCACGCTGTCCGAACTAGGGCTCCAGCTCACCGGCGTCCGGACCGCGCTCAACGCGGAACAGGCGATGGAACTGCTGGGCTGGCGCCGCCCCGCCGAGGCGCCTCATGCTCCCTGACGAACTCACCGACCCCGGACGCGACGTTCCGCCCCTCGAACACGCCGTCCGCGCCGAAGAGGATCTGCTCACCGCCCGGCACGCCGTGCGGTCCAGCGCGGTCGCCGCGGGGTTCTCCATCGTCGACCAGACGAAGATCGTCACCGCGGCCAGCGAACTGGTCCGCAACGCCTACATCCACGGTGGCGGTGGAACCATGACGATCACCGTGCTCCGCGACGACCGCGGCCGGATCGGGTTGCGGCTGCGCGTCCGGGACGACGGGCCCGGCATCGCCGACGTCGACCAGGCGATGACCGACGGCTTCAGCACCGGCGCCGGGCTCGGGCACGGCCTCGGCGGCACACGCCGCCTCGTCGACGAATTCACCATCGACACCGCCCCCGGCCGCGGCACGACCATCACGATCACGCGCTGGAAGCCATGACCGGCATCGTGGTTCCCCCGCCCTCGCGCCACCTGCGCGTCGACCACGCCAGCGCCGTCTACGCCGCCGCACGGACCGCCCGTGAGACCGGGCGGGCAGGCGGGCTGCCCTCGGTGCTCACCGAACGCGCGGCCGTCGTGACCTCCGAGCTGGCGGGGAACCTCGACCGGCACGCGATCAACGGTTCGATCGTCGTGCAGCGGCCCGCGATCGGGCTCGGCATCGACGTCCTTGCCGCCGACGACGGCCCGGGGATGGCCGACGTCGGACATTGGCTGCTCGACGGCAACACCACCACCGGCACGCTCGGCACCGGCCTCGGCGCGGTCGGCAGGATGGCCACCGTCTTCCGGATCCGCTCGGCGCCCCGGTCCGGCACCCTCGCCGCGGCCCGGATCCTCCTCCCCGGGACACCGGCCGGACCCGCCGCCGCGGTCGGGCATTTCTGCCTCCCCCGCGACGGGGAAGACCACTGCGGCGACGCCATCGCCCTCGCCGAACTGACCGGCGGCTGGGCCGCGGTCGTCGTCGACGGCCTCGGGCACGGGCCCGACGCCGCCGAAGCCGCCGACACGGCGATCCGCGTGTTCCGCCAGAACCCCGACCGCCCGTTCCCCCATCAGCTGGCGACCATGCACCGCGCCCTGCGCACCACCCGCGGCGCCGCCGTCGCGCTCGCCCGGATCGCGGCGGGCAGGCTCGAATTCTGCGGAGTCGGCAACGTCAGCGGCACGACGATCAGCGGGGACGGCCGGTCGCGACTGCTGCTCAGCATCCCCGGTGTCGTCGGCTACGCCCTGCCCGCCGCTCAAGTCCGGCACACCGCGCTCACCGCCGGCGACCTCGTCGTGCTGCACACCGACGGCGTCGACCACACCTGGCGCACACCGGCGAGCGCGACGCAGCCGTCGAACGCGCTGCTTCTCGCCGCCGATCTCTCCCACCGTCACCGCAACCCCCGCGACGACGCCGCCATGATCGCCCTCCACCCGGACCAGCTCGGCTGATGCATCCACACCTCGCCCGGCTCCGCCGCCGCCTCCGCGCCGCCTGCGCCGTAGCCGGCGTCCCCGTCGAAGACCGCGCCCGTCTCGTCATGGCCGCGACGCTGCTCGCCGAACCGGCCTTCGGCACGGGCACGGAAGTCACGCTCGAAACCACCACCACCGACGGCCTCCTCGCGGTCACCGTCCGGCTCCCCCACCCGGTCGAACGACCGCGGCGCAACACCCTCCCGCTGCTGCCCGACGCCGAAGACGACACGAGCCTCACCTGGCACCTCCCCACGGGAACCGTCCGGCATCCCGTCCCGGCCGGCGACGACCAGGCCACCGATGAGGAAACCCTCGCGCTCATCGCCCGCGCCGACGCGCTCGCGCAGGAACAGCGGGAGCTCAAGCACGAACTCGCCGAAACCAACAGCGGCGTGCTGGCCATGTACATCGAACTCGAACAGCGCGACGAACAACTCCGCCGCGCGCATTCCGTCATCTTCCGCGAACTCGAAGACGCGCTACGGCCCGGCCCGCCCGCCGTGCCGGGGCTCGAACTGGCCGTCCACTACTCGCCGACCGACCAGGACTCCCCCACCGGCGGCGACCTCTACGACTGGTTCGTCCTTCCCGGCGGTCAGCTGCACATCACCCTCGTCGACGCAGTCGGGCACGGTGTCACCTCTACCCGCCATGCCCTCACCGTCACCCACGCGATCCGCACCCTCGCGCTGGAAGGCCACCCCTTCCGCGACCTCATCGCCCGTACCGCGCGCACCCTCGCCACGATCGAGCCCGACCTCATGGCGACCGTGATCCTCGCCAGGATCGACCCCGCGACCGGCGAACTGACCCTCGCCAACGGCAGCCACCCCGCCCCCGTACTGGCCACTGTGGACGGTCGAGCGCGGCTGCTGCGCTCCCCGGTCGTCGGCCGCGGGATCGGCTTCCCCGATCCCGGCAGCCCCGAACTCCGCCACCACACCCTCGACCACGGGGACACCCTGCTCCTCTACACCGACGGCCTCGTCGAAAGCCGCAAGGACTATCTCGAAGGCCAAGACCGGCTCCTGGATCTCGCCCCCGCGTACGCCACCCTCCCCATCACCGAGCTTCCCCGGGAACTGGCCGGCCGGATGCACGACGTCGTCCTGCACGCCGACGACACCGTCGTCCTCGCCGTCCGACGGCCACTTCCCGGGGGGAGCCTCAGCAGGCAGGCGGAGTGAACGTCCCGTTCTGCGCGACGACGTCACCGATATCCGCGAAGCCCACGTGATTGTTCTGATGGCTGAGGAGAAGAACCCAGTTCCCGCCCCGGGGACTCTTCCATCCCGGGAACTGGCAGATGGCCGCCACGTCGTCGGCGGGCAGGGGAAGCCATCGTTTACTTGAGGGGAAGGTCAAATGTGGCGTGCTGCGTGCTGGAGGCACGGCCTGCCGGGCCGATCGCGACCCCACTGTCCACAAGGGACACAAAGACTCCCCTGAATGCCTGATTTGGGCGTTTTGCGTGGGGGTCGTGAGTGGCAATGATCGTTCTTACCGTCTTTGCCACTCACGACCCGGGCGAGAAGCGGACATCATGACATCAATCGGGCGCACAATCGTCGTGAAGCGTCCCAGGCGTTCTCCTGAACTGCCTTCTCTGCCGGAATCGCACAGCCCCGGGCGGACCGTCCCTGTGCCGCAAGGCACGTCGTGGAAGTCGCCGGCGCCGTTCAGTGACCACAGTGGACAGTGGGTGGCGACGCGGGACATCGTCGTGGCGGCCACGGTGCCGCTCCGCGGAGACGCCGAGGTGCTCGAAAAGACAGGGTAGGGCTCAGTCTGCCGCGAGGATTTCGGCCAGCCGGAGAGTGTCCCGGAGATAGCGCTCGTAAGGAAAGCCGGCCGCGATGAGCCCTTCACGCAACTCGTCATAAAGTGGCTTTCCCGCGGCATGGAAGGCTTTCCGGCCGAGGTCGGTGATCCGGACCAGCCGGCGCCGCGCGTGTTCGGGGTCGACGGTGATCCGCACCAGCCCGTCCGCTTCGAGTGGTCGCAGGGCCCGGCTGATCGCCGGGTCGGAGACCGACAGCGCCTGGGCGAGCCGGTGCTGCGTCGTCGGCTCGATGTCCTCGAGCGTGCCCAAAAGCCGTATCTGGCTGTAAGTCAAACCATCGGGGCCGTCAGCGCGCCGCCGGGCCGCTTCGCCCATCAGCATGACCACCCGGTGCAGCAAGTCCGCGAGTCCGTCGTCCACGATCTCACCATACCAGAGTGTTGACGAGTTAATATTAACTAGGTAAGACTGAAGCCATGGACACCTTCGCTTACCTCGCCCAATCCGCCTTCCCGCTGGTCTGGATCGTCGTGCCCGCCGTCGGAGCCTTCCTCCGTGCCCGCCACGCGACGTCATCTCAGGAACGACTCGAAATCTGGCAGCGCTGGTGGGCCATCGGCGCCTTCGGCTGCGGCAGCCTGTGGATGACGGTCACTTTTCTCGCCTTCCCGGAGGTCATGGCCACGGCGATCGGCTTCGACCGGACGCCGTTCATGTTCGAGATCGCCTTCGCGAACCTCGCGCTGGCCGTGATGGGCTTCCGGGCCGCCTCGGCGTCCGCGCGCGAACGCGTCACCATCGGCATCGGCGGCGGGATGTTCCTCTGGGGAGCCGTGATCGGCCACGTTTACCAGTGGTTCGCCAACGGTGACCACTCCCCCGGCAACACCGGCGGAGTCCTCGTCAACGACATCCTGATCCCGGCGGTCATGATCATCCTTGCCGTGCGATCCCGGCGGCTCGCGACCGTCCCGCGGCCCGCCGCGGAACTCGCCGCTTGAGCCCGCGGGAGCTGTCCTCATGACGACGACACAGACCGACCAAGCGACCGGAAAGGCCGCCGAGCGGCTCAGCGTCTTCGTCGACGCGGTGATCGCGATCGCGCTCACCTTGCTGGCGCTGGATCTCCCGATCCCCCACGGCGACACCACCGGCGCCATGCTGAGCTCGATCTCGGACCACGGCAAGGAATACTTCGCCTTCGCGCTCGGCTTCGCGGTGATCTCCGCCCACTGGCGCGCGCACCACGAGATCTTCCCCTACGTCCGCTCGCTGAGCGGCCGCCTGATCAGCCTCACCCTGGTCTGGCTGTTCATGCAGGTCCTGATGCCGTTCGCGACGCGGGTCATCACCGCCGAGGGAGCGTTCCCGCTCCGGTTCAGCCTGTACGCGATGGTGCAGGTCCTGGCCTCCGCGTCGTTCGCGCTGATCATCAGGGAGATCCGGCGCGAACACCTGTACGTGACCGACGGACCGCCCCGGGTGTTCGCCCAGAGCCTGACGCGCAGCATCTGCTTGGCCGCGGTGTTCGGGATCTCCGTGCCCGTCTCGTTCCTGACGGACGACGCCGTCGCCTACCTGTGCTGGCTCGCGGCGCCTGTCACGCTCGCCGTCGCCCGCCGCGTCCAGGACCGCAGGTCGTCCGGCACCTGAGCGGCCTGACCGGACCGGGTCAGCGCAGCGCCGTCAGGACGTAGTCGTCGCCGGACTGCCACACCGGCGCCACTTCGGCGAAGCCCGCTTCCCGGAGCAGCCTGGTGTGTTCCTGCGGGCTCAGCCGGTTGCCGTAGCCGGTCGAGATGCCGCGCAACTCGTCGGCCGTGAACCGCTCCCGCAGCGCGGGATCGGCGGCGACCGCCGCCCACCAGGCCTTCCATTCCTCGTTGGCGCCGACCCCGGCACGGACCGCCCGCCGGTTCTTGACCACCTCGGCGAGGTCGCGGACACCGGGTTGTTCGTCGTAGAGGTGGTCGCCGTTGACGAGCGCTCCGCCCTCCCTCAGCGCTCCGGCGAGGTCACGGTAGACGTCGGCGAGCCGCTCGGGACGCAGCCAGTGCAACGCGGTCGTCGAGACTGCGGCGTCGACCGGCCCCCATTTCAGCCAGCCGCTCTCGGCGAGGTCGGCTTGGAGGTACTCGATGTCCGCCTGCCGCGGCCGGGTGGCCCGGGCGAGGGCGAGCAGGAACGGGTCGTTGTCCACGCCGATGACCCGTGCGCGAGGCAGCCGCCCGGCGAGCCTCGTGGCCAGCGATCCCGGGCCGCAGCCGAGGTCCAGCACCAGCGGCTCGGCGACGTCACGGCATACGTGCTCGACGACGTCGATCAGCACGGCGAAGCGTTCTTCGCGGTCCGCGACGTAGCGTTCCTGCTGGATGTCCCACCGGCGCACCCAGTCCGCCGCGAGCTTCTCGTCCACCGGCCTCCCCTTCGTGATCTTGATCCTGTGTAGCACACCCCTGGCATGGGTTACCGTGGGCGCCACAACGCAAGAAGGTGCCCGTCGGGGGAAGCCGGTGTGAATCCGGCGCTGACCCGCAACCGTGAACGGCCTGGGAAGACGTCTCAGCGCCGTGAGCCGGACTGCCCGCCGGGTACCGCCAGCCCCAACTGTCGTGGAGTACGGAGCGGGGTCCCGTTCACGTGCGGCCGCGCGCCCGGGACAGTGCTCGATGTCCCGGAGGTTCCTATGACGCGCCATCCGCTCACCCGCCGGCGGCTGCTCGCCCTGGCCGCTCTCACGCCGCTGGCCGCGTGCGGGACCGCGCCGGCGGATACCGGCCGGTTGAGGGTCGCGTTCGCCGCGGGCGGCTCGAAGGAGACCCTGGACCCGTCTCAGGTCTCCCTTTTCGTCGACCAAGCGCGGGCCAAGGCGCTCTTCGACACGCTGGTCGCCTACAACGCCGACACCTCGTTGCGGCCGCGGCTGGCCGAGTCCTGGGAAAGCGACGATTCCGGCACACGCTGGCGGATCCGGCTGCGGCGGGCGGCCTTCCACGACGGCCGTCCGGTCACGGCGGACGACGTGCTCTACACCTTCCGGCGGATCGCCGATCCCGCACTGGCGTCCTCATCACGGCAGTACTTCGCGAAGGTGGACTTCGGCCGCAGCAAAGCGGTTTCCCCTGCCGAAATCGAGCTGACACTGACGGCTTCCGACTTCGAGTTCCCGTCTGGCTGGGGCGCTCCCGGCGCGGAGATCGTGCCCGCCGGGACGACGGATTTCACGGCACCGGTCGGCTCCGGTCCGTTCCGTTTCGTCTCGTTCACCCCCGGCGGGCCGGCGGTGTTCCGCAAGAACGAGTCCCATTGGGACGGCGCGCCGGGCATCGACGAGCTGGAATTCGTACCGGTCAACGAGGAAGCCGCACGCGTCAACGCCTTGCTGTCCGGGCAGGTCGACTACGCCCACGATCTCGCGGCCGGTACCGCGGCCCGCTTGGCCGGTGACGGGCGCGTCTCGTTGCTCGAAGCCAAGGGAACGACGATGCAGGGCATGATGCTGCGCGTGACGCGGCCGCCGTTCGCCGATCCGAGGCTGGTGCGCGCCGTACTGTCCGGAGTGGACAGAGAAGCGCTGAACCGCGTCGCACTGGCCGGACGCGGCGAGATCGGCAACGACCTGTTCGGCAAAGGACTCCGCGGGTACGCCACCGGCATCCCCCAGCGCGGCCGCGATGTCGAGGCGGCCCGCTCACTCGTCCGGGAGGCGGGCGCGGAGGGGCTGGCCTTCGCCGTCGAAACCAGCGACGTCGATCCGGGCTTCGCCACCGCGGCCACCCTGATTTCCCAGCAGCTCGGGGAAATCGGGCTGAAGGTCACACCGAACACTCGCGCGTCGAGCACCTATTTCAGCGAGATCAAGACCAAGGGGGTCGCCGCGCTCACCCGTACGGCGACCCTGCCGGTGCCGACGTTCCTCAATCAGCGCTTCCGGACCGGCGGTTCGAACAACGTCAACGGTTTCGCCTCGCCGGAGTTCGACGCCCTCATGGACCGGGCCGCGGCCACCCCGGACGAGAGTGCCCGGCTGGCGCTGTTCGGTGACGCCCAGCGGATCGTGCACGAATCCGGAGGTCTGCTCGCCTGGGGGTTCAGCACCTGGACGATCGGCGTGTCGAAGCGGGTGTCCGGATTGGTGTCCGCGCCGCCGAACACCTTCGACTGGGCGAGGTTCGACCGCGCCCGGCTGTCCTGACGTGCCGGGTTACGCCGCCCGGCGGCTGGGCTTCGCCGTTCTGCAGGCGATGTTCGTGCTGATCGCGACGTTCGCCGTGACCGCGCTGCTCCCCGGCGACGCGGCGTCGGTCGTGCTCGGCGAGCAGGCCACCGACGAGCAGGTGGCGACCGTGCGCCACCGGCTCGGCCTCGACCAGCCGATCCTCGACCGGTTCGGGCACTGGTTTTCCGGGCTGCTCACCGGTGATCTCGGCCGGTCGCTCGTGACCGGCGCCCCGGTGACCGAGGAGATCGCCCGCCGCTTCGCCGCCACCGCCCTGCTCGCCGGGGTGACCCTGCTCGTGCTCGTACCGCTCGCGCTGGGCATCGGGGTGACCTGTGGGCTGCGCGAAGGGTCGAGGATCGACCGGGTGCTCACCTCGGTCACGCTGTTCCTGCACGCGATTCCCGAGTTCGTCCTCGGTCTGCTGCTGGTCGCCGGATTCGCCGTCTACACCGGTTTGCTCCCGGCGACCGCGGCCGGAACCGAGCCGGCCGCGCGCCCCGAAGTGCTCGTACTGCCGGTGATCGTGCTGGTCGCCCGGCAGCTGTGCGATGTCGCCCGGCAGCTCCGGATCGGGATCGCCGAGCAGACCCGGGGTCAGGTGGCCGGGCATCTGCGCCTGCTCGGCCTGTCCGAACGCACAGTGGTGCTGCGGCATCTCCTGCCCGCCGCCGCGGCCCCCGCCGTGCAGCAACTCGCCCGCGCCGTCGAAGGGCTGCTGACCGGCACGGTGATCGTCGAATCCCTGTTCGCGATCACCGGTCTCGGCACAGGTTTCGTCGAAGCCGTGCAGAACCGGGACATCCCGCAGGTGCAGGGATACGTGCTGACGTTCGCCGTCGTGGTCGTGCTCGGGAACCTGGTCGCCGACCTCGTGGCGCATCGGCTCACGCCGCAGCGGGAGCCCGCGACATGGTGAAGCGGACGTTCGGATGGTCCCTCCTCGCGGTGCCGCTGGTGCTCGCGATGGCCGGGCCGGTGATCGCGGGCCCCGTGGAGTCCGTCGGCGCGCCGTGGCAGGCACCGGACGCCGCTCATCCGCTCGGCACCGACGTCCTCGGCCGCGACGCGCTCACGGTGATCCTCGCGGGCGGGTTCCCCGTGATCGGCATGACGGCCGCCGCACTCGGGCTCGCCTACCTGATCGGGGTGCCGCTCGGTCTCGTCGCGGCCGGGCGGGGACGGCTGGCCGACGAGGCCGTGATGCGGTCCCTCGATCTCGTACTGGCCTTCCCGTCGCTGCTGGTGCTCATGGTGCTCGCCGCGACCGGGCACCGTGGGCCCGGCGTGCTCATTCCCGTCGTCGCCGTACTCCAGTTGCCCGCGATCACCCGCGTGGTGCGGGCCGCGGCCTTGGCGCCTGGCTGCCGCACAGCCGTGGAAGCCCTCACCTTGCAAGGACAACCGTGGTGGCGCGTCCAGCTCGGGTACGTCGCCCGGCACCTCGCCGGCCCCGTCGCGACCGACGCCGGCACACGGCTCGGCGTGGTGCTCTACCTGCTGGCGTCGGCGAACTTCCTCGGACTCGGCCTGCCCGCCGATTCCCCGGACTGGGCCGTGGTCATCGAACGCAACAGCGAAGCCCTCTACACCTCGCCCGCGGTCGTCCTCGTTCCCGCCGCGCTGCTGATGGCGTTGTGCGTCGGCACGAACCTCGTCACCGACCGGCTGCTCGCCGCCCGGCGGGTGATCCCGTGACCGTCCTGGAGATCACCGGCCTGTCCGCCCGCGCCGGCGAGACCGTTCTGCTCGACGACGTCTCACTGTCCCTCGAACCGGGCCGGGTACTCGTCGTGCTCGGCGCGTCCGGCACGGGAAAGACCACTCTGGGTCTCGCCGCGACCGGACAGGCCCGCCCGGGGATCACGCTGTCCGGGTCGGTGATGCTGGCGGGGTCCCCGCTGCTGGGCCGAACCGCTTCCGAACTGCGACGGGCCCGGGCCGGCGTCGTCGGCCACCTGCCGCAGCAGCCGTCGGCGGTACTGGACCCGGTCCGCCGCTGCGGTCCGGTGCTGGCCGAACTCGCCGCCCTCCGCCACCGCGGCCGTGCCGCGCGCCTGGCGGCGGCCCGCACCGCGCTGGCGGAATCGGGACTCGAACAGACGTTGTGGCGCCGGTTCCCGCACCAGCTGTCCGGCGGGCAGCAGCAGCGCATGGCCCTCGCCACCACTCTCGTGAACCGGCCACGGGTGCTGGTCCTCGACGAGCCGACCAGTGGTCTCGACGCGGCGAACAGGGCCGTGCTCACCGCCCGGCTCGCGGAGCTTTCCCAGGCCGGGACGGCATTGCTGATCCTGACCCACGACCTCACGCTGGCCCGTGCCCTGGCCGGCGAAGTCGCCGAACTCCGCGACCACCGCTTGGTGCCGTCCCCGACGGTCCCCGAACCCGTTCGCATCGATGGCCCGCCGCCCCCGTCGCCGTCCTCGCCGGTGCTCGTCGTTCGCGGGCTCACCGTGCGCGCCGGGCGGACGACGCTCGTCGAGGACTTCGACCTGGAGCTGGCGGCGGGCAGCCGGACCACGC
Source organism: Amycolatopsis sp. NPDC043889 (assembly GCF_056435645.1). NCBI lineage: Bacteria > Bacillati > Actinomycetota > Actinomycetes > Pseudonocardiales > Pseudonocardiaceae > Amycolatopsis > Amycolatopsis sp. NPDC043889. Next base: position 79,882 of record NZ_JBWKEC010000016.1, read on the forward strand.
TCGCCGGCACGTCGGGCGCGGGCAAGACGACCCTCGCCCGCGCGCTCGCCGGATTGACCCCACCGAGCGCGGGCACGATCGAAATCGACGGTTTCCGGCTTCCCCGCCTCGCCCGTCGTCGCACTCGCGCGCACCTGCGCGCGGTCCAATACGTCCACCAGGACAGCCGCGCGTCCTTCGACGAATTCCGCGACGTGCTCGACCAGGTGGCCGACACCGCCCGTCTCCTTCGCGGCCTCAGCCGCGCGGACGCCCGGCTCGAAGCGACGGAGACCCTGCGCTCCCTCGGTATCGAAGCGGCCGACCGCCGCCCCGGCCTGCTCTCCGGCGGCCAGCTCCAGCGCTGCGCCGTGGCCCGTGCGCTTCTCGCCCATCCCAGGGTGCTGATCTGCGACGAAGTGACCTCGGCGCTCGACGCGGCCAACCGCACGCGGCTGCTGGACGTTCTCGCCGCCGCTGCGAATCGGCACGCCACCGCGCTGCTCATGATCAGCCATGACGACGCCTCGGCTCCGCTCACGATCACAATGAGGGCTATGCCGTGATTCACCGGCTGATCATGGCGCCTCTCGACTGTCCATAAGGGACAGTTTCGGAGCGGCGCACTTTCTCATGTCGCGAAAGCCACTTTCAGGACACCCAGCCCGCCGACCACCCGCCCCCGACGTTGCCGCCCGATTGGCCCTGTTTGAGCGATTTCACTGTTGTGAGCGATAAAGACGGTTATTGAGGGAAGGTCAAATGTGGCGTGCTGCGTACTGAAGGCCCGACCTGCCGGGCTGATCGCGACCCCACTGTCTACAAAGGACATAAAGACACCCCCGCGTGCCCGATTTGGGCGCTTTGCGTGGGGGTCGCGAGTGGCAATGATCGTTCTAACCGTCTTTACCACTCACGACACTTCACGCCGGAGTCGGCCGGCAAGTCAGTCCGGAACCCTGTTGTCCAGGGCGGCGATCTCATCACGAAGTCGGCGAAGACGGCCCGCGTGACAAGGAGTCGATCACGCCACGCTTGCCCTTCCCCTCGATAGAACCACCCTTATCACTCACGACCCGACTTGAAAGCCGTACATATAAGCATCAAGCGGACATCCGGCCGACAAAAGCGTCCTTTGTGGACACTCGGGGAAGGCGGTCGGACGTTCCTGGGCCCTTCGCGAGCGTCGCGGATGTCCGTGAAGGCCTCCTTCCCTACCTTGAGGGTAGGGAAGGAGGCCTTCACGGATCCGCGGGCATAACGGATCGTCCGCAACGACAGCCCGGTGCGTTCGGCCACCTCGCCGATCTGCATCCGCTCGCCCACACCGGTTCCTTCCTCAGCGCACCCACCACCCTCTCACGTAACAGTACTGTCGCCTCTCCCGCCGGATCAGCCGCTCAGGTCCCGGCGGTGATAGCCGAGGACCCCGAGTGCCAACAACGCTCCGGTGATGAGCAGGAGAAGAACGGTCGCGACCCAGTCGGGTGGCACCTCGGGCACGGCGGCCAGGTGGGAGTACGGGGACAAGTACGTGAGCCACTCGGGAGCGTGAGTGCTCTGCAGGATCACGGTGAACAGGAACCCGCCGGCTACGGGAAGCGCCCCCACTGCCGCGACCGCGCGCGGTGCCCAGCCGAGCGCTAGAGCGGCGGCACCGAGCGAGAGCAAGGCGACCGGCGCGGCGTTCCCCGCTCCGGCGAGGGCCGCCGTGACGGACAGCGGTGCATCCACGATGGCCGCACCGCACCAGATCATCGATCCCGCGGCGGCCAGCAGGCCCAGCACACCCAGCCCGGTGACCAGGAGTTCGGTGAGCACGATGCGATGCCGGGAAAGGGACAGAGCCAGCAGCGGGGTCAGCCGCCGATCGGTCTCCGCCGCGGCGAAGGCGGCGATCCGCGTCGCGGCGTAGAGACCGACGGGGATCGTGAGCAGGCTGAACATCGCCGCCGCGAATCCCTCGGCGGTGCCGAGGCCTCCGAACCCCGCGGCCGCCGCCAATTCGGCGAACCGCGGATTCTCCCCCAGGAAGCGCAGAATCGACGCGATGAGCACGCCGACGAGCAGGAAGTAGGCCCCGATCGCCAGCGACCAGGCCGCGATGGGGCGCACCGCGCGCCGGACGGCGAAGCCGGTGACCGAACCCAGCAGCCGTATCCTCGGCCGCCGCCTGCCGCTCGAAGGGTTCAGCACTCCCCGGCCGACGTCCCGGCGCGAGCAGGCGAGCACCGCAGCCGTGGTGAGCAGCACCGGGAGCACGGCGAGGACGAGCAACGGAGTAATCCTGTCGTCCGCGTAGGGCGCGGCCAGAGCGGTCAAGCCGAAGGGCGTGCCCCACGAGGCCCAAGACAGCGCGCCGACCCCGTCAGCGAGCATGCGCAGGAACAAGCCGCCGCCGAGCGCCGCGACAGCGAGCCCGGTGGCGGTGGAGCGGGCGGGCATGAGCTGCGCGGCGAGGACGCCCGCCGCGGCGAAGGTCATGGTCACGCCGAAAAGTCCCGCGGCGTGGATGAGCGCTCCCGCGGGCCGGGTACCGGTGACCAGAAGCGCCAAGGCCACCGCCGCGGCGATCGCGGCCGCCGCGGCACCCAGTACGACCAGAACCCGCCTGACCTGATCGACCGCGCGCAGACGGCCCGCGAGCAGCAGATCAGCGCGGCCGGCATCCTCCTCGCCGCGGGTGAGCCGGGTGGCGGTCAGCAACGCCCACACCCCGGTCAGGATCTGGACGGGTGTGCCCGTGCGCCAGACGGTGAATCCGCCCGGATCGTCCAGTGCGACCGGCGGCCCGAACAGAATCCGGATGGCGGGGTTCTCCGCCAGTGCCCGCAGCGCCGCACCGTTGAGCTCGCCGGCGAAGGTGGCTTGATACTGGCCTGCCACGACGGCCGACATCCCCGCGGCCGCGAGGCCGACGAACAGTGCCCCTCGCCGGGTCCGCCGAGCGAAGTGCCGCGTGACGGCTCCGCCCGCACTCCCCCGTGCCGCGATCTCCCGTTCCGACCGCGGCCTCATCGTTTCCGCTGGTGTCGTGGTCATCGCGCGGTCTCACCGTAGTAGTCGAGGAAGATCTCCTCGAGCGTCGGTTCACGCATCGTGAGCATGGTGACCTCGGCGGCGGCGAGCGCTCGCAAGGCCGGGCCCGGTGGCCCGGACAGGGTGAACCGCAGGCGCCCCTCGTCCAGTCGCTCGATGTCCATCACCCCTGGAACGTCCACAAGAGACGGTTCCGGGCCCCGATGGCCGATCTCTACCGAAGTACGGTGCAGACGGCGCAACTCGGCGATTCCCGAGATCTCCACCAGCCGTCCGGCCCGGAGTATCCCGACCCGGTCACAGACGGCCTCGACCTCGGCGAGCTGATGGGAAGAAAGGAACACCGTCTGCCCCCGCTCTCGCGCCTCGGCCACGCATCGCCGGAAAACCTGTTCCATCAACGGATCGAGTCCGCTGGTCGGCTCGTCCAGCACGAGCAACGGCGCCCGGCGGGCGAAGGCGGCGACCAGAGCAACTTTCCGGCGGTTGCCGGTCGAGTAGGTCTTGGCGGGCTTTCCGAGATCCAACTCGAAGCGGCGCACGAGTTCGGTGCGATAGCCCGGATCGACGCCCGGCCCGACCCTGGCCAGCAATTCGAGGATCTCGCCGCCGGTCAGGTCGGGCCACAACGCGACATCGCCTGGCACGTATCCCAGCAGGCGATGTGCCCGCCGGACATCGGCGGCGGGAACGCCGAACACCGTCGCCGTCCCCGCGGACGGGCGGACCAGGCCGAGCAGCAGCCGGATGGTGGTGGACTTGCCCGCGCCGTTCGGACCGAGGAAGCCGAACACCTCGCCGGGAGGCACGGTCAACGAGAGATCGTCGACGGCGAGCGTGCGGCCGAACCGTTTGGTCAAGCCATCGACGCGGACCGCTGGGGGACGTGACGGTGCGGCGGAAGACATGGGAAGCCTTTCGTGGTCGGCGAATTCCGTTGCCGACCAGACTTCCCGGCGCACCTGCGGGAAATGTACTCCCGCAGGTGCGCGGGCACCAGAGGAGTCGTCAGGCAGTCGTCAGGTTCGGTCCCGCGCGAAACCGGAAGAACGACCGGAGGTCGAGTGCACGGGAGGCATGGATCAACGGCCGAGTCCTCGCAGAGCCGTTTCGATCTCCGCGCCGGTGAGGCGCCGGGGGCTGACGTAGTAGAGCACTGAGCCTGCCGGGAGATCGTCGTCCCACGAAGGGTTGACCACCAGGTCGTCGTCGGTCCGTGCGGCCAGAACCGTGGCACCGAAAGCACGGCCCAGCGCCAGCCGGCATTTCTCGGTGCTCAGCCGCCCCAGCGACTCGGGCAAGACGACCGAGTACGTCCCCGCCCCGCCTGCCGTCATCAGCTCGGAGTAGACCTCGGCGATTCCCGGGGAGGTCAGTTCTTCCGTGACCATCCGCGGTGTGTGCCACTGCACGCACTTGATCCGGGGGTCCACGTAGCGGACCAGCTCGGACTTCTCCATGTCCCGCAACGTCACCACGACATGCGCCGACCGGTTCGCGTGGTCAACGGTCACCGCGACGGCCAAGGCCTCGTTGTCGTCGCCCATGTCGACCAGGATGGTGCCCGCCTGCGCGACGGCGGCCCGAGCGAGCACGTCGGCCGCCGTCGGCTCACCACGGACGAAGTCCACCGGCTGCGACGGCATGGGGTGCACCTGCACTTCGTCGCTCGCGCACAAGACGAGTCCGGTCATGCCGTCGGCGATGAGTTGCGCGACGATGCGCTCGGTGCGGCCTGGTGTATAGCCGATCAGGAGCGTGTGCCCACTCGCCCGCACGGCTTCCATCCCCTGCATCCGCCGTCCCTTCGCCTGTTCGAGCCTGGAAGCGAGCTTGGTGAACACCGTGGTGAGCGTCGCGATCCCGCCGATGATGACATAGGCCCCGACGAAATGCCCCGCGGTCGTCTCCGGCGAAAAGTCGCCGTAGCCGACCGTCGCGGCCGTGACCACGAAGTACCACCAGTAGTTCCCGGGCTGGACGAGTTCACTGCCCGCGGGTTCGGCCAGCACCATCAGCGGCCAGCTGGTCGCGAAGACGAAGATGACCACGACGACAGGAAGCATCCAGCCCTGCTGCAACACCCAGCGGGCCAGCAGCCGCGCCAAGACGAACGACACCCCGCCTCCTCACCGGCCGCGCTCCACCCGACCGCGGATCCCGATACCAGACCACACCGTTCCCATCGGCGCAACGGACGTTACCGGACCGCTACGGCGGATATCACCAGGTGGAAGTATGTGTCTGCAAAGGACTGTCCAAGGGCGACCGGCTGTCGTCGAGCGCGCCGGCCACGGCCGAATGGTCACCGGCCGGAACGGAACCCCCTAGACATCGACCACGGTCGCCACAGATCGGCTGGTTGTCGACCGGAGGTCCGAGACGCGGTCAGGTCCATCCTTTGCCAGGTGGTCAGGACCGGGCGCGGTCATGCTCGGCCTCGGCCGGGTTGCCGCCGGCTCGACCGGCGCCGTGTCGATCCAGGCGGGCGGCAGCGGGTGGATAGACCACGCGGAGCAACGCCCCCGTCATCGCGGTGGTCACCAGGGCCATGACGACCATGAGGGAATAGAGGTTCGCGTCCAGCACGCCGATCTGCACCCCGACGTTCAGCAGGATCAGTTCGGTGAGACCGCGAGTGTTGAGCAGAATGGACATCACGGCCGAATGACGTCGCCGGACGCCGCAGATCCGCGCCCCGACATAGCCGCCGATTCCCTTGCCACCGACGGCGGCGAGCAGGATCAGCCCGAACTCACCAAGCCCGGCTAAGTCCATAGTGGACAGATTGACGCCGATCCCCGCGCTGGCGAAGAAAACCGGGATGAGCAAGGTCTCGGTGCCCCGTTCCACCTTGGGCAGGACGCGCTCGCGCAGGAACGCGGCGCCCCCCTCAGGCATGGCGACGCCGAACATGAACGCGCCGAAGATCAGGTGCAGTCCCATCCAGTCGGTGGCCAGCGAACACGCTGTCGCACCGGCCGCCAGGAACACGAACAGGAGACATCCGGGCAGGATTCCGTCCATGGGGTGCCGTCGCAGCCATCGCTTCGTCAGCGGGCGCACCACCGTGAGAAGTACGACGACCAGTGGCACCACGAGCAGGACCCGCGTGGGATCGGTGCCCGCTCCGGCGATCGCCGCCACCACCGCCAGCAGCGACCAGATCAGGACGTCGTCGAGTGCCGCGCAGGCCAGGGCGAGCCCGCCGATGGGCGTGTCGAGCAGGTGACGGTCGCGGAGGATCCTGGCCAGCACCGGAAACGCGGTGCAGGCGAGCGCGGCCCCCATGAACAGGGTGAACACCAGGCCGCCACCGTCGGCGTGGCGGTCGGCGAGCACCGACGCCAGCAGTACACCGGCGAGGAACGGCACCACGACGGCGCTGATCGAGATGGTCGACATGATGCGGCCGTGCCCGCGCAACAGTCCGCGATCGACGTGCAGGCCGACGAAGACCATGAACACGCAGATGCCCACGTCGGCCAGTACCGTCATCGCCGGGCGCACTTCGAGCGGGAACAGGGCTCTGGTCACCGCTCCGTCGGCCAGAGTGGGACCGAGCAGGATCCCGCCCAAGATCTCCCCGATCACAGGTGGCTGGCCGAGCCGCCGGGCGAGGACGCCGAGCAGCCGCGCCGTCGTCAAGATCGTCACGAGCGCGACGGCCAGCGCCACGAAACCCGGGGCGGTCACCGTTCCCCGCGGGCACCACGAGTGCCGCGCCGTTCCTCACGCACGGGCGCTCCACTGACCGGTCAACGCGAGAATCCGGTCCACCAGCTCGGCGGGCGTCGACCGGTGCGGAAAAAGGGTGAGCTCCGGGTCGGCGGGTGTCTCGTAAGGAGCGTCGATCCCGGTGAATCCGATGATCTCGCGTGCCCGTGCACGGGCATAGAGTCCCTTCGGGTCACGCTGTTCGCACACCCACAGCGGGGTGTCCAGGAAGACTTCGGCGAAGGGCAGCCCGTCGGCCTCGTGCAGCCGCCGGGCGCGGTCCCGGTCGGCCTGGTAGGGGCTGATCAGGGAGACGATGGCGACCAGGCCGGCGTCGGCGAACAGCCGTGCGACCTCGGCGACCCGGCGCACGTTCTCGGCCCGGTCGGCGGCGCCGAACCCGAGATCCCCGGTGAGACCGTGGCGCAGGTTGTCTCCGTCGAGGCGATAGGCGGCCTGGCCCCGGGTGACGAGCCGTCGTTCCAGCTCGGCGGCGACGGTGGACTTCCCGGAGGCGGACAGGCCGGTCAGCCACACGGTTCCCCCGGTGCCCGCCCGGTCCTCCCGGCTCACCGTCGAGGGATGCCACCGGATGTCCGTCGTGCTGCCGACGCCCTCCTGGATCATCCCGGCGGCGACGGTGTTGCCGGTGCTCTCGTCGACGAGGATGAAGCTGCCCGTGTCGCGATTGCTCCGGTAGGCGTCGAAGTCCAACGGCTTCCGTGTCCGGATGGCGACCCGGCCGATGTCGTTGAGCACGAGGCCGGTCGCGGTGGTGTCGTGGTCCAGCGTGTCGATGTCCAGCCGGTAGTCCACCTCCCTCACCTCGGCACGGACCGAGCGGGTCGTATGCCGCAGCCGGTAGCGCGACCCCGGGGTCAGTTCGCCGTCGTCGGTCAGCCAGCAGACCAGTGCGTCGAGATCGTGTCCGGTCGCAGGCCGGTCGCACGGCCCGCACAGCAGATCACCGCGGCCGACGTCCAGTTCGTCGGACAGGCGCACGGCGACGGCATGCGGCGGGAAGGCGGTGGCCAGCTCGGTCCCGCCCGGACCGTGAAGGCTCTCGACGGTGGTGCTCAAGCCGGAGGGCTGGACGACGATCTCGTCACCGGGACGCAGGACTCCCCCGGCCATGGTCCCGGTGTAGCTGCGGCGGCCGTCGGCGTCCCGGATCACGTACTGCACGGGAAGACGCACATCGGCCAGGTTGCGGTCGGAGGCGATGTGCACCTCCTCCAGGTGCTGGAGCAGCGGCACGCCCTCGTACCACGGCATCTCCGTACCGCGGTGGACGACGTTGTCCCCGCGCAGGGCGGAGACGGGGATGACGGTCAGGTCTGGGATTTCGAGCCGCTCGGCCATGCGCAGGAACTCGTCGCGGACCTCCTCGAAGCGTTTCCGGGACCAATCGACGAGGTCCATCTTGTTCACGCACAGCACCAGATGACCGACGCCGAGCAGACCGGCGATCAGCGCGTGCCGCCGGGATTGCGCGAGGACACCGTGTCGCGCGTCGACCAGGGTCAGCGCCAGGTCCGCCGTCGAGGTACCGGTCACCATGTTGCGGGTGTACTGCACGTGTCCCGGCGTATCCGCGATGATGAACTTGCGCTTGTCCGTGACGAAGTACCGGTAGGCGACGTCGATCGTGATCCCCTGTTCGCGTTCCGCGCGCAGGCCGTCGGTGAGCGCGGCGAGGTCCGGTCCGGTGTCCGTTCCGATCGCGGCGAGCTGGTCCTCCAAGACCGCCTTCGAGTCCAGGAGAAGCCTTCCGATCAAGGTGGACTTCCCGTCGTCGACGCTGCCCGCGGTGGCGATTCTCAACAAGGGAGCCATCAGAAATACCCCTCCCGTTTGCGGTCCTCCATGCCTGCCGCCGATATCCGGTCGTCCGCGCGGGTGGCACCGCGTTCGGTCACGGTGCTGGCCGCCACTTCGGCGACGACTTCCGCGGGGGTCGCGGCCACCGACTCGACGCATCCGGTGCAGGTCGCGTCGCCGATGGTGCGGAACCGGACGGACGCCTCGAACGGCTCCTCGCCCGGTAGGGGACGCACGAATTCGTTGTGTGCCATCAACATCCCGTCGCGTTCGAGCACGCTGCGCCGGTGTGCGTAGTACAGGCCGGGCAGTGCGATCCGCTGCTGGTCGATGTACTGCCAGATGTCGAGTTCGGTCCAGTTGGACAGCGGGAATATCCGGATGTGCTCCCCCGGACCGTGCTGCCCGTTGTACTGGCGCCACAGTTCCGGGCGCTGCGCACGCGGATCCCATTGTCCGTATCGGTCCCGGACGCTGAACACCCGTTCTTTCGCGCGGGACTTCTCCTCGTCCCTGCGCGCTCCACCGAACACCGCGTCGAAGCGGTGCTCGGTGATCGAGCGAAGCAGCGTGACCGTCTGCAAACGATTCCTGCTCGCTCGCGGCCCGGTTTCCTCCACGGCCCGGCCGGCGTCGATGTCGTCCTGCACTCGCGCGACCAGAAGGCGCACTCCGAACCGTTCGACCGTCCGGTCGCGGAAAGCGAGGACCTCGGCGAAGTTGTGGCCGGTGTCCACGTGCAGCACCGGGAACGGGACCGGCCCCGGCCAGAAGGCGCGTGCGGCGAGGTGCAGCAGTACCACCGAGTCTTTGCCGCCGGAGAACAACAGCACCGGCCGCTCGAGTGTCGCCACCACCTCCCGGAGGATGTGCACGGACTCGGATTCGAGGTACTGCAGGTAAGTCAGCTCATGGGTTTCGGACGTCACGGGATGACCCTCCGGTGCTCGCTCGATCGCGTCGGCGCGGTGACTTCACCGACGCCGTCAGGTACGGGGCAGCAGCGCACCACCGTTGACGTGCACGATCTGTCCGGTGATGAACCCCGCTTCGGGAGCGGCGAGGTGGCAGACCGTCGCGGCGACCTCGCCGGGGCTCGCCCCGCGGTTCATCGGTGACTGCCGCGCACGGCCGTCGTGGAATTCCTGGGACATGCGCTCGCCGTAGAATTCCGTGTCCGTCACGTACCCCGGGGCGACGACGTTGACGGTGACCTGGTCGCGGGCCAGCCGGACGGCGAGCTCGGTCGACCACGGGTACAGCGCGGCCTTCGCCCCGCCGTAAGTGGCCGGCCCCCGCTCCGCCGCGACCGACCCCACCGTGACGATCCTGCCGCCGGGCCTGCGCAGCAAAGGAAGAAGTGCCTGGGTGAGCAGGACGGCGGGAAGCACGTTGGCGCGCAGGTTCGAGTGCCAGGCTTCGGGCAGTGCGTCCAGTTCCTGCACCCGTTGTGGATCGACGTTGCCACCGGCGTTGTTCACCAGGACGTCGACGACGCGGCCGCCGACCGCGGCCAGCACCGCGCGCGCTCCCCCGGGCTCGCTCAGGTCGGCCGTCACCGGGACGACGTGCGGCCCCAGCTGCTCCGCGACGGCCGCGAGCCTGTCCGCGCGACGCCCGACGATGACGACCTCGCCGATGCCGCGGTGCTCGCCGATCCGCGCGGCGACGGCACGGCCGATCCCGGTCGCGGCGCCGGAGACGACCGCGACGCCGCCCTTCGCCGCGGCCGTCACGAGATGACGGCCCGCGCGCGTTCCACGACCCGCATCGTCAGCTCGGGTGACTCCCCGAGGTAACTCACCGGCTCGAACAGACGCTCCTGTTCGGCGTCGGTGAACCGCTCGGTGATCGCCGGATCCTCGGCCGCGAGTTTCCGGACAGGGATGCCGTCGGTCTGGGCCCGCTGGGTGAGCTTGTAGACGTATTCGTGCGCCTGCTGTTTGCCGATGTGCTCACCGAGGGCGAACATGAGCCGTTCCGACATCACCTGGCCGGTCACCGTCTCCACGTTGGCGCCGAGCCGGTCGGGGTGCACGATCAGCCCGGTGACGACCTCGGTCGCGATCTCCACCGCGGCGAGGCAGTAGTGCGACACGTCCGGGACGCACGCCCACTCCAGTCGCAGCGAGCGCGCGTCGCGCTCGTGGTCGCCCACCATCGCGGTCAGCGCGAGCCCCGACTGCGCCGCGGCGAGCCTGGCCAGGACCACGATCTGTTCACATCGCTCCGGATTGCGCTTGTGCGGCATGGTGCTGCTGCCCACCTTGCCGTCGCGCCATGCTTCCTCGACCTCACCGAACTCCGGACGGGACAACGTGCGGATCTCGTCGGCGATCCTGGCCAGCGTGCCGGTGATCATCGCCAGCGTGCTGACGAATTCGGTCACGCGGTCGCGGGCGACGTGCCACCCGAGTTCGGGGACGACGAGCCCCAGCCGCTCGGCGAACCGTTCCAGCGTCGCCCGGCCGTGTCCGCCGAAGCTCGCCATCGTCCCGGCGCCGCCGAACAGTTGCGCGGTCGGGGTGTGCGCACGGAGGTGGACGAGCCGGTCACGCTGACGGAGCAGTTCGTCGAGCCAGCCCGCCACCTTGAGCCCGAAGGACATCGGCAGGGCGGGCTGCGCGTGCGTGCGGGCGAGCCCGATCGTCCTGGCGTGCAGTTCGGCCGTGTGGGTCAGGCTGCGGATGATCCGGTCGAGCGCGGGCGCCAGGGTGTCGAGTACGTCGCGGACTTCCAACGACTGACCGGTGTCCTGGATGTCCTGGGTCGTAGCGCCGTAATGGATGAACTGTCCCGCGGTGTCCCCGCATGCGGTCTCCAGCGCACGGAGCAGGCCGATGAGCGAGTGCCCGGAGCGTGCGGTCTCGACCCGGACCTGGTCGAGGTCGATGTGATCGAGGTCGGCGACGGCGGCGATCCGCTCGGCGACGTCCGCCGGAATCACCCCGAGCTCTGCCTGGCTCAACGCCAGCGCCGCCTCGATGTCGAGCCAGCGTTGTTTGCGGCAGACATCGCAGAAGATCCCCCTGCTGGCCGCGGTGGCGTATCGGTCACCGTAGAACTGCGAGTCCGTGATGTGACCGCGTTCGTGACGACAGTCTTCTGACATGGCAAACCTCCGGTTCAGCGAGCGGTGGGCACGAAGTCCCGCAGATAAGGACAGCCGCCGTACGGCAGCGCGTCCGGGTCGGCGGTGCCTGTTGCGGCCAGCCGCAACGCGGCTTCGCGGGAACCGACCTTCCCGCGGCGCGATTCCTCGGTTATGTCGGCGAGGAGATCGCTCATCAGACGGGCGAGCGCGTCGAGTACCTGTCTCGGAGCCGGACACTCGCGCGGACCGAACAGTGCTTCCATCGACGCGGACCCGCCGATTCCGCCGATGAAGTCCGGGATGACCACCACGCCCCGCCGCTCCAGGTTCCGCTCGACGCGTTCGGTGAGCCCGCAGTTCGCGCCGACCGTCACCGCCGGGACGGCGACACGCGCGGCCTGCGCGTGGCTCATGGCGTCCGCCGGGCCGGCGAGGATGAGCAGGTCGGCGGGAACGGTGAACAACTCGGCAGGGCGGCCGCCAGACGGCATCGCGGGAACGGGGGTTCCGGCGGGACGGCCGAGCATGGCGGGAACGTCGAGACCGGCGGGCGTGGCGACGGTGCCGTGTTCGTCGCCGATCGCCACCACGCGGGCGCCGTACTCGTACAGGGCACAGGCGGCGCCGCGGGCGAGATTCCCGAAGCCCTGCAACGCCACGGTGAGCGGCCCGGTGCACCGGGCCGCCTTGGCCGCGCCGATACCGGCGTAGGCCAGGGCGTGTCCCGCCCGGCGCGCGGAAACAGGGAGCCCGTCGACAGGCGCTTCGAGCACCGCCATCCGATGCGCGAACTGGTCGGCATCGAGCCGCTGGGCGGTCTTGATCGCGTACTTGATCGACGACAGGCCGACCGCCGCCGCGTGCCGGTTGAGCTCCACCCACCCGGTCCCCATATCCGGCCCCATGCTGTAGCGAGTGGCCAGCTCGTCACGGAGGAACGCGAAGAACCGCCTGAGTATCGCGTCCTTGTCCGGCGAGGACGGGTCGAGGTCGAGCCCGCATTTGGCTCCGGCGACGTTGAGGCCGAGCACTCGTTGCTTGACTGCCATCCGTTCGGCGAGCGTGCTCAGCGTCCGCGCGTCGATCCCGGCCCGCACCCGGCATCCGCCCGCCGCGAGTCTCCGCCGGGCCCCGCGGTATGCGAGGTAGCCCTTGGTGCCGTGGACGGGGTCCACGAACTCGATCACGTTCTTCGTCACAGTGCGCTCCCTGTCCGCGGGTGATCCGGCGCGAGCGCGCTCGCGACGTCGGCGGCGGTGAGGATCGCCGCCGGGACACCGTCCCTCAGCACCACGCACGCGCCGTGTTCGGCGATGAAGGCCGCCGTGGTGTCGAGTTCCTGCCCCCAGCCGACCCGGGGCAGGGAGGTGACGACGACGTGGTCGGCGACCGGGGCGTCCCATCGGGCGCGCCCGGACGCGATGCGCACCGCGATGTCGTGTTCGGCGACGAATCCCGCGATCTCCGGGAGCCGCACCGGCGCGGCGGCGGAACTGACCGCCAGATAACCGATGCGGGTGTCCCGCATGCGTTGCCAAGCGGACGCGAGGCTCTCCTCCGGGGCTATCACGGGCAGGCCGGGCCCGAGGACCGCGGCGGCCACCGGCACCCCCTCGGCGGGGGCGGTGAACCCGTGCACGGCCAGCCAGTCCTCGTCGAAGATCGTGTTCAGGTACCCACGGCCCGAATCGGGGATCAGGACGACGATGACCGCGTCGGGACCCGAACGCTCGGCGACCCGTAACGCCGCGGCGACGGCCATTCCGCCCGAGCCGCCGGTGAGGATCCCCTCCTCCCTGGCGAGGCGCCGGGTCAGCGCGATGGCCTCCGCGTCGCCGACGGTGACGATCTCGTCCGGGACGTCCGGGTCGAAGGCCGCCGGGAGACTCGGCTGGCCGACGCCTTCCAGGTAGTACGGGCGCAACTCGTCGCCGTTGTACACCGAACCGTCCGGGTCGACGCCGACGACACGGACCGTGCCACCGGACACCTCGTGCAGATAGCGGCCGGTCCCGGTGACCGTGCCGCCGGTTCCGAGCCCGGCCACGAAATGCGTGACCCGCCCCGTCGTCTGCTCCCAGATCTCCGGTCCGGTCACGGTGTAGTGGGCCTCGGGGTTGGCGGGGTTGTTGTACTGATCGACGCAGTAGGCGCCGGGGGTCTCCGCGGCCAGCCGGGCGGCCACGTTCCGGTAGAACCGGGGGTCGGTCATGGACACGGTCGCCGGGCAGACCACCACCTCGGCCCCGTAAGCCCGCAGCGCGGCGATCTTGTTGTGCGAGACCTTGTCCGGGCAGGTGAACACGCACCGGTAGCCCCGCTGCGCGGCGACCATGGCCAGCCCGATCCCGGTGTTGCCGGACGTGGGCTCGACGATGGTCCCACCGGGACGCAGCAGGCCGTCTCGTTCGGCCGCCGTGATCATGCCGACCGCGATCCGGTCCTTGGCCGAGCCCCCGGGATTGAACTGCTCCAGTTTGGCCAGCACCAGCGCGCCGGAACGGGCGGCGACCGTTCTCAGCCGTACCAGGGGCGTCGATCCGATCAGGTCGAGCATCGAGTCGTGGAATCGCATGGCTGCCTTCTCCGAGGGTGCGGGTTGACGTCGGCTCGGGGAACGGGTCATCGCGGAACGGCCGCCGGGGTGAGGTACTCGCGACTGGTGCGCACCGCGACGAGCGACGGTCCGGGATGTTCGAGCGCCTTGGCCAGGCAGGTGCGTACCTCGGCGGGAGTGTCGGCGGAAAGCCCGAGCGCGCCGTGTGCCTGGGCGAGCAGCCGGAAGTCGGGATTGGCCAGGTCCGTGGCGATCTCCCGGTCCGGGTAACGCCGCCGCTGGTGCAGCCGGATGGTGCCGAGCGACGCGTTGTCCGACACGACGAACACCACCGGGAGACGACGTTCGCAGATGGTGGCGAGCTCTGCGCCGTTCATGCCGAACCCGCCGTCGCCGATGATCACGACGGTGGGCACCGCAGGGTCCCGCGCGGCCACCGCCAGTGCTGCGCCGGGTCCGAAACCCATGGCGCTGGAATCGATGCCCACCAGCCTGCCGTTGCCGGCGAACCGCAGGTATCGGTACGTCCAGCCGGTGAAGGTGCCGGAATCGACGACGACCGTGACGGCGCCCCCGGTCAGCTCGTCGAGCGCCGCGGCGATGTCCCCGGCCGTGACCACCTCCGGGTCCGACGGCGGATTCCAGCGGGCTCTCTCCTCCTCGATCCGGTGCAGCCGCAGGCACCATTCGTCGCGGCGCGGGCGCTGGACGTCGGTGTCGGCGAACTGCGCGAGGAAGTCCACCGGATCCATCGCGAACCCGGCGGTGACTTGGTGGTATCTGCCGATCCGGGCGGCGTCCGGATGGACGTGGACCAGTGGCTGGCCGGGCTCGGGGCCGCGGGGGAACCGCAGCTGCCTGGTCGTCGTCTGGCCGAGCCGGGTCCCGATCGCGAGGACGAGGTCGGCGCGGTCGAACTCGGCTAGTTGCCCGGGTCCGGTGGCGTTGTGCAGATGACCGGCGTAGCAGGCATGCCGGTTGTCCAGCAGATGCTGGTTCTTGTTGCTGGTGAGCACCGCGACCTCGTGCCGCTCGGCGAACTCGCGGAGCAGGGTACGCCCCCGCGGAGTGTCCAATGTGGATCCGGCCAGGAGCAGCGGACGCCGAGCCGAGCCGAGCATGCCGCGTACCGTGTCGAGCTCACGACCGTCGGCCACCACACGGCCGAGCACGCCCCGTGTCGCGGGGCCGTCCGCACCGTCCCTGTCGAACACGTCCTCCGGTACGAATACCACGACCGGCCCCGGCGTCCCCGATTCCGCGACCCGGAACGCCCGCCGCACGGTCTCCCCGGTCGACGAGGGATCGTGCAGAGTCCACACAGCTTTCGCGCGGTCGCCGAGAGGACGACCGGACTGGAACGTCTCGCGATCGAGATCCGGCAGGGGAACGTCCCCGACGAAGAGCACGAGCGGGGTGGCGTCCTCGGCGGCGGCATGTACCGCGATCGCCGCGTTGGCGGCGCCCGGGGCGCGACTGACCAGGCACACCCCGGCGCGGCGGGTGAGCTTGGCGTCCGCCAGCGCCGCGAACCCGGCCGAGCCCTCGTGACGGCAGCCCACCACGTCGATCTCGGCACAGTCGTACAGCGCGTCCAGCAACGGGAGGTAGCTCTCCCCGGCCACGCAGAAGACACGGTCCACGTCGTGGGCGCGGAGGCTGCGCAGCATGGTGTCGGCGACGGTCGTGACAGCGGGCATCAGACGGTTTCCATGGCGGCAGGCGGCAGGTACTCCGCCGTCACCTTGTCCGGTGGATAGATGATCGCCGACTCGTCGAACCCCTGGTCGCGCTTCTGATACTGCAGCAACACCAGTTCCGGACAGCAGTGGTGCCAATGGGCGGGCCCGCGCTCGTAGCGGATCGGCCCTCGCCAAGTCGGGAACTCCATCGCCTCCAGCGCGTCGATGAGGTCTTCCCGCTCGGCGGACCGTGCCGCACGACTCGCGGCCGCGATGATGGTGACGTCGGTGAAATGGGTCAACGCGGTGTCGGGCGGGAAGTCCCCGTACCGCTCCCGGTACCGTTCGGTGAACCAACGTCCGATGTCGGTCATCCCCGGCCACGACGGGCGGTACTGCATCGCGGGCCACATCGTGCCGACCCCACTGTCCCCTGTGGAGCGCCAGAAGTCTTTGGACCGCAAGGGATAACTGAAAGGGACCATCAACGGCGTACCGGGCAGAAGGCCTGCTTCCGCCGCTGCGCCGAAGATCTGGTAGTTGGTCCGGATGACACCGCCATTGATCAGCAGGTCCGGTCCGTAGTCCCGGATTCTACCGAGCAGGGCGGGGAAGTCCGTCGTGCCGTCCTGTTCGAAGTCGAACCGGCAGAACTCCATGTCGTGTTCGGTGCTGCCATAGCTTTCCAGACTGTTACCCGTGTGCAGACCGAACGCGGTGTCCGCGCACACCATCCCCACTTTGCGGATGCCCAGCTCCGCCGCGAAGTCCAGCATCAGCGGCACCCGGTCCTCCACACTGAAGTAGGACCGGAAGACGTTGCGCCGCTTCTGCGCCGTGATCTCGCTGTATCCGTTCTCGACGAAGATCGGCACGTCGTACTTCGTGGCGATGTCGACCACCCAGGGCGTGGTCCGCAGGTGCCACTGCCCCATCGCGGCCACGACCTCGTCCACCAGTGCGAGCTTGGCCATCTGGCCTGCCGCGGAACGGAACATGCCTTCCGTCCGGGCGGTCGCCTGGTCGTCGTAGAGGACCAGTTCGATCTGCCGGTTGTCACGCGCGCCACCGTGCTCGCGCACGTACTCCACCCCGAGACAGGCGCCGCGAGTGACCAGTTCCCCGGCCGTCGCGTCTCCCGGCTCGCTCAGTGGTGTGATGATGCCGATCCGCAGCGGATCCGTACCCGCGTCCTTGTTCACATCACGCACGAGCGCTTGTGCACGTTCCAGGTGAGTAGGCTCCGGCACCCTGTTGCTCCCCTTCTGTCAGGCTTCCTTCGGGACGGCGAATTCCTCGATGTAGCCAGAGAATCGTCCGGCCAAGGCACCGGCCGACAGCCCGAACCGTTCCGCGCGGTAGGAGTGCCCGCCGGAAGTGCGGTTCGCGGCCAGATAGCGGTCCATGCGCGCACGCACGTCCTTGGTGAGCGGAAGATCCGCGGCCTCGCAGATACGGGTGACGACCTTCATGGGATCGCCGATCAGATCCGCGTAGCGCACATCCAGCAACGGCTGCCGGAACGGCCCGTCCTCCCGGCGAAGACCGTCCAGGACGGGCGCGACCCGGTTCAGCCAGTAGTCCCCGATCTCACGGTCGTCCACGTCCGCGGAGCTGGCCCCACGCACGGCGGACGTCAGGCTGCAGACACTCGCCACCGCCACCGCCGGGGACCGGTGCAGGCGGATGACCAGCGCGTCCGGGTACACCTTGGCGAGGTCGTCCAGATACCACAGGTGAGACGGCCCTTTCAGGAGAATCCGGTCGCCGGGCACGCGGTCCAGCAGGACCGACAGCTGGGTGCGGTGATACCGGTACACCGGGACCATCGACCGGCCGTCCAGCCATTCCGAGTACCGGGGAACGTGGTATCTCAGCGCGAAAATCGGGTCGTGGAAAGTGTTGGCCGTCAACCGATGACACTCTTCGGGCAGCCCGGCACGCAACGGATGGATGCGCTCGAACTCCGGCGCCAGCCGGTGGTACTCCGCGACGTAGGCCTCGCACTGCGCGATCAGGTCATCCGGCGGATCGCGCCGGGCGGGCGCCATCATTTCCCACAGTGCCGGCGCACGAAGCAGAGGGTGTTGCGCGAGCAAGTGCTGCAGGAAGGTGGTTCCCGTACGCAGGAGCCCGGTGATGACGACCGGCCGGATCCGTCTCCGTTCCAGCTCCGGTTTCTCCGCGACCCGGCGAGCCGTCTCGATACGTTCGACGAGCGAGCGCACAAGTGACTTCCTCGCTCTACTGTGTCCCGCGGGACTCAGTCGTCCTTCTTCATCGAGCGAACGCACGAGCTGTTCCAGCGCCGTCGAATGCGGGAGTTCGGCTTCGTCATCACCGGAGACACGCCGCGCGGAATTCGCCAGACCCACTGGATCCAATGATTCCCGCTTGACCGAGACGTCCTGGTTCGACTTCACGCGACCTCCCCGCTCACGGTACGAAGAAATGACGACAGCGTTCACCGGTGCGACTGTGGCAATTCAGTCGACTATGCTGTTTCGGCCGACTGAAGAGGGTTCATCGGCGCACGACAGGCACTCGCTCCACAGTGAAGGCATGAACGAATCACGCCTTCCATTCCCGTGTCATCCGGAACCCCCAGAAGATCCATTGCCTGCGAGTGTAGCAGACAACGGTGCTATTTCGTGAAATTCTGACGCCATCACACCTTGAGCCGAACGAACAAGATCAATATGATGATTTCGCAGTCACTACGTCCGATCACCATTGATTCTATTGCGCTCAACGCAGGCTTGCCATTCCGCAGGGCGCCATGATCGCAATGAGTCATAATCACACCCTCGACGCATTGGCAAAAAGGTGAACACGGCAAAGCGGGAGCCGGCGACGAACACACTCGGCGATCGGATTTATTTCAGCCGCTCGCACGCAATGTCGATGACGGGAGTCCACCATGACGAGCCACTCGCCACATTAAGAGCAAGCGACAGAAAGATGCCCGAGCCAAAGCTTTTGCCGTAACGGCGAGAACATCAGAGCGACAGCTCTGAACTCATCTTCCGCGCAACTCGAGCGCGACCGCGCCCAGCACCAAAGAGCCGCCGACGAAAGCGCCGATCCACAGCGGTTCATCAAGCACGGTCGCACCGATCGCGGCGCCGACAAGCGGCGTGATGTAGGCATAGGTACTCACCAGCGGCGCCGGTGCGCTCTCCAGCAGGCGCGTGTAAAGCATGAAGCCGACAAGCGAATCGAAAACGAGGAGGAAGACCGCCGCACCTGCCGACGTCCAGCTGATATCCGCCCAGCGACCCGGATCGAGCTGACCGAGTGCCAGCGCGACCAGCAACAACACCGTTCCACCGGCCAGCAATTGAACCGCACTCGCGACGACTCGATCGAGCGGACGCTCGACATTGGCCGTCAGAAGACTTCCCGCCGCCCACAGGATCGGTGCGACACAGAACGCCGCCACCGCCCAGGGAGCGCCGCCGATGGCACTGCCCGGTGCCGTCAGCACGACGATCACGATCCCACCGAAGCCTGCCACGAGGCGGATCCAGGACGCGATTGTCGACCGGACCCCGGTCAAACCGCTGAGAAGCACCACCCACAGCGGGATCGCCGCGGCGAGGATCGCACCGAGGCTGGCGGTCACCGCGGTCAGCGCCACGGTGGCGAGCCCCTGCCCGCCCACCAGCAACAGCACCCCGGCGATTGTCAGCGTCCGCACTTGCCGGCGCGTGGGCCGCGGACGCTTGCGTGCCACACCGGCGAGCACGATCCCGGCCAGCAGGAAGACCAGCGCCGCTCCGCCGACCGGCGGGATCGTGTCGACCATCAGCTTCATCGCCGGGATCGCCGAACCCCAGCACACGTAGAGCGCGAGCAGCAGAAGCACGGTGCGATCGGAAGGCACTGCCGCCCTCCGATCGCCGCCCGGACGCCGGGTCGTTCTGCCGGTGATCATCGTGGGATCCTCGTACTCTCTCGATCCGCATCGCCCGCTCGCGCGAGCGACGTCAGGTCATCTCCACCAGCAAGAGGGCGTATTTCACGGACGGTTCCTCGTAGGATTCCATGATACGCATTCCCACCGCATCCAGCAGTTCGTCGAGTTCGTCCTCCTTGAACTTGTGCGAAGTGTCGACGGTGACACGCTCGTCCGCCTTGATCACACCGCGCAGATTCAACTCGGAAAGAGTGAACGTGACGTCCACCTTCGGCCATATCTGCGCTTCCATACGGCAGGCGTCCGTGTTGTAGTTCAGCCTGCTCTGGAAGACGGACGGGTCGAAGTCGCCACCGAAAAGCCGGTTCAAGCAGGCCAGCCTGTTGGTCAGGAAGTGGTGCCACAGGTCGTGACCGGGAGGGTCGTTGTACGCGGTTTCGAGAGCCGGACGCGACTTGTCGAAATCGACGCCGACCATCAGGACGTCGCCGCGGCTGCCTGCCGACCTTATTCCGGTCAGCAGTTCGTGCCGCTTCTGTTCACTCATATTGCCCAGCGAACTGCCCATGAACATGAACAACCGAGATGCTTCAGGCCGCTGCTCCACGACCTTCAAGCCACTGTGGTAGTCGCCGGCCACCGGCCAGACCTCGAGGCCGTCGATGGAACCGGCGAGCCGGGCGGACGTCCTCATCAACATTTCTTCCGAAACGTCGATCGGCACGTACCTCAGCGACTCGGACGGCATGGAAGACATTCGGCGCAGCAGCAATTCGGATTTCGTGGCGGTACCACAACCCAGTTCGACTATCTCGTCTCGTTTCACGAGACCGCAGATCGAGTCGATGTTGCCCGCCAGCAACTCCCACTCGGTGCGATACGGGTAGTAGGTTTCCAGATCACAGATCCGCGCGTACAGGTCGGAGCCTCGCTCGTCATACCCGTACACGGTGGGGATCACGCGCGGAGCTTCCGAAAGGCCCGCTATCAGCTCCTGAATCTCGCTCGTGGCATCGTCGACGCGCACGTCGATCAGATCGTTCACCGCACCCATTCCGCCATCCAATACGTAGATTTTCAAGAACGGACAAGCTTTGTCGATCTCACCGGAGAGCAGCACGGGCCGGCGCCGTCGAACGCCGCATGCCCGCGTCAGCGGGCCGAAGCCAGGCCCGCGGCAGCTATATGCGCGTTTTCGATCGCTTGCCTTCCCGCCACCGAGGCGGCTCGCGCCTGCTCGACCCAAAGCTGCATCGTGGCCAGGGCTTGTGCGGGCTCTCCCGCAAAGGGACCGTCGGCCACTTCGAGCGCGTCCGCCCCGGCTCGTCGCTCCAGTTCCCGGACAAGGACTTCGAGCATTCCGTCGATGGCGCCGAGCGTGTGCCCCAGAAGCCCCAGTTCCTCGACGAGCATCGCCGTGGCGACCCCGTTCGCCGGCATAGCCGCAGCCCGGCGCGTCGCCGTGCGGGCCACCCTGAGCAAATCCCCGTGGTTGCACTGATCCAGAGACTCGGTGCGAAACGGCATAGTCACGGCTCGACCTGTCGCTTCACGGAGCAAGAGCTCTGAAATCGGCAGGTACCCGACCTGTTCACCTCCCCACGACAGTATACTGCCATCGGCGACAACATGCTGTCAACGCGAAGACAAGGTGATGTGACGGTGAGCGGAGCAGTGGAGGCGTACCGGCTGCTGATCGCCGACGTGTACGAACTGGCCGGGCTGAGCCGCAGGATCGGTGAGCGTGAGGCCGTCGGCGAAGGAACCACCGTCGCGCGCTGGCACGTCCTGAGCGTGGTGTCGGAGACACCGTCCGCCGTGCCGGAAATCGCGCGTCGGCTCGGACAGGTACGCCAGGGTGTGCAGCGCGTTGTCGACGACCTCGTCGAGTCGGGACACCTGACTCGGCATCCGAACCCGGGTAACCCCCGGTCGCCCAAGGTCGGCGTCACGCCGGCAGGTCACGCCCTGCTCGAGAAACTCTGGGAAGTCAGCGAACGCTCACGTCAGCGGGTCACCTCGACTGCCGACCTCGACGAGCACACGCTCCAGGAGACGCGCAGCGTCCTGCGCCGGTTGACGCTTTCCCTGAAGGAACTCGAAAGCCTCCAGAACGATGGCCGGACCACCGGACCGTCGTGAGGCATGCCCATACGTTCCGGATGACCAGCGTGACCACGCGTCTGGTGCTCGAACATGTCACCAGCCGCTGGGGCACACTCCTTCTGATCGCACTGCTGGATCGCCCGTACCGCTTCAACGAGCTGCGACGGCAGATCGGCAAGGTCAGCGAGAAAATGCTCGCCCAGACACTCCAAACGCTGGAACGTGACGGACTGGTTCACCGCGACGCCAAGCCGGTGATCCCGCCCAGGACGGACTACTCCCTCACCGAACTCGGCAAGGAAGCCGCGGACCAGGTGAACGGCCTCGCTCACTGGACGGAGCGGCGGAGGACGGCCGTGCAGAAGGCGCGAGCGGATTACGACGCCGCGAAAGCGCGGCTCGGCTGAGCACGTCGCGGCGATTCGTCGAAGCCGTCCGCGTTCGGGCCTGCCGCCGCTAGGGTACGTGCATGGCGGAGTTACCGGTCGGCTCAGTCTTGGTCCGCACTTGGTTCGGTGACGACAGTGCCTGGGATTCTCTGGTCCACGAGGTACGGACACCCAGCGATGAGGAATTCCAGGCGAGTGTCGCAGTGGTGAACGATCCAGCTTTCGCGGGTTTGAGCGCCGAAGCGTTGAAGGCAAAGCAGACGGCTGGAACGATCGTTTCGTTCCTCGCGGACAAGACGACCCTCACGAACGCCGAACATCCCATCCTTGCCGTCTGGGTTCTTCCGCTCCGGGGCGTTGATCATCAGCCGTTCCGGGTGGTGTCCGCCGAGCTGCCGAGCGTGGAGAACAACATCAACCTGGGAAACATGGACTGGGAGGACTTCACGGGTTCGGTGAGCGCCGACGGTGTGTTCCGTGGATTCTGACACCGAGGTGGCGATCACCCGTGTCGACGACTCCGTGTTCGAGGGCACGGGAACCGGGTCGAGCGAGTGCTACACCTGGGTCATCCAGTTCATCCGTCTCGACTGGCGAGGACTGCTGGACCAGCTGAAATCCCTGCCCTGACCCGATCCGTACTCCGTCCAGGTCCTCGTCCCGGGCGATCATCGGAGCAGCACCCCAACGGCCGTCCCGAGCGCGAGGCTCCGCCGGTCGAACGGGGTCGTCATGACCCGGTACCGGCGACCTCCGCCGTGCGGACGGTGAGCGGAGTGCCTTGCATACACGTTGTCGGCGTTCCGGGCCGGAGCGAGCCCCGCACGACGGCCTCCACGCCCGGCTTCAGCTCGGGCACCGGACGCACCAGGAGATACTCGCGGTCAGGTGCGGCGAGTACCAGGCACCCGGGTTCCACGCCGTTTCGCACGGTGCCTCGTACGGTCACTTCCGTTCCCGAAGGCGCAGGCGCTGTGGGTGTTGCCGACACTCCGCCGGGCGGCACCGGAGAGGGCCGGTCCGAAGGCGCACATCCGGTGGCCACGGCCAAGACCACGGCCATCGCCACCACACCGATACGCATTTTTCCTCCTCTGGAAGAGATCGCGGACTCCGCGGGATCAGAGTCCGGTCGTCGCACACCGTCGAGGGGAAGTCGAGGTGTCGTTGCACCGCCCAGATGTCGTCGTGGCGCTCCGGAGGCAGGATCCCGTGCCGGATCGCCCACTGCCACCCATCCGATGGGCACGACCGTGTCGGCGGCGAGCACCGTGTTCGCGTGCACCACGGCGTTGTCGCGCACTTCGACGTGCCCGCCCAAGCGCGCCCCGGGGAAAACCGCGCAACCGGTGGCCGGGAAACAACCGTCGTCGCCGATCCGCGCCGGATACGCGGCCCGTCCCCGCACGAGGGCGTTCTCCCTCACCACCCAGCGCCTGCCGACGCGGACCTCACCGTCCTCCGCCGTGAGCACGGCCCCGAAGAGCACTCTCGCGTCCGCCCCGACCCGCACATTCCCGCACAGCACCGCGGTCGGCGCCACGTAGGCGCTCTGATGGGCCTCCGGGCGACGCCCTCGATGTTCGTACAGCGGCATCGTCGCCTCTTCCTGGTCGCACTTCGAACGTGACGCGTACCCGGCCAGGGCGAGCGGGAAACACGGCCGTCACCCGGATCGGCGGTTTGTCCGCCGAGGTGCCGGGTAGCCGACAAGTTCGGAGAACCGACGCGGAGGTGAACGAGCATGACGATCCGGACCACCACACGCCAGACCGCGCAGGACCCCGCACGGACACAGGAAGGGGCCGTCGGATCCACCGGCTCCTCCGAGGTCTCGATCGGGCTTGTCCTGCTGGCGGGTGTGTACTTGATCTTGTCACCCTGGGTGATCGAGTTCACCGGCACCTTCGGCATGGCCGCGACCAACATGATCAGCGGTATCGTGCTGGCGCTCTTCGCCGCCGGATGCGCCCGCTCCGTCGGCCTGCGCACCGTGGCCTGGGTGATTCCGGTCCTCGGCGTCTGGGTGATCGCCTCGCCATGGGTGATTTCCCGGGGCCGTGGCCTGGTGCCGCTCGACTATCCGGGTATGCCGGAACTGAACACGGCGACCTGGCTGAGCAACGTGATCGCCGGCGTGACCGTGCTGGTCGCCGGAATCGCGCTCGCGCTGTCGGCGCGGCGACGCCCGACCCACCGGTGACGACGGCAAGCACGCATATCCGAAAGCGGATCGGGTACCCCGGAGCCATGGCCTCCGCTGATTCGAATCGGAAAGGGACAGGAAGGAAGCCATCATGGGCCGGCTCGTCCGCGATCTCATGACCACCGCCCCGGTCGCCCTGCCCGCCGACACACCGGTCCGCCGGGCGGCGCAAGCGATGCGCGACAAGGACATCGGCGACGTCCTCGTCCTCGACGGAGACCGGCTCGCCGGGATCGTCACCGACCGCGACATCGTCATCCGTGCCGTCGCCGGCCAGGACGACCTCGCCGATTGCCGCCTCCGGGACGTATGCAGCTCACAGGTCGTCACCGTCTCCCCCGACGAGGACGCCGACACCGCCATCGCCCGGATGGCCGGCAACGCGGTGAGACGCATCCCCGTCGTCGACAACGGCCGCCCGGTCGGCGTGTTGTCCCTCGGCGACGCCGCAATGGAATACGACCCGAACTCCGTGCTCAGCGAAATCAGCGCCGCCGAAGGCAACCGATGAGACCCGGCTTCGCCGAGTCAGCCCGTTCACCGCCCCGGGCTTCCCGCGTCCGCGACGCGGTTCGTCCTGTCTCGCGAACCGCGGAGTACCTGGTGCCCGCTCACACCGCCTGCACGCCTGCGCACAGGCCGCCGTACACGCCTCGAGGGTGTAGCGGATGGTGGCGTACACCGTGTGCCGGGACAATAGACGTCCGGTGGTGTCGCGGAGATCGGCACAGTCGAGAGTGCACCGGACGCACCGGTTCCTCGCCCGGCTCGCGGGGCAGTTGATCCGGTGCGGGCGGCGCGGCCTGCTCGATCTCGGACATCGGCGCTCCTTCCGGCGATTCGCAGGCACTGGTCTTCAGGTGCCCCTGGCCGCTGAGGGCGGTCTGACGTCTCAGTGGCGGCCGCGGAGTCGATACGCCACCGCGAAACCCAAGGCGACCCCACCGAAAACGTCGGTCGGCCAATGAACATGCGTCCTGACCCGGCCGTAGCAGACCACGAACGCGAGCGGAGCGACGGCCACGCCTGCCTTCGGCGAGCGAAGGGCGACCGCGGTGGTGAACGCGGCAGCCGTCACCGCGTGCTTCGACGGGAACGAGGACGAAGTCGGCCGTTCCGGCAGGGATTCGCGGGCGGGCAGGCGACGCGTGGCGGGACGAGGACGGCGGATCAGCGCGCTGAGCAGATGCCCGCTCAACATGCCCGCACCGGCGGCCACCAGCCCGCATACCCCGGCCCGGCGGGAAGATCCCCGGCGCACCGCGAGCAATCCCGCGACGACGAACCACAGCAGGCCCCCTCGCGCCGCGGTCGTCGTCGCGACCACGACCGGATGCGCCCGCGAGGTCGGCAGGCCATGGTCGTCCAGTTTCCGTAGCGCTTCTTCACCTACCGGCCACATCGGTTGTGGACACCTCCTGCCGATGACTTACCCCGAATGGGCGAAGATCATTCGGGGTAAGTCCTAAGGCAGAGACGCCCGTTTGCTGTCGAGATCGGCGAGCAGGTCACCGTATTCGACGGCGCGGTCGCGCACGTCGTCCGCGGTGAACACCAGCTGTGTCGCGCGGCGGCAGGCGCGGACCTCGTCCCAGTTCACCGGGGTCGAGTCGGTGGGACGGTCGCGGCCGCGCAGCGAGTACGGCGCCACCGTGGTCTTGGCGGGGTTGTTCTGGGACCGGTCGATGAACACCCGCCCGGCCCGCTGGGCTTTGGCCATCACGGCGGTCACCCGGTCCGATGTCTCGCGGGCCAGGCGCTGGGCGAGTTTCTTGGCGTAGGCCGACGGGGGGCCGCGGGGTCGTCTGTGGTGATGGCGCAGTAGAGCTGCATGCCTTTCGAACCAGATGTCTTCGCCAGCGGGGAAAGTCCGTCTTCGGCCAGTGCGTCGTGCAGTCGTTCGGCGACGCGACAGCAGTGCACGATCGAGGTTCCCGGACCGGGGTCGAGATCGAACACCAGCCGGTCCGGCGGACGGCGGCCGAGCGCCGCGCCGTTCCGCCGAACTGAGACCGTGCCGGCTACCGATCAACTATGGAGGTCCTTGTGCGAGGGCAAGGACCATCACGCGGTCGGGCGCCCCGAGTGTCCGCCCGCACTCGATCTTCACGCCGCCGCCGCGGCCCGGCGCGATCACGCCGGTAACAGGACCGGGCCAACCGGCTCGTATCGAGAATGTTCGTCAGCGGATTCCTCGCCACGATTCCGCCGGTGAGGCACGTCAGTGTCACCTCAAGACGTACTCCGGTACAAGCGAGCCGCGAGATCGGCCAGCGTGCGGTGGCAGGTCTTACCGGTGCGGCCCAGCGGAAGTTCGGGAAGGGTGACCAGGAACTCCGGCAACTTGCGCACGGCGAGGCCTTGGGCGGTGAGGAACGCCGCGAGTTCGGGCAGCGTCGGCGTGTGGCCGTTCCGGGTCGCCACACAGGCGCAGAGCCGTTCGCCCAGTTCGGTGTCCGGTACCGCGACACAGGCGACCTCCCTGATCGCGGGATGGTCGCCGAGCGTGCGCTCCACCTCCGCCGGGCTGATCGTGTACCCACCGCGGATCACCACGCGTTTGCTCCTGCCGGTGACGTGGAGCCCGCCGCGCTCGTCGAAACGGCCGTTGTCGCCGGTCCGCACCCAGCCACCGTCCGGCCGGTATGCGGCGTCCAGCTCCGGCGCGGCGACGTGGCACAGCGGTGTCATCGGACCTCGGGCGTGGATTTCGCCGTCGGTGATCCGGATCTCGCACACCGCGGGATCCGGTACGCCCACACCGTTCTCCGGTCGCGTCGTATGACAGTTGACACCGTCCGACGAGCCGTAGACGTCGATCATCTCGACGCCGAACCGTTCACGGCACGCGGCCAACGTCGACGGAGGCAACATGTCGCCGCTCGACACGATGGCCGCGAGCCCGGCGGTGTCCACGGTCGCGGGATGGTCGGCCATGCGCCGCCACATCGCGGGTACGGCGAACACGTGGGTCGGGCGGTGCTCGGTGATCAGGCGCAGCGCCGCGCCCGCCTCGAACCGGCGCGTCGAGATCAGCGTGCCACCGAGGCGGCACAGCGTCACCGGCGCCCCGAACGAGCCGAATCCCGACGTCGGCGAGACCAGGACGAGATCGCGGGGAACCTCCGTCCCGCCGTGGACGGCACGGAGGTAGTTCGCCCGTCCGCCGGCGAAGGCGTTGTGCGAGTAAGCGACCATCTTCGGCGCCGACTCCGAACCGGAGGACACCAGAATCCGTGCCGGGGCCTCCGGATTCGGACGGACGATACGCGTCGCACGGCTGGATTCACCCACCACCCGCCCGTTCTCGACGACGAACCGCACACGCGCGCGTTCGAGGAGATCGCCCGAGCCCGGCGGCAACGGCAGCACGACGGCGCCGAGCGCGAACACGGCCAGTTCCGCGACCACCGCCGCTCGTCCGGCTGGTTCCCGCACCCCGACGATGTCGGTCGAGCCGCATCCGGCGGCAGCCAATCGGGCTGCCAGCTCGCGTACGGCGGCGTCCAAGCGCGCGTAATCGAGCGATCCCTCGTCGTCGATCACCGCCGTGCGAAGCGGATGTTCGCGCACCCGGTCGCCGAAGAGCGAGTACAGATCCCTGTCCGGGCAGTGTCCACATCGGACCCATTCGCGGCGGAGCCCGGCCGGCACGAGGTCGCGCAGCACCACCCCGGTCGCGGACACCCAAGTCATGACGTGAATTCCCACGGCGACGCGACGAGTACGCAGTCATCGTGGATCAGCGCGCGGGAAAACCGGGGGTCCGCGGCGAGCGCGGCGAGGTCGTCACACACCGGCACGCTCACCGGACGGGCGCAGCGCCGCCGGGCGCCCGCGTTGAGCCTGCTCGCCGCGGACAGGAGCGACGAGTCGGCCCGCGTGGCGCCGCGGGCCAGGGCCGTCACGATGCCGTGCGCGCAGACGACCCCGCCGAACACGTCGACGATCGTCATCAGCGTCGGCGGAACGCCCGCGTAGGCCTGCACGACGAAATCCGTGCCCACCGGCGGTTCCGGCCCCAGCTCGGCACCCCACCCCGACGCGTGCGCGTACAGGATTCCGGGCCGGGCACGCGCCAGGTCGAGTGCGCTCAACGCCCACTGCCCTGCCTTTCCGGGCGCCCAGTTGTGCAGGAAGACGTCGGCGCCGACGGCGAGGTCGAGCAAATGGCCTCTGCCGTCCCGGGTGCTCAAGTCGATCTCGATGACTTCCTTGCCGTCGTTGAGCGCACGGAACCTGGCCGACGCGTCGCCGGCGATCGGCGGGACCCACCGCAGCGGGTCGCCACCCGGCGGCTCGATCCGCAGCACCGTGGCACCGAGCAGCCGCAGCAGGTGACCGGCCAGCGGGCCCTGTACCCGGCGGCATGATTCGAGGACCACCAAACCGGACAACGGGAGCGGCACCGACGGCCGGGCCTGCCGGTGCCCGCGGCCCAGCCCGCTCACCGCGAAGGCGGGCAGCCGGTCGAGCCTCCGATCCGCCACCCTCACCAGCGTCATCCCGGTACGGACCGCGATCCGCTCCGCCTCCGCGACCGGCCGTGCCGCGAGAGCTTTCACCAGCCCCGGTGGCAGCGGGCAGGTCGCGGTGGCGAACCGGAGCAGGAACGGCCGCCAGGCATTCGAGATCACCCGCCCGTCGATGCCGAGTGTCCTCCAGAACCGTTGCCACACCGCCGGATCGAGTGTCTCGATCTCGTACGCGACACCGTCGGACGAACGGAACGGCGGCCCGCCGGGGAAGAAGTCCTCGGCATGGTCGTCTTCGGCCGTCGCCGCGGCCAGATACTGGGAGACGGCCAGCAAAGCCGCCTGCGCCATCGAGGTGGACACGCCGCGCAGCGGGATCCCGCGATCACGAGCGAGCCCCAATGCGACGCCGCCCAACTCGGCGAGTTCGGCCGCGAGGATGGACGCGTAGTCCAGTCCGAGCGGGGTCGGTTCGCCGAAGCGCCGGCCATGTACGTGCATGATCCCGCAGGCGGCCTGCACGTCGAGCTCACCGGCCAGCGGCAGGTCGATCGGACCCGCGACGGTCACGGTGTCCACCTCGGTGATCATGCGGGGCGCCTCCCGTGCACGGAGTACAGCACGCACGACGAGGCCCGGAACCTCGGATCCGCCATGACCGAACGCACCTCGGCGAGTTCCTCGTCGGTCATCCCCGCGGCGATCAGCCGGTCCCGCAGATGATGGGTGTGGTGGATCAGCAGCCGCAGGCCGGGCGATCCCGCCCGCCACGGGAAGACCAGCGGTACCGGGTCGACGTCGACCAGGCCCGCGTCGGCCATCGACGCGGCGACCCTGCGGCCCCACGTGCCGTCTCCGCCCGCGGTCCTGAACGTCTTTTCCTTGGCCGCCAGGAAAGCCTCGTAGACACCCGCCGCACGGGCGTCGGGTGCGAGCAGCACCGGACCGTAGGAGATGTCGAACTCGTCGATCTGCATCCAGCCACCCGGCTTCAGTGCCTGCGCCAGCTTCCGGAGGACGGCCTCCCGCTCCGGCAGATGCTGCAGGACCAGCCGGGCGTGGACGAGGTCGAACTCGCCACCCGGCAACGGATCGTGGACGACGTCGTGCCGGAGGACGGTCAGCCCCGGCCCGGTTCCGATGTGGTCGGGTTTGATGTCGGTCGCCAGCACCGATCCGGTCGGTGCCACCCTGGCGGCGAGCCACCGCGCGACGCCGCTGCCGCCCGCGCCGACTTCGAGGCAGGACCAGCCCTCCCGCACGCCGGTCCGCTCCAGCCGCGCGAAGGTGGCCGGGTCGTACGCCTCGGAGAGGCACCGATGCTGCTCGGTCGCGTGGTCACTGTGGTTGTCGAAGACGTAGGCCGTCGTCACGTCCACCTTCCCGATCCGTTCGTGGCGGCCGTCCCGGTCAGCCGCTCCAGCAGTTCCAGCCGCCGCACCTTCCCGGTGCCGGTGCGCGGTACCTCGTCCCACGTGAGCGTCACCGGCTCCCCCATCGGCGGCAGATCGGCCACGGCCGCCCGCCACCGCGCCGGCTCCAGTCCGGTGTCGGTCACGACGACCGGGATCGGCGCCCGTCCCGCCGCGGAAAGCACGACGCATTCGGCGATGGCCGGAAGCCGGTCCTCGATCGCGTCCTCCACCGAGAGACAGCTCAGCCCGGGGACGCTGTCGACCTCCCGGTCCAGCAACGTCACCGCGCCGGTCCGGCTCACCACGCCGAGATCGCCGGTGTTCCACCACGATCCGTGTGCCTTGTCCTCCCAGCGGTCCTGTTCGCCCACGTAGGCCACACAGCGAGCACGGGTGCGTGCCAGGAGGAGTCCCGGAGTGCCGCGCGGGACCGGTTCGGCGGTCTCCGGGTCGACGACCCGCAGTCTGGCGAGGCCGGGCAGTGGCCTGCCGATGTCCCGCGTCGCCCGCACGGAGCGCCTGGTGAAGAACCGGAACGAGAGGGGGCCGGTCTCCGATTGACCCCAGCCTTCCATCCACAGTGGACGTTTGCGGCGGGTGGCGTTCAGCATCGTCCTGATCACCGGTGGGTGCACGGCGTCGTAGGTGCTGACGAACCGCCGGACCCGGCGAAACGGGTTCTCCGGCGAGTGCGCGAGTGGCCGCCAGCGCACGAACGTCGACGGGAGGGCTTCGATGACCGTCGGCCGATGCCGTCCGAACACCCGCTCCGCCGAGGTGGGCTCGCTCAGGATCACGATCTCCCGTGGCGCGAGGCACAGCGCCGACGCCGTCCAACAGAAGGTCCGGCCGTGCGCGTAGGCGCTGGCGTTGCCCAGCACGTCGTCGCGCCGGACGCCGAGGACAGGCCAGCGGACCGCCTCCGGCCGGGCCAGCCGGTCGATGATCGTCCGCGTCGTGTGGACCACCAGTTTCGGTGTCCCGGTCGTCCCCGACGTATGGCAGATGAGCAGCGGTTCGTCGGCGTTCCTTCGGTACGGCTCCGGCGATGGGGCGGCGGCGAAACCGTCGATGGGCAAGACCCGGTCTCCGCGCAGGGAAGGCCGATCGGTGACCACGACCGCGGCGTCCAGCCGTTTCAGCAGCACTTCCAGCGTGTCGTCCGGCAGGTGACCGGACAGCTTCGCCGCGACGGCACCGATCCGCACCGCGGCACACGCCAGCAGGTCGTAGTCCCAGTGGTTCCGCTTGACGATGGCGACCCGGTCCCCCGGCCGCACACCGGCTTCGGAGAGCCATCCCGCCACGTCCCGCACCAGCTCGGCGAGCCCGGCGACCGGGTACACGGTTCCGCGCTCGGGCGCGATGTCGAAGGGCCGGTCGAGGCGCACCGTCGTCCGCGTATGCGCGCATTCGTCGAACAACTTTCCCATGTCGTGCGGTTTCATCCGGCTCGTTCCTCCTTCACGGGGCACGCGATCCGATCGGTCAAGCGCCGCGCGGCCCGCACGCCGGAGCGGACGGCCGCTTCGCTGCACGGGCTCAGGAAAACCCAGTCGCCCGCGTAGTCGACAGCGCTCCGGCCGAGGCCTGCCTCGAAGGAAGCACGCAAGGCGAGCGCGCGGGGCGTCGCCTCGGGCGCAGCGTGCCGCACCCGCCGGACCAGTGCGCGGCGGGTCGCCGCCCGCAGGCCGGGGACGAGACGCTCGGCCGCGCCGGTCAAGCGGGTCACCGCGTCCTCGTCGGTGGCGGTCAGCAGCTCCGGCACCGCGTCCGGATGGGCCATGACCGTGACCAGGCCGCGGCCCGCGGGCGCGCGGCCAGGGTGCTTCAGGTGGTCGAAGATGATCGTGGCCACCGTGCCGTTCTCCGCCGTCGGCACGATCAAGGCGTAGTCGGGACCGCCGAGCGGACGATCGAGCAGCAGATGGGCCTTGACCACCGGCGTGAACGAGCAGGCGGCGAGGAAAGCCGACCCGTGCCGCGGATTCAGCTCGGCCGCGGCAGGGGCGGGCACGGCCAGCACCACGGCTTTCGCGCTGATTTCGCGCGTACCACCGATGATCCGCGCCACGGAGCCGTCGTCGACGACCTGATCGACACGAAAGCCGGTGCTGACGTCGACCCTCTCGGCGAGGGCGCGGGCGAAGGTGTCCATTCCGTCGCGGTACGCCCGCCACGTCGGCGGCGGGCCGACCGAGGTGAGCAGGGCGAGCAAGGGCGCGGCCGCCGAACGCGCCGGATCCCAGCCGAAGAACCCGGAGACGACCGGTTGCAGCAGGTAGTCCAGCAGATCCCGGTGGTGGGGCGCGGCGAACTCGGCGACGGTGCGCCCGCCCAGCCGGGAGACCTCCGGCCGCTCGGTGTCGAACTCACCCCGCATCGCCCGTACCCCGGCCAGCCGTGCCCGGAGGGACAACCCCGCTCCGGTGAGCAGCCCCCTCGTCTCCGCGACGCCGGACCTGGGTCTGCCCCGCCACATCGCGATGCCGCGGCCGATCCGGGGAGCGGCGGCGTCGTCGATGCCCAGCTCCGCCAGCAGCCGCCAGGTCTCGCGATAGCCCTGCTCGGCCATCTGTTCGGCGCAGGTGTCGATCAGGAAGCCGTCCTCGCGCAGCGTCGTCATCCGGCCACCGACCACGTCGGCCGCTTCGAACACCCGTACTTCGCGCCCGGACTTGCCGAGCTGGTACGCGGTGGTGAGCCCGGCGACGCCGGCGCCGACCACCGCCACCTCGACATCGGTCACGCGATCACCACCAGGTTCACCACGACCAGGCTCAGCACGGTGATCCGGTGGATACGGATGCCGAGCAGCCGGGCCCGCATGATGTCGCCCAGCGCGAACCCGAGCCAGAGTTGCCAGACCCGCGACACGAGGGTCGGGAGCAACGCGAGGGGGAACCACCACGGGCCACCGAGCGCGGGCACGGCGAAGATCAGGGCGAACTCCGCGGCCGACACGGCGATCACGAAGAACATGTTGCCTCGCGGCGAGGTCAGCGCCGCGACCGTCGGCCTGCCGACCCGCCGGTCACCGTCGACGTCGTTGGTGTTGGAGTACACGCCGAACAGCAGCGGCCCCAGCCCGAAGAGCAACGCCTGGGCGAGCGCGAAACCGGTGAACTCGCCGGACGCGAGGCCGTACGGCGCCAGTACGAGCGCCCAGCCGAGCGCGGCGATGAAGAACTCCTGGAAGCCGTGGTAGCTGAGCTTCACGCCCCAGGAGTACTGCAGCGAGAAGAAATAGGTGACCACGATCAGCACGACAGTCCACACAGGACGGTGCGGCGCGATCGCGATGGCCGTCAGCCAGAGCAGGGCGCCGACGACGGCCGTCGCCCACGCGAACCGCAGCACCTGGCCCTCGTCCAGGGTTCCCGCCACCAGCGGTTTGCGGTACCGCTTGCGCTGGGGGTCGTCCGGTGAGTAGTTCGTGATGTCGCTGCCGTCCCGGTATCCCGTGAGATCGTCGAGGGCGACCATCGCCGCGATCACGAAGACCTCGCCGAGCAGGAACACGCCGACAGAGGCCAGGACTCCGCTGTCGAACCTCACCGCCGGCGCGAGCAGCGTCCACACCACGACCACGCCGAGGTAGTAGTCGACGATGTCGAGTTTCGCGAGCCGGAAATACGCCTTGCCGCGAGTGGCGGCCAGTGTCGTCATCGCCGGTCGTCCAACGCGATCAACGCGGCGAAGGACCGGTCACCGCCGTAATGCAGGTCGTGCCGTTCGAGCAGGCGGGAGCCCGGGAGCAGGGCCAGGTACTCCTCGACGGTCCGCAACCGCGAGAACCTGCCGACAGGGATGTCCGCTTCCTCGTATTCCACGAGAACGAGGTGACGGGCCGCCGCGGCGATCGCCCGGCACGCTTCGACGATCTCGTCGTCGTCCAGTACATGCATCAGCACCCAGACGCAGACGGCGACGTCGAACCGCTTGTCCTGCCACGGCAGCCGCTGGACCGTCGTCCGCACGAATTCCACAGTGGACAGATGTGCGCAGTTCTCCCTTGCCAGCGCGAGCATGCGCGGGGTCATGTCGATCGCCGTCACCGTACGGGCCCGCGCCGCGATCGCCGGGGTGATCCGGCCCATCCCGCAGCCGATCTCCAGCGCGGCCCCGACATCGCCCAGTGAACGCAGAAGGCCGGTGACGAGCCGGATGGTGCGGGTGGTCGTCTCGGCCGCGAGTTCGGCGGGCTGCGAAGCGCGCATGACGCGGGACAGCCCGGCGCGTTCCGCACGCCTGTGCCACTCCTCGGCGACCTCGCTCGGTGCGGGCGTCCGGGTGATCTGCTGCATCACGACTCCTTCGCGAACTCGCACACCGCGTCCGCGATGCGTTCCACCTGTTCGTCCGTCAGATGGGGGTAGATGGGTATGGCGAGAGTGCGCCGCGCGGCCAGGTCCGCCGCGGGCCAGGTGTCCGACGGGCGGGTGTACCGCGCGAACGCGGGTTGCCGCGGCAGCGGGGCCGGGTAGTAGACGTGCGAGCCGATCCCCCGCGCCGCCAGATGGGCACGGAGTTCGTCCCTGCGCTCGGCGAGCAGCGAATAGACGTAGTAGCACCGCCCGTCCTTCGCCGGGGGCGGCGCCAGCACCCCGCAGCCCGCCAGGTCGGCGAAGCGCTCGGTGTAGTACTCCCCGATCCGTGCCCGGCGTGCGAGCCGCCCGGGAAGACCCGGGAACCGGTACAGCTGGAACGCGGCCATGATCTCGTCGAACCGGCTGTTGTAGCCGACCCGGTGGTACAGGAACCGGTTCTTGCCGTCCTGGCCGTGATTGCGCAGCATCCGCACCGCCGAGGCGAGTTCCGGATCGTCGGTCACGACCATGCCGCCCTCACCCGGCATACCGAACGTCTTCACCTGGACGAACGAGTACACACCCGCGTCGCCCCATCTCCCGGCGGGCGTGCCCGCGAGGGTTCCTCCTTGCGCGACCGCGGAATCCTCCAGCAGCCGCACGCCCGCGCCGGACGCGATCCGGCGCAGCGCGGGCATGTCCGCCATGACCGAGAACATATGCGCCGGCATGATCACTTTGGTCCGCGCGGCGACCAGCCGGGCGACCGCTTCGGGATCGACGACCATGGACCACGGGTCGATGTCGGCGAACACCGGCGTCGCGCCGAGCGAGGCGGGCGCGGCCGCGAGCGGTGCGCAGCCGAACGCGGGCACGATCACCTCGTCGCCGTCGCCGACGCCCATCGCGCGCAGCACCAGCGTCAGCGCCGAAGTTCCGCTGCCGCAAGCGATCGCGTCCGCCGCGCCGACCGAGTCACGGATCGCCGCTTCGAAACGGGCCGTCTGGTCGCCGAGGATGAACTTCTGCTCCGCCGCGAGGCCGACGCGGCGGACGATGTCCAGCAGTTCGGCACGGTCCTCGTCGAAGAGATCGGGCGGGAAGAACGGCAGTGTCATCCACGCCGCCCGCGGTAGAACGCGCGGATCGAGTCGCAGACACGGTCACAGTCCCCGGTGGACATGTCCGGATACAGCGGCAGCGCGAGGGTACGACGACAGGCGTTCTCGGCGTTCGGGAAATCGCCCTTCCGGTGGCCGAGCCCGGCGAAGCAGGGTTGCAGAGGCAGCGGCGACGGGTAATAGACCTCGGTCCGCACACCGTCGGCCGACAGATGCGCCGCCAAGTCGTCGCGCGACTCGACCTCCACCACGTAGACGTAGAACACGCTGTCCGGACGCGCCGACGGCAGCTTGCGCACCCCCTCGACGTCCGCGAGCGCCGCCGTGTACCGGGCGGCCAGTTCCGCGCGGCGAACGATGTCGAGATCCAGCCTGGTGAGCTTCGCGAGGAGGACGGCGGCCTGGATGTCGTCCATCTTGCTGTTCACGCCGGGCAGGCCGGTCGCCGTGGCGATGGCGGGGAAATCGGCGATCGTGCCGCCGAACCGGCCGTGGTGGCGGAGCGCGTCGGCGGTCTCGGCGATCCGCCGGTCGTCGGTAAGGACCGCGCCCGCGTCACCGAGCGCGCCCAGCGTCTTGGTCGGGAAGAACGACAGCACCCCGCCCGCCCCGAAAAGCCCGGCGTGCTTGCCACGATGGCGCATGCCGATGGCCTCCGCGCTGTCCTCCACCACGGTGAGCCCGAGCCGCTGAGCCACGGCGAGGACGCCGTCGATGTCCGCGAGCCGCGAGAACAGATGCGTCGGCATGACGAACCGGGAGCGCTCCCCCGCGGCGTCCGCCACCGCGGCGGGGTCGATGCCGTACCCGTCCGGCTCGATGTCGGCGAAGACCGGCCGGCCGCCCGCGAGCACGACCGAGGTGGCCGACGCACCGAAGGAGAAGGCGGGGACGACCACTTCGTCACCCGGCCGCAGACCCGCCGCCCGCAACAGCAGGACCAACGCGTCCGTGCCACTGTTGACCCCGATGACGAACTTCGCGCCGGTGTAGCCGGCCAGCGCGGATTCCAGCTCGGCCACCTTGCGGCCGTGCGAATACTTGCCATTTTCGATGACATCGAGAATATGTCGTCTGGCACTGGGCCACGTTCGCTCGAATGTGCTCGATTGGTTGAAAAATGACACCGACAGCGTACCCACCTCCGATGGCGTTGAGACCCGTTCCCGAGCGTAGGTCAGGAAAACCGGTCACTCGGCAGGTTCGCACTTCCTGGTCAACTCACGCGGAAAGTATTGACACTCGATCATCGCGGATGTCAGTTTTGCGATGTATTCCGAATGGGAAACTCCGAGGAGCAGGCTCACCAGTGCGTTCACTCATTGTGGGACTCGGCCGGGCAGGCGCGGGTCTGCATCTGCCGGTCTTGGCCAAACTCCGTACCCGAACCCCGCAGCTCTTCGACGACGCTCCCATCACCGCGTGCGAATTGCGACCGAACGTCGCCGCACGGGCAGGTCTCGAGGTCATGTCGACCATCGAGGCCGCGGCCGCCGGGCTCGACCCCTCCCGCACCGTCGCGCACGTCTGCACACCGCCGACCGAACGTCTCACCGTGCTCTCCGAACTGGCCACGCTGGGCTTCCGCAAGGTGATCGTCGAGAAGCCGCTCGCCGCCGACATCGACGACCTCGCGCGGATCATCCGCTTGCGCCGCAAGTACAAACTGCATATCGAGGTCGTCGAGCCCTGGCTCGCCAGCACGCTCACCGCGCGGTTGGCCGAGCTGATCCGCAGCGGCCGCTTCGGCGCTCCGAAGTCCATCGGCATCGTGCAGAACAAACCGCGCTTCCGCCGGTCGCTCGTGACGCCGGGACATCCGACCGCCTTCGACGTCGAGCTGCCGCACGGAGTCGCGCTCGCGCTGCGGCTCGCGGGCGCCGCGCGGGTCACCCACGCGTCCGGGACCGATCTCGAGGTCGCCGGGAACGTCGGCCCCCGGATGGGCGGGGCCACCGTCGGTCTCCGGCACAATTCGGGGATCCACACGGAGATTTGTTCGGATCTCACCTCACCGGTACGTGAGCGGCGGGTCACCGTCGACTTCGAAACGGGTACCGCGGTCGGGCATTTCGCGGTGAGCGGCGACGACCACCATTCGCAGCTGACCCTGCGGTCGAGCGGCCGGTCCCAGCACGTCGTGCTGCGCGACGACGCCATGACGGAGTGGATGTCCGTGGCCTACCGGAAGTTCCAGGTGGACGGGGAGCAGACGCAGGGGTTCACCTTCGCCACCGAGGTAGTGCAACTGCTGTCGGTGGCCAAGAACATCTGCGCGGAACCGGTCTCGCGCCCCGAACCCGGCGCGGTGGCGGCCCATGCCGACTGACCCGGTGTTCGCCGGCATCACCGATGAGGCGGCCGACGACCTCGGCGGCCAGATCGCGGCGCTCGACGCACTGGGCTGGCGGATGATGGAGCTGCGCACCCTCGATCGGATCCCCGTCGCCGACCTCACCGACGAGCGGTTCGACGAGGTCGCGACGACGCTGGCGGACAAGGCGATGAGCGTGGTCTGCCTGGCGTCCCGGATCGGTGGCTGGGGCAGGCCGATCACCGGCGACTTCCGGCACGACCTCACGGAACTGGACGTCCTCGCCAGGCGAGCCCGGTCGATCGGCACCCGCTACCTCCGGATCATGTCGTATCCCGATGACGGCCTGAGTGAGCACGACTGGCGTCGCCGGGCCATCGCGAGGATCACCGTTCTCGCCGAACGCGCCGAACACCACGGCGTGACGCTGCTGCACGAGAACTGCTCGGGCTGGGCGGGCACGAGTGCCGAGCGGATGCTCGAACTGCTGGACGAGGTCGCGAGCCCGGCACTGAAGTTGTTGTTCGACACCGGAAACGGCGTAGCCCACGGCTACGATGGATTCGACCTGCTCGCCGATATCGCCGACCATGTCGAGCACGTGCACGTCAAGGACGCGGACGAGCACGGCTTCACCGTCCCCGGCGAGGGTGAAGCACTCGTGGCGGACTGTGTGAAGTTTTTACAGGCCAACGGATACAGCGGCGCGTGGTCGCTGGAGCCGCATCTCGCGATCAAACCCCACGAGCCGGGTGTGCTCGCCAGGGACGCCGCGGCCACGTTCGTCGCCGCGGGCCGGGCGATGGCCGGGCTGTTCCGGTGATCCGCGAGGACCGGGATCTGCTGCTACGGCTGCTCGCCCTGCCGACGGCCG
This sequence comes from Amycolatopsis sp. NPDC043889, assembly GCF_056435645.1. NCBI lineage: Bacteria > Bacillati > Actinomycetota > Actinomycetes > Pseudonocardiales > Pseudonocardiaceae > Amycolatopsis > Amycolatopsis sp. NPDC043889. The sequence goes on from NZ_JBWKEC010000016.1 coordinate 118,900, forward strand.
GTCCGCTCGAAACGTCCGGCGAAATCCGCCTCTGGGAGGCGATGCGGGACTACGCCGACGCGGCGGCCGGGATCGGTTTCGAGACGCTGTACCTCGGCAGCCCGGAACCCTCGGTGCTGGACCGGCCCGGTGTCCCGGTCGCGGTCCGCGAAGCCGGACCGGAATTCCTCCCCTGTCAGCCGAGCCTGGTCCTCCGGCTCGGCCCGGCCACTCCCGCCGTGATGTTCAACGTCCACCTCGACACCGTGGCGCCGTTCGAACCGGCGGGTTTCGACGGGGTCCGGTTCACCGGCCGTGGCGCGATCGACGCCAAGGGGCCCGCGGTGGCGCTGCTGGCCGGGGTCCGGGCCGCCGTGGCGGCGGATCCGACGGTGGGCAGGGACGCCGGCGTGCTCATCCAGGCCGTGTCCGGTGAAGAGGGCGGCGCGATGGGCACGTTCGGCACGCGGCCGCTCGTCGAGGCCGGATTCCACGGCGAGCTCAACATCTTCTGCGAGCCGACCGGCCTGCGCTACCTGCCCCGCTGCTCGGCGTCGATGACCGCGTGCGTGCGAGTGCGCGGGGACGACGCGATCGACGACGAACCGCACCGGGGACACAACGCCACCGTCCTGCTCGGCTTCCTCGCTCAGCATCTGGCGCTCGACCTGGCGGAACACGGTCGAGTCTGCCTAGCGGGGCTGCACACCGGCCGCCTGCACAACAGGGTGTACGGCAGCGGAGAGCTTCTGCTCAACATTCCTTACGACAGCCGGGAAGCGGCGTCGAAGATGACCTCCGCGCTGGAGGACGGCCTGCGGTCGGGGCTCGCCGAGTTCGGCACCCGGTTCCGCGAAACACCCGCCTTCGCCCGTACCGCGGCCGACGCCGTGGCGATCACCGAGGTCCGCTGGCTCAAACGCGACCTGCCCGTCCTGACCGCGCGGGACATCCCGCTGCTGGACGGGCTGGCTCCCCGCTGGCCCGACGACGAGCCCGGCTTCACCTGCGACGCCCTCTGGCTCGCCGACGTCCCCGGCACCCGGACGGCCGTCCTCGGCCCCGGTTCCCTGGGCGGCAACAACGCGCACTCCGCCGGGGAGTACGCCGGCGTCGAAGAACTCGACAGGTTCAGTGATCTCGTCCGCGAGATCGTCGTGCGATTCAGCCGGAACGAAGGAGCTTGACCGTGCTGATGCCCTATCCGGAGCTTCTCTCCCTGGTCACCAGGATCTTCGTGGACCGTGGCGTTCCCGGGGACCGGGCGGCGATCGCGGCCACCGCGTTGTGTCATGGTGACCTGACCGGGGTGACCTCACACGGACTGGTCAACCTGAGGCGGCTGTACCTGCCACTGCTCGACGACGGACGCGCCGATCCGGCGGCGGATATGGTGATCCAGACCGATCTCGGGGCCTGCGTCCTCGCCGACGCCCGGCGCACACTGGGGTTGTGGTCGGCGTCGCAGGCCATGGAACTGGCGTGTGCCAGGGCGTCACGGTACGGCATCGGGATGGTGTCCCTGCGGGGCGCCACGCATATCGGCTGCGCCGGTCACCACGCCGCGCGCGCCGTCACCCACGGCATGATCGGCCTCGTCGCGTCGAACTGCGGCGGGCAGCGCATCGCCCCGCCCCCGGGCGGCGCGGCTACGATGCTCGGCACGAACCCGCTCGCGCTGGCCTGCCCCGCCGGTGACGCGCACCCGTTCGTCCTCGACATGAGCACCACCGTCGTGCCGACCGGGCGCGTGCGGGCCGCGGCGAGGGAAGGCCGGGCGATCCCGCCGGGGTGGCTCGCCACCGACGACGGCGCACCGGTGACCGACGCCGCCGCGTTCGACCGAGGGGACGCCCACCTGCTGTGGCTGGGCGGCGACCCTGAAACGGGCGCCTACAAGGGATTCGGGCTGGGCCTGCTCGTCGAAGTGCTCGGCGCGCTGGTCTCCGGCGCCGCGCTCGGCGCGCTGTCCGCCGACGGGAACCGTGACGACGACATCGGCGTCCTGACGCTGGCGATCGCACCGGAACTCCTGCGCGGCGGATTCGCCGCCGACGCGACCGCGCTCTTCGCCGCCGTGCGTGGCTGGCCCGCCCGTGACGCCGCCGTCCCGGTCGTCTATCCCGGCTGGCACGAGGGTGAACGCGCGGCCCGCTTCCGTGCGCACGGAGTGCCGGTGCCCGACGAGGTCTACGCGGAACTGCACGCGGTGCGGGAAAAGGCGGCCGGATGATCCGGGTCGGTGTCGTGGGGCTCGGTGTCATCTCGCGCTTCTACCTCGCCGCGGTGGAAAGGTCCCGGGCGTTCGAGCTCGCCGCGGTCTGCGATCTCGATCCGGCGGCGCTCGCCGGAATCACCGTGCCCGGCTACCGGGATCACCGGGAGATGCTCGCCGCCGGAAGGCTCGACGCGGTGATCGTGACCGCGCCCAACGACGTCCACGCGTCCGTGTGCCGGGAGGTGCTGGACGCCGGCCTGCCGGTGTGTGTGGAGAAACCGCTCGCCACCGGGCTCCTCGACGGCGAGGATCTCGTGGCGAGAGCGGCGCGGCGGGATGTCGCCCTGTTCACCGCGTTCCACCGCAGGTACAACGCCAACGTGCGGACGCTGCACGAGGCCCTGGCGGGCCGGGCACCGATCGCTTCGCTGACGGTGCGCTATCTGGAGCGGATCGAAGAACACGTCGGCGGTGATCGCTGGTACCTCGACACCGCGCGCTGCGGTGGCGGCTGCGTGGCGGACAACGGCCCGAACGCGCTCGATCTCGTCCAGCTGTTCCTCGGATCGGTGGCGCTGCGGAGCGCGCGGATCACGCGGGACGTCAACGGCGTCGACAGGCAGGCGACACTCGTGCTCGAGAACGCGGTCGTGGAACTCGACTGGTCGTTTCCCGGAGAAGTCAAGGACATCGAAGTGACCCTGACCGATGGCACCGTCCTGCGGGCCGACATGCTCGACGGCTTCCCGGAGTTCAAGGAATCGCTCTGGCACGAGTACGACGGGTTGCTGCGGGACTTCGAGGAAGCCGTGCGCAAGGGCGGGGCCTGGCGCGACAGCGGTCTCACCACTCTGTCCATAGTGGACGAGTGCTACCGGAAGGAATGCGATGCGCGAGGACGGGCCGAAGCGGGAGATCACCGGCACGGTGGTGAAGGTGCTGGTGCATCACCGTGACGATCGGGGAATGAGCCTCGAGCCGTTCGCCAGCCGATGCGTTCGCGCCGGTGAGATCCACGAACTCGTCACGACCAGCCACGACGACACGGAGCCCGGAGCGCCGATCGATCGTGTCGGTTTCCTCGGCTTCGCCGAAATAGACCGGGCAGGCGTGCTCGACCGAGGCGACGAGCTGTGGATCGGCGGCGAACTCGTCGGCACCGTGCTCGGCTTCGACGGATGCCATTTTCCCAATCACTACAACATTCTCATCAGCGTCACGCGGCCCGTCACCGGCGAAGAGCTCGGCTTGAAGCCGGAACTGGAAGTGCGTTTCCGCGGCAGGTGGTGAGCGGCCCGGAGCCGGGCCGCTCACCATATCGCCGCTACGTCACCGTCACTTGCCCAGCAAGGGCACGTCCGATTTGCCGAGATGGTAGTCGCGTACCGCGTGCACGAGTTCGTCGACGGTCAGTTTTCCGTTGCCGTTCACGTCGATGGCCCGGAACGCGGGGGCCACGGCCGAGGACTCGACACCGATGGCCGCCAGCCACTTGGCGAACTCCTGCTGGCTGACCTCGCCGTCGCCGTCGGTGTCGCACAAGCCGACGATCGCCGCGATGGTGGGACGGACCACACGATCGAATCCCGAGTCGCCCTCCTGGAAGATCTGCGCCTCGATCACCTCGGTGAACTGCCTCTCGCTCAGAGCGCCGTTCGGGCCGGCACCCGCCTTACCGGCCAGGTACTCGTACATCGCCACGAAAGAGTCTTTCACCGCACGAGCTTGGGGCGACGCCGGGTCTTCGCCGAACGCGGTGATGATCCGGCCGGCTTCGGCCTCGAGATCGGACTTCTCGATCTTGCCGTTACCGTTGACATCCCACTTCTCGAAACGCTTCTTGAGCCTGTCGTTCTTGACCGCCGTGGTCATTCGTGCACACTCCTTTTCGCGTGGACTCGGAAGAATCTGCGGTACGCGTGTGTCGGCCGGCTCTCGACCCGGCGGACACGGTCAAAGACGGACGACCTCCTCTCCGGGAACCTGTCCCGTCACGTCGAACAGCAGCCTGGCCGTCGAGGTCAGCCGGCTGAGGTCGTAGGCGCGGTGCGCCACCAGCAGGACGGTGACGTCCGCGGCGAGGAGCACCTCGTCGAGGTCGGCGGCCGGTGGCCCCAGTTCGGGTACGGCGCCGGCCACCGGATCGTGGTAAGACACGTCCGCACCGAGCGCGCGCAACCGGACGGCGATCCGGATGGCGGCGGACTCGCGGGTGTCCGCCACATCGGCCTTGTACGCGACGCCGAGCAGCAGGACTTTCGCTCCCCGCAACGCTTTCCGCTGTCCGGCGAGCAGGCGCGTCACCCGGTCGACCACGTGCTCCGGCATCCGGTCGTCCACGAGGCGGGCGGCGTGCACGACGCCGAGTGAGGTTCCCTCCCGATCCGCCTTGTCCAGCAGGTATTTGGGGTCGACCGGGATGCAGTGCCCGCCGACACCCGGCCCCGGCACGAAGGGCATGAACCCGAAAGGTTTGGTCGCGGCGCAGTGCACCACGTCCCACACGTCGACCCCGATCCGGTCGCAGAAGATGGAGATCTCGTTGACGAGGGCGATGTTCACGTAGCGATAGGTGTTCTCCAGAAGCTTGGCCATCTCCGCTTCCCTGGTGCCGCGCGCCACCACGACCGTGTCGACGAAGCGCCCGTAGAACGCCGCGCAGTATTTGGCGCACAACGGGGTGTGCCCGCTGATCACTTTCGGCGTGTTCCGGACGCCGAAGCGGCGGTTGCCCGGGTCGACGCGCTCGGGCGAGTAGGCGAGCGCGAAGTCCTCGCCCGCGGTCAGGCCGTACTTCTCCAGGATCGGCCGGACGATTTCGTCGGTGGTGCCGGGAAAACTCGTCGACTCGAGCACCACCAGCGTCCCTGGCCGCAGGTGTTCGGCCACCGTCTCCGCCGCGGAGCGGACCGCGGCGAGATCCGGCCCGCCCGCCGGGTCCAGACCGGTCGGGACGCAGAGCACGATCGTTTCCGCGGTGCCGACTACCTCGGGATCGGTCGTCACCGTGAAACCGCTCGCCCGCATGGCCCGCAAACGGCTCGCGGTCACGTCGGGCACATGCGAACGCCCCTCGGCCACGGCGGCCGCGACCCTCGGCGAGGTGTCGTAGCCGGCGACCGACAACCCCGCCCCGCAGGCGGCTTCGGCCAATGGTAACCCGACGTATCCGACTCCGATTACGACAAGATCGACGGACACGGGACCCCCTCAAGTCTCGATGTCGTGCGAACCGATCAGCTGACCGAGAACGAACCGGTTCCCGCCGGGACGTGAGAACCGAACCCTGCTTGGACCCGTATCCCGGGCATCAAGCAGAGCGGATCGCCGTAGATGACCACTTCGGCCGAGGTCAGATTGGCCAGGACATGGGCAGCGATGGGGAGTTTGTGGCAACCCTCGGGGTTCCGGTAGGTGTCCAGACGCTGGAACTCCGTCGAGAAGACCACCACTTCCCCCGCCGCGGCCTGGGCAGGCGGACTCGCGACGATCAGCAGGGCACCGGCGGATGCCGCGCTCAACGCGGCGATGACAAGACGGTTCATCGAATGCCTCCACATCCAAGATCACGACTTCACTCCGCACGCTAACAGTCACTCTTGGCAAAACCGGTGCCCCGCCGGAACTTCACGCGCGCAGGTTGCGGTCCGTTCGGCCGGATCATTCGGATGGCGGCTTCAAGCACTCTGCGCGTGTTCTTCGAGCGCGGGCGGTTCACATGAACGAGTGGTGCGAGCAATGAAGTCAGGGATGATCGGCGGAGATTCGAGACGCTGAGTGTCCCGGGCCCGTTCGGCCGGAAAGGGCTTGTGCGGCCGGGTGTTCCCGAGTCCGGTCGGGTCGCCGACCGAGTCGGCAGCGCGAGCCACCCCCCGACCGTCCACAAAGGACAATACCCGCGATCGAAGTGCCGGCTCGGTTGCTTTTCGCGACGAGGGGTCGTGAGTGATAAGGACGGTTAGAACCGTCCTTATCACTCACGACCTCAACACAGAACCGTACATACATGCATCAATCGGATATTTCGCCAGGATTCACGGACCGACCGCATCCGGGGACCACTCGGCGAGCGCCCCCGGAAGGTGACCGCGCACCGGGGCGGACCGTTCCAGAAGCCGTCGTCGAACGGGGCCCGATGTCCGCGGACCCGGCCATGCGCGACTCGCACGCGAACACGCCCTGGTCCAGTTCGGCCAGCCGGTCCGCGATCGTCCTGTTCGCGGCCGAGGAGAGCGACCCCGGCATCCTCGCCGCCTGGAAAGCCGAGGCCGAACGGGTCATGGCGGGGCACGGCCAGGTCCTGATCATCACTCGCGGCCATCTGCCGACGAGTCCCACGGACGGCGTCATCGCCGACATACGGAGCGAGGCGCACAACCGCTACGGCGTGCGCCGGCGGGAGAACCCGGACACAGCACCGCGAGTGCGGTCGTCGGCGCCGGCTGACGACCCCGGTCGCCATGGTGCGGCCGACCGCCCGCTCCGTTGGGTAAGCCGACAATGGTCCGGTACTGCTGGAAATGTTCCCTGTCCGCAATCATGATGGAGTTTTGTACGCGTTTACCAGCGCGTCCGGACGCTCAGGGAAATGGGCAAAGAAGGCCTTTCTTTTCGGACCGTCCAGCAGCGGCGGCGGTCATGTTTTGTGGTTCGAATGACCCCTGCGCTCGGTACCAGGCCCTCGTTGGCATCGGTCTGCGGCAGCAGGTTACCGCAGACCGATCCGAAGGGAACGCAATGCGCCGTTTTTCGCGCCTTCTTGCGCCAGTCTCGGCGACAGCGCTGGTTTTCTGTCGCAGGTGTTCGCCACGAACAATATCGCCGCGGCCGACTACACGAGTATCGATGTAGGACCTGTCAGCATGGCCACATCGATGGACTGCCTGGGTGAACGGAAGTCCGTGGGTGACGCCTGGGTCACTCTCGACGGGGACCGAATCACCGTGCGAGACCACTGCGCCGACGGGAATCCGGTCATGGCACGGGTGCAGATGACGGTCAACGGCGCCACCCGGTATTGGATGTGCTACAACAACGCCGGCGCCGGAACCACAAAAGTGTGCAACAACGATTGGCCCGAAGGATTCGCCGGATTCAAGACCGTGATCTTCTTCGCCTGGGACGGTATCCGCGAATACAGAATAGGGACGCTGAGGCACTGGCGGGACGGATAAGCGGTCGACCATCGCCACAACGACACGTGCGGGCCGATGATACCGGGAAAACTTCATGTTCCGCACCGTGAACCCTTCTGACTGCGAATGCGTGGTGCCCCGGTCGAGTGACTCCCTGGACACCACTCTCAGCTCGAGTTCCATCTGGGCCTGACCGTCGCCGACGTCTCGGCCGTATCCGATCCCATGGAGGCAGGCGGGCAATGCTCCCACGCCTGCGCAAACGGTGGCACCGCCGGTGTAGATGTGCTTGTAGTTCGAAGTTCGGGCACGGCGAACTCGCTCCTCCCATCGAATGAGCGGCAGTTTCCCCTTTACGACTTCCCCTGGCGCCCATCACGTCCGTAGCGTCGTGCACTGGCTGATTCGCCGCATTCAAGGAGAAAGGGAACGTCGTTGAGAAGATTGATGGTCGCACTACTCGGCGCGGCACTGGCATTGGGCAGCACTCTCCTGGCCGCCCCCTCGGCGCAGGCCGCGACGGCACGGAACGGCGTCTGCGAGGACGGCGAGTTCTGCTTGTACTACAACAGCAATCAGCAGGGGTCGGTCAGCGATTTCGACGCGTCGGTCGGTAACTACGGCACGGGTTCCGACTGCTATCACTTCCTCGGCGCGGGTGCGGGGAAGGGCCTGTGCGTGAAGAACAACGCGGCCTCGGTGTGGAACCGGAGGGACGCGGTGGTCACCGTGTTCTTCAAGGGTGGCTGGACCGGCCCGATCGACTCGTTCACGCACGGCGCCAAAGGCAACTTGACCTCGACGTACAACGACAACGTCGGGCACCTGCTCGGCCTGGTGGGGAACGACTGGCTGGAAACCGGGCTGTACCACAGCGACTCCGGCCGCATCACCTCCTATTTCGACGGCTACGTGAACACGTCGGGCAGGCACGAGGGGATCGACTTCGCGCGCGGCTTCGGCGTTCCCGTGTACTCCATGACCCAGGGGTCCGTGATCAGGAAGACCGAGGGCAGCAACGGCAGCGGCGGCCTGTCCACGTTGGCGATCTACAACCGGGATCAGGATTTCACGATCATCTACCTGCATCTCAACCCGTCGAACGGGCTCGCGGTCGGTGAGTTCGTCAGCCGCGGCCGGCAGATCGGCACCGAGGAGTATCGCGGCGCCAGCGCCACGCACACGCATGTCGAGTACCGGCCGGGCAGGCACGAGAGCGCGTCGGACAGCACCGGCGACCCGGTTCTCGACAACCCGAGCCCGTCACTGTTCTGGCGGAACCACGGCTACAACATCTGCTGCGGATAAACGTCGTCAAGCCCGCTCTGCTCGCCCGAGCCGAGCGGGCACCCGACGTCCTGACGTCGAACCGGCACTTCTTCGCGGAAGTTTCCGGTTGTCCGCGCCCTGCCGCTTTCCGACCATGATGCGGCATCGGTGACGCGAGTCGCTGAGCGAACGCGGAGGACGCCAGTGACTCAAGGTGTTCACACCATCCTGCCCGGCAGGCAAGCGACCGTGCCGTACGCGCTGGAGGCGACGATCCCGGCGGATGAGAGCCCGGCCCGCTTCGGCAAGTTGCTGCGAAGCCACCGGCACAGTCTCGGCACGACCCAGCGGCTTCTCGCCGCCCGCTCCACCGTCAGCGTCCGAGCGATCAGAGACCTCGAGCACGGCCGGGTCGGCAGGCCCCGCCGCGACACGGTCCGGCTCATCGCGGCCGGGCTCGGCCTGTCCGGCCAGGCTCGCGCCGAATTCGAACGAGCAGCGGTTTCGTATCGACCGACCACCCACCGCAAGAGGAGACCCGTATGAAGCTTCCGTTGAGAGCGGCGATGGCCGCCACGCTCGCCGCTCTCGCCGCCTTCGCCATCGGCGGCGCGCCCGCCGGTGCCGACGTGACCCCGCAGGCCGACGACCTGCCACCGCTCGCGATCGAGGACTTCAACTACCCGCAGGCCGCGCAAATCCAGGCGGAGCGCGGATTTCTGCTCAAACGCGGTGACGGCCACATCGTGCTGCTCGCCACCTGCCCGGCCGACACGACGGATCCGGATCTGCTGCGGATCGCCGAACGGGGTCAGCCCGGCTCCGGTTACGTGTGCTTCCGCGTCTCCGGGAAGACCGGGCACCTGACCGTCGAGATGCCGTCCGTTTACGGCGTGAGCACCGGGAACTTCACCAGCGACGTCGTGCTGACTCCCGACGACGGGGCGACGAAGAAGACGTACAAGGTGCCGCCGAACAGCTACGCGGGCGTCGGCGAGACCGACCCGGAGGGCACCGGCGGCGAGTACATGCTCCTGGAGATCAAGGTTTCCCGTTGACCGGCCCCCGCATCCAGCACCGTGTGAGGAACTCAGTCATGACAAGACCCGTCCGGGCCCGTTCGAGAAGGCTGGCCCTGTTGTCCGGCTTGGCCCTTGCCGCCACCGCGGTGACGACCGCCCCCGCGGCGGCCGTCGTCGGAGGCGACGCCGACCACGCGTTCGTCGTGCGGCTGGACATCGGCGGCGGCGGCCGCGCCTGCACGGGCGCGCTGGTCGCGCCTGGCTGGGTGCTCACCGCCGCGAGCTGCTTCGCGGCCACCCCCGGCACGGGCCTTCCGCCGTCGGGCACCCCGCCCCAGCCCGTCACCGCGACCATCGGCCGCCCCGATCTCACGACCACCGCCGGCGTGGTGCGGAACGTGCTCCGCCTGGTCCCGCACGAGTCGCGGGACCTGATGATGGCCCAGCTCAACCTTTCCGTCCCGGGCGTCACGCCGGTCGCGGTCAGTGCGACCGCACCGACGGCAGGCGAGCAACTGACACTCCCAGCCTACGGCCGGACCGCCACCGAGTGGGCGCCGCTGCGCCAGCACGCGGGCACCTTCACGGTCGACGCGGTCACCGGCGGGAACCTCGCGCTCACCGGGCAGAACGGCGCCGCCGTCTGCGCCGGTGACACCGGCGGTCCCGCGCTGCGCACCACCGGCTCCGGCGTCGAGGTGGCCGCGGTGAACAGCCGCTCCTGGCAAGGCGGCTGTTTCGGCACGCCGTCGACCGAGACCCGGACCGGGGCCGTCGACACCCGCGTCGACGACGTGCGGCCGTGGATCGCGAACGTCGCGCTGGGCGTCCACTGGACCGACGCGGCCACGGTCTCCGGCGACAACCAGACCGACTCGGCGGTCGCGACCTCGCGCAACGGCGCGATGACCGCGGTGGTCTGGGAGGACGACCGGCTGGGCACCAATCCCGCCGACACCGTCGGCACCAACGTCTACCTGCGGCTGTACCAGAACGGGCAGCCCAAGTTCACCCGCGCGGTCACCTCGGCCGGAGCGGCGAACTGGAAGCACATCCAGCCGGACGTCGCGGTCCGTGACGACGGCACGACCATCGTCACCTACGCGGACGACCACGACGGCAACGGGTACTACGACATCAAGGTGAAGACGTTCGACTCCAGCGCGCGCGAGACCGGCGCGGCCACGGTCAACGCGAACGCGGCCGGACAGCAGCAGAACCCCCGGATCGCCGCCGACCCGGACGGCACGGGCTTCGCCATCGCCTTCGAAACCTGGAACGACGCCCCGAAACAGGTGCGCCTGGCCTTCTATTCCGCCATCACCCTCAAGAAGTGGGAACAGATCATCAGCCCCGGCGCCGGTCCCAGCCAGAACCCCGACGTGGCGATGGGCGCGAACGGGAACGCGGTCGTGGTCTGGGAAATGGACACCGGCAGCGGCGCGTTCGCCATCCGCATTCGCGGCTTCGCCCCGGACGGCACGGAGTCACTGGGCTACCGCGCTCCCGGCGGTACCGGGGATCAGCGCGACGCGAGCATCGCCGCCGACTTCGCGGGCAACTTCGTCGTCGGCTGGCAGAACGACAGCACGGGCAACAGGCAGGTCGCGGTCCGGTCGTACACCGCGGCGGGTACCGGGGGCGCCACCAGCTACGGCCCGAACGGGGCGGAACCGAAGGTCGGCATCGACGGCCAGCGGCGCGCCGTCGTCGCCTGGCGGTACGGCGGCGAGGTGTACGTGCGAGGCGTCAACGCGGACGGCACCACCACCGGCAGGCTGCCGACGCTGCGGACCACCACCGTGGCCAACTCCAACCCCGACGTCGAGCCCGCGGTGGCCGTCGATCCGGCCGGTGCGATCACGCTGACCCACACCAAGACGGTCAACACGGCCGGGTTCAACCAGATCCAGTACGGCACCGGCCTGAGCAATTTCGGCTGGTAAGGCACTGCCTCCACTCTGAAGCAAGCTCCGCTCTGGAAAGGAAATCCGTGATGTCCTCGAACGAATGGTCCAGACGCCAAGCGCTTCACGCGCTAGGTGGTGCCGCCGCCCTGACCGTATTGCCTGCCGGGCTCTCACTCGCCACGGCACCTCCGGCACTCGCCGCCGCCGACCCGACGGCGACGGGGCTGCCGGACACCATCCGGGGGCGGGCCGTGTGGCAGTACAAAATCGGCGGCAAGGCGGTGCGCCGCGAGGCGATGGCCGCGCTGGCCGGTTCCGACGCGGACATCACGGATTTCCTGAACAACCGGCTCCAGCCGGCCATCCACGAAGACAACCAGTTCGCCCTGTTCGCCGCGCTGCCCTTCGCGGGCCGCGCGGCCACCAGCGCGATCGGCAACGCCCTGGACGGCGGCGGCGCCGCGATGTCGGGCTTCATGCAGGACGGCTACGCCGCCGCGGTCACCGAGGACAAGCGGGTCGAGGTACTGACCATCAAGAACACGGGTGGGACCTCGGTGCAGCGGGCGGCCACCGAAGCGCTGAACACCAACACCCTCGCCGCGTTCACCGCGTTCATCGACGACGGCCAGTACCCGGCCCACGACGAGGACAACCGGGTCCTTGTCTTCAAAATGCTCGCCACGGCTTCACCGCAGGTGAAGCTCTACGCCCAGCGGGCACTCGACGCCGGTACCCCGGGAGCGATCAACTGGTTCCTGCGCACCGGCCAGTACATCGCGCGTGCCCGCGACGAAGAGGCCGCCACCATCGAGCAGCTGGTCGGGATCGTCGAGCGGGAAGGCCGGATCGCGCAACGGTGCACCGACCAGGCCGTTGCCCTGTCCAACGCCGCGAAAGAGGCGGCGCTCAAAGCGAAACAGGCCGCACTCGCCGCACTGGCCGAGGCCCGCGCCGCGCAGAACGACGTGCGCCGCTCGGCGAAGGCGGCCAACGCCGCCGCCCGCGCGGCGAAGGGCGCGGCCTCCTGCGCGGCCACCGCGATCAGCGCGTCCCGTGCCGCACAGCAAGCCGCGCGCCGCGCCGCTTACGCCTCCCAGGCCGCCGCGCACGCCACGGCCGCGGCGGGCCGGGCGGCCGCTCGCGCGTACAACGCCGCCATCTCCGCGTCCCAGAACGCGAGCGCCGCGGCAGCCGCACGGCAGGCCGCCGTCACCGCCCGCAACGCCGCCGGCCAGGCGCGTAACGCCGCGCGCGCCGCCGAGCAGGCACGAATCGCCAGCTGGAGCGCGGTCTCGGCCGGTACCTCGGCCGCGGCCGCCGCGACCGACGCGGCATCGGCGGCGAACGCGTCGGCCGACGCCGCGGCGGCCGCCGGGGTGGCACAGGCCGAGGCCGCGGAAGCCCGTCAAGCCGCTGCCGTGGCCAACGCCGCGGCGGCGCGCGCCAACCGTGCGGCAGCCGCCGCGCGAGCGTTCGCCAACCAGGCCTCATCGGCGGCCGCCGCCGCGCGCGACGCCGCGAACAGCGCCGCCGACCACGCGGACGCCGCGGCGGCCGCCGCGGAGGAGGCCGCCGACCACGCTGGTCAGGCGATCGACTACGCCAACAGGTCGACGGCCGCCGCCCAGCGCGCCGTCGCGGCCGCCACCCTGGCCATGGACACGGTCAATCAGGCACGAGCCGTCGAGCAGGCGGCCAGGGACGCCGAGACCGCCTCGTTGGCCGAGGAGACGGAACTCGGCGTCGAACTCGCCCAGCGGGACGCACGGGCCGAGGCGGACGGGCGAGCCAGAATCGCCCGGCAGCAAACGCAGAGCGCACTGACCGACGAAGCGACCCGCACCTTGATCGCAAGCGCCGAAACCGCGTTGCGGGAGGGCGACACCGGCCGAGCGGTCACGCTGGGACGGCAGGCCGCACTCAAACTGATCACCAACGGTGTCACCAGGAGCTGGACGAGATCGGCGGCGGAATTCGCCGTCGCGGGCGGCGACGAGGACGTGCTCGCCTGGCTCCGCGCCGACCGGGTGCTGTCACAACGCCAGGACGACAGCGAATCCGTCGCCGCCGTCGCCGCTGTGGCGACCGTCGCGGTCGCCGACGCCGCCACCCGGGCACTGCAGAACGACGATCCCGCCGCAGTCACCGAATTCCTCACGACCGGCGCCATCGAGGCCGCGGCGGAGGACAACAGGGTGGCGATCTTCGACATCCTCGCCGGCAATCCCGGGACGGCGACGCGCACCGCCGCGCAGGAGGCACTGGACGACGGATCGGCCGCGGCGTTGCACCACTTCCTCAAGGTGGCCATCGTCGACGCGGCCGCCGAGGACGACCAGGTCGAGGCTTATCGGCTGCTCAACGTGGGCGGCCCGTACACGAAGGCGGCGGCGCAGATAGCGCTCGCGGGCACCACCAACATGCGCCACAACTTCGTCGTCGGCACCCAGTTCGACACCATTCAGCTCGACCAGGACCGGGCCGCCCACGTCGCCGCGATCCGGGCGGCCATCGCGCACGCGGCCAGGATCGCGTCGAACGCGCTGGCGGACGCGGCGCTGGCGTCCAAGGCCGCGGCGGAGGCGAGGAAGGCCGCCGCCGAAGCGGTCACCTGGGCGAACCGGGCGGCCGGGTACGCGGCGGACGCCCAGCGGTCCGCCACCGAAGCCGCGAACAACGCCGCGGCCGCCGAGCAGTCCGCCGCGGACGCCCGGCGCTCCGCCGAGCAGGCGGCGGCCGCGGCGGCCGTCGCGAACCGGGCACGGCGGGCGGCGAACTACTCGATGTTGCGCGCCATCGACTCCGCCGACCGGGCGGTCGGGTACGCCGGCAGCGCCCAGGTCTCGGCGAACAATGCCCGCGCATCCGCACTCCAGGCAGGCCAGGACGCTGCCACGGCGGCGGAAGCGGCGAGCCGGGCACGGTTCATCGCCACCGAGGCCGCGAAAGCCGAGGCCGCGCTCGCCGCGCAGCGGGCATGGATGAAGGCCCGGGAACACAAGGACGCCGGCAGTGACCTCTGCACCGACGATCCCCACGCGCGCGGCGACTGCTCGATCTTCGCCGTGTGGCCGTTCGAATCCTGGAACAGCAGGGACATCGCCGCACTCATGTCCCGCTATTACAACGGACTTTCCGACATAACCGGCTTGATCGACGGCATCATCGCGGTCGCCACGTTCGGCATGAGCAGGAAGCCCTGGCAGTTGTACGTCGTCAGCGGCGCACTCAAGATCATGTCCATCAACGCCGGATATCTCGCAGCAGGCACGTCCGGCTACGCGTACGGCTGGGAAAGCAAGGAGTTCCACACGGCCCTCGGCAAGGCGATGGTGAACCACGGCCTCACCCTGATCGGATCGATCGAGATCTACGGCCGCAGCCTCCGGGTCGGCACGTCGCCCATCGGGAAGAATTTGCTCGAGCACCGTTACGAAGAGATCGGCGCTTGGGGGGATCACAAGGTGGAGGACGCCATCGGCTGGGTGCACAGGCTCTTCGACTGACCTGGCCTGACCGCGGCCTGGTAGACCACCTCACGCCGGGCGAGCAGGCGCCACCGGGACTCAAGTTGATCTTGAATGCCTCGGGTTGGTCGCGAGTGGCGATCACCACGGTAGTGAAGGCCTCCTTACCAACCCTCAGGGTAGGCAAGGAGGCCTTCACGGACCGGGCCTGGGATCAAGCGCAGCCGGAATCCACATAGGTACCCAAGACACCGTTCGGGTTCTGACCCGAATCGCCACTCACGACCCACGCCACCTTTGCATCACCCCTCCGAAGGGGACTTTCCCATCAGCGTCATGCGATGTGGGGAAAGCTCCCTTCGCCGCATGAGACGAGGGGAAGGTCCCCTTCAGCCCCGACTACCTCACCCTAAAATCAGGCATATCGCCATCAACCGGACATTCCATCTGGCGGAAGTGTCTCCTGTGGACAGTCAGGCAGAATGCACCTCAGCTCCGCCGACCCCCCTCATGGTGTTCCGGTGTGGACTGAGCGTGAGCAGGATCCGGCGTTTTCGACCAATTTCGATCAAAGTCGTCGGCGAACCACGGCTTTTCGTCGTCGCACCCGCTCTAACATCCGCAAAATGGACCGTCGTCCGAGTTCGTTGCTGGGTGAGTCGAGGCGGGAAGCCGGGCTCACCCAGGAGGAGTTGGCGGAACGCACCGGGCTGACGGTGCGCAGCATCAGCAACATCGAGCGCGGCCGGGTCGCCCGGCCGCGGCGCCATTCGGTGGAGGCGCTTGCGGTGGGGCTGGGTCTCCAGGGCGAGCAAGCGAGCCGGTTCGTGCGGCACTACTGCCCGGACGCGGTGTCGGCCCCGAGAACGCCGGTCGCTTCGGTGCCCGCGCAACTGCCGTCGGGCATCACGTCGTTCGTCGGGCGGCAGCGGGAGATCGACGCGCTCGACGCCCTCCTCGGCGAGGGGGACGGCGGGGGTGTCGTCGTGGCGGTACTGGAGGGTATGGCCGGGGTCGGCAAGACCTCCTTGGCCGTGCAGTGGGCGCAGCGGGTCAAACAGGACTTCCCCGACGGGCAGTTGTTCGCGAACCTGCGCGGGTACGGGCCGGGGGCGCCCGCCGACCCGGGCGAGGTGCTGCGGTCGTTCCTGCGGGCGCTCGGCGTGCCCGTGGCGGACGTGCCCGCCGACCTCGACGACCGGGCCGCGTCGCTGCGCAGTGAGCTGGCAGGCCGCTCGGTCCTCATCGTGCTGGACAACGCCCGCTCGGCGGACCAGGTCCGGCCGCTGCTGCCCGGCCACGCGGGCTGCGCGGTGGTGGTGACGAGCCGCTCGGCACTGCACGGGCTGACGATCAGCGCCGACGCGCACCGGGTTCCGGTGCCGCTGCTGACCGAGCAGGAGTCGTTCTCCCTGCTCGACCGGCTGGCGGGCCCCCGACGGAGATTCGCCGACCGCACGGCGCTCGCCGACATGGTGTCGGGGTGCGGCGGCCTGCCACTCGCCCTGCGCATCGTCGGTGAGCGGCTCGCGCACAACCGGAACCTGGCGAACGTGGCGTCCTCGATGCGTCCGGCCGGAAACCGGCTCGCCGCGCTGACGACCGAAGAGAAGACGACCTCACTGCCCTCCGTGCTGTCCTGGTCCTACGACGCGCTGCCCGGCGACGTGGCCTCGGCCCTGCGTCTGCTCGGCCTCCATCCCGGCCCCCATTGGGATAGCACCGCCGCGGCGGCGCTGCTGGGCACGGATCCGCCGGAGACCGGCAGGCTCCTCGACGCGCTCGTCGACAGCCACCTGCTGCTCGCGCACCGCGCGGACGGACGGTTCGAATTCCACGATCTGGTCCGCGACTACGCGCGCGGCCGCGCCGACGAGGAACCGGCGCAGCGCCGGTCGGCGGCCCAGCGCCGCCTCGCCGAGCACTGTGTGGCCGGGGCGGCCGACGCGGCCGGGTCGCTGACGGCGGGCGACCCCAACCGAAGACCGCTGCTCACCCCGATCGCCGGGAACGTCATGTTCACTGGCGCCGACGACGCGGCGACCTGGCTGGCGGCGGAACTGCCCACCTTGATCGCCATCGCGGAACAGTCGTCGGCCACCGGCGACACGTACGCCCGCGACCTCTCGACCGTGCTGTGGCAGGCGTTGCGGGTGCACGGTCACTACGGCGCCCTGCGCACACTGCACCGGCTCGCGCTCGCCGAGGCACAGCGGGCGGGCGACGCCATCGGCACCCAGCAGGCGCTCGTCGATCTGGCCGCGATCTGCGCCAGGCTCGGCCATTTCGACGAGGCGGTGACGCACCTGACCCGCTGCCTCGACGTCGACGGGAGCCCGGTCGTCACCGGCCGCGCGCTGAACACCCTCGGCACCGTGTACGCGCAGCTGGGCCGGTACGCCGACGCGGCGGATCACCTGAGCAAGGCGGTCACGGTTTCCCAGGAGACCGGCGACCGCCTCAACGAAGGACGCTCGCTGTCCAACCTCGGCTTCGTCCACGAACGCCGGGGCGAACTGGTCGCCGCTCTCGACTGCTATCGGCAGTGCCTGACCAATGCCCAAAGCATCGGTGACCGGCTGAGCGAGGCGATCTCGCTGCACAATCTCGGGGACGTGTACCGCGCGCTGGGCCGGTGGTCGGAAGCCCACGACCACCTCGACCGATCGCTGACGGTCAGCAGGGCCGAAGGTCACCGGGAGGCCGAAGGGTACGCACTGGCCTATCTCGGGCTGGTGCATCTCCGGCAGGGCGACGCGGCAGCGGCCCGCCTGCATCAGGAAGCGGCGCTCGACATCGCGATGACAACCGGCATCCGGCCGCTGGAGACCCTCGTGCACAACGGGCTCGCGGACAGCGCGCTGGCGTGCGGCGACCGGTCGGCCGCGCTGGCGCACTACACACGGGCCGCCGAACTCGCCCGGCTCACCCGCGAACCGCACGAGGAGGCCCGCGCGCTGACCGGTATCGCCGCGACCCACGACGACGTAGGGGCTCCGGACAAGGCCAGGCCGTACCGCGAACGCGCGCGGTCGCTTTACGACGCGATGGGCATCGCGATGGTGGCTTCGTGACCGGAACTTGCCGTCCGCATTGTTCCGGTCGGAATTCCTGGACCGGGCGCCGAACCGGAAGTTCAATCTGCCGAGGCCTGTGAAGTCCGGCCGGGTCACGAGGGGGTTCAGCGGGTTGCGGGTAGATCTGGGTGTGTTCGAACGGGTACACGAGGCGTTCGAGGAGCAGGCGAGAAGGACACCCCACCGCTGTGCGCTCGTCGCGGGCGACGAGCGGCTGAGCTACGCCCGGCTGGACGAGGTCGCGAACACGGTCGCGCACGCCCTGCTCCGCCGTGGGGTTGCTCGCGGAGACCTGGTCGGCGTGTGCCTGCGCCGCGGCCGGTGGCTGGTGCCCGCGCTGCTGGGGGTGCTGAAGGCGGGCTGCGCGTACGTCCCGCTGGACCCGTCCGCTCCCCCGGCGCACGGCGCGTCGGTCGTCGCGGACTCCGGACTGTCGCTGGTGGTGGCGGACGAATCGGGTCCGGCCGCGCTCGCGGACGCCGGCGTGCCGGTGCTGGCCGTCGGGGACGTCGCCGCATCGCCCACGACCTCCCCCGGTGTCCCGGGTTCCGGCACGGACCTCGCGTACGTGATCTACACGTCCGGCTCCACCGGCAGGCCGAAAGGTGTCCAGGTCGAGCATCGCAACGTGCTCGCGTTGCTGGCGTGGGCGGCCGCGACCTACGGCGACGACGAACTGCGTGGCGTGCTCGGCGCCGCGTCGGTCTGCTTCGACGCGTCCGTCGCCGAGGTGTTCCCGCCCCTGGTGACCGGCGGGAGCCTGGTGCTCGCCGAGAACCTGCTCGCGCTGCCCGGACTGGCCGCACGGGACGAGGTGACGTTCGTCCAGGGCGTGCCGTCCGTGCTGGCGGTGCTGGCGCGCACACCGCTGCCGCGTTCGGTGCGGACCGTCGCGATCGCGGGCGAGGCACTGCACCGGTCGCTCGTCGACCGCCTCTACGCCAACGAGGGCGTGCGGCGGATCGTGAACTGCTACGGCCCGACCGAGGCGACCGTGAACTGCTCGTGCCACGAGGTCGCCCGGGACGGGATGGACGACCCGCCGATCGGAACCCCGCTTCCCGGCGCCGCGTTCTCGGTGCGGGACGCCGACGGTCGCGCGCTCGGCGACGACGAGGTCGGTGAACTGTGGGTCAGCGGGACGCTCGTGACCCGCGGGTACCTGGGGCAGCCGGAGCTGACGGCCGAGAAGTTCGTGGCCGACTCCCGCGGCGTCCGGCATTACCGCACCGGTGACCTGGTCCGGCGCCGCGACGGCGTGCACCACTTCGTCGGCCGCGCCGACGACCAGGTGAAGGTGCGTGGCTTCCGGATCGAACCGGGACAGGTCCAGGCGGCGCTCCTCACCCATCCGGCCGTCGGCAACGCCGTGGTGCTCGCGCCGGCCGACGAACACGGGGAGCGCAGGCTCGTCGGGTTCGTCGAACCGGCCGCTGACGGGCTGTCCGAGCCGGAGCTGCTGCGCTGGCTGCGGTCGCGGCTGCCCGCACACCTGGTGCCGTCACGGATCGCCGTGCTCGACGCGATCCCGCTCGGCACGACCGGGAAGGCGGACCGGACCGCGCTGGCGGCGTGGGTGTTCGACCGCGGGGACACCGAGTACGCCGCTCCGGGCACCGAGGCCGAGCGGCTGGTCGCCGAGGTGGTCGCGGCCGCGTTCGGGCTGCCGGAAATCGGTGTGCACGACCGGTTCTCCGAGTCGGGCGGGCACTCCCTCGCCGCGGCACGTGCGGTCACGCGGCTGCGGGAGAGCACCGGCCGGGTGGTGACGCTGGCGGAATTCCTCTCCGACGGCACGGTGGCGGCGGTCGCGCGGCGGCTCGCCGACGCCCCGGCCGCGGCGGCCTCGGTGGCGCTGGAGGCACACCCGGACCGGGAGTACTACCCACTGACCGGCACGCAACGGGATCTGTGGACCCTCGCCCAGCTCGGCTCGACCGGCACGGCGACGACCGTCGCGTGGCGGCTGCGGTTGCGTGGGCGGGTTTCGGTGCCCGCGCTGCGGGCCGCCGCGGACGGAATCGTCGCGCGGCACGAGGTGCTGCGCGGCACGATCAGCGACCACGACGGCGAACCGGTCATGGTGGTGGGCCCGCCGGTGCCGGTGCCGGTGGACGTGCACGACCTGCGCGGGCTCGCCGACGCGAACCGCCGTGCCGGGGAACTGGCCGCGGCCGCCGCCCGGCACGCGTTCGACCTCACCCGGGACACGCCGCTCCTGCGGATCACGCTGCTCCGCCTCGCCGACGACGTGGCCGACCTGATCGTCGTGTCCGACCACATCGCCACCGACGGCGCGTCCATCGGCGTGCTCATGGCGGAACTGGCCGGCGCGCCCCTTGCTTCCTTCGCACAGGTCGGTGCGGTGGCGTTGCGGGAACGCGCGCTCGCGGAAGTGCCCGGTGAACGAGACCGGGTGGCGGCGTACTGGTCGGGCGAGCTGGCGGGAGCGATCCCGCCGGACGCCCTGTTCGACCGCGTCGTGCACGGACGGCGGCGTTTCGCCGGGGAGCGGATCAGCACGCCACTGCCCGAGTCGCTGGGGTCGGCGGTGCGCGCGCTCGCCGAAGCGACCGGGGTGACGCCGTTCGCGGTGTACCTGTCGGCGCTGGGGGTGCTGGTCGGCGAGCTGGTACGCGGCCAGGACGTGCTGCTGGGGATGGCGGCCGCGCACCGGGACCGGCCCGAGCTCGAACACACCGTCGGGCCGCTGGTCGACGTCCTGCCGGTCCGGTTACGGATCGAGGCGGGCACGTCGTTCCGCGACCTGCTGCGCGCGGCCATGACCACGGCGGCGCACGCCATCGACCATCGGGGCCTGCCCAGCGGTGAACTCGCCGGACTGTGGGGCGGCGACCGGCCGGCCGGGGTACCGCTCACGCCGGTGTCGATCGCGGTGCAGCCGGACGGCATCCCGCTGTCGGCGCACGGGCCGGACACGCGGCTGGACCTGCTCGGCGAGCTGCCGACCGGCGGCAGCCACACTCCGCTGACGGTGTTCGTGAACGCCACCGTGGGCGGCGCCGAGCTGATCGTCGAGCACGACCCGTCGTGGCTCGCCCCCGACCGCGCCCGCTGGTTCACCCGTTCCCTGCTGCACCTTCTGCACGCCGCGGTGTCCACACCGGACATCGCCCTGTCCGCGCTGTCACTGGCGGCGGACGGGGAACTCGCCGAGCTGACGTGGTGGGGAACCGGCCCCGCGCTGCCCGCCGACGACGCGGGTGGTGTGCCGGACGCGGTGTGGCGCAACGCTTCGAGGACACCGGACGCGGTCGCGGTGTCCGCTGAGGGCGGGCAGCTGACGTACGCGGAACTGGTAGGCCACGCCGACCGGATCGCGCGCGTCCTCGCCGCGGCCGGGGTGGCGGCCGGGGACACGATCGGAGTGTGCCTGCCGCGCGACGAGTTCCTGCCCGCCGCGTTGCTCGCCGTGTGGCGGGCAGGTGCGGGGTATCTGCCGCTCGACACCGAGCAACCCGTCGCGCGGCTGGCCCGGCTCGCGAGTGAGGCCCGCCTGCAGGTCGTCCTCACTCGTGGCGACGCCCAGCCGGTGGCGTCGGAGATCGCCGACGCCGTGCCGGGCCTGTGCGTGGTCAGCGCCGACCGGGCCGACGGAGTGCCCTTCGAGCCGGTGCTGCCGGACGGCGACGCACTCGCCTACGTGCTGTACACGTCGGGGTCGACCGGGCGGCCCAAGGGTGTCGAGATCAGTCACGCGAACCTGCACGCGTTCGTCCGGTCCCGCGGGCTCCGCCCCGGCATGACGCGGGACGACGCGATGCTCGCGCTCGCGCCGCTCGCCTTCGACGTGTCCGCCGAGGAACTGTGGTGGCCGCTCGCCACCGGCGCGCGCTGCGTCGTCGCCGATCGCGACAGCGCCGTCGACGGCCACCTACTCGCGCGGCGGATCGCCGAGGGCGGCGTCACGGTCGTCGATCTGACCCCCACGAGCCTGCGGATGCTGCTCGCCGCGGGCTGGACGGGTGACCCCGCGCTGCGGCTGCTACTCGGCGGCGAGGTACTCGACCCGGACCTCGCCGCGAGGGCCCTGCCGCTGGTCGGCGAGCTGTGGAACGGCTACGGCCCGACGGAGACCACGGTCGCGGCGACCGCGCACCGGGTCACCGGCCACGACCGTGTCCCGATCGGTTCGCCGACGCCGGGCGCCCGGCTGTACGTCATGGACGAGGCGGGCAGGCTCGCTCCGCCCGGCGCGATCGGTGAGCTGTGGATCGGTGGCGCCGGTGTCTCGACCGGCTACCGGGCACGGCCCGAGCTGACCGCGTCCGCGTTCGTCGCCGACCCGGTGCGGCCAGGCGAGCGCTGCTACCGCACCGGCGACCTGGTCCGATGGCGGCCGGACGCGACACCAGTGTCGCGTGACCCTGCTTGCCTTACGCCGCTGCGGCCCACGCGGCCCCTGGCTGCGTCGGAGAAAAGCCCAAGTACGTCCAGTACGAGCGACTTTTCTCCGTCTTGCCAGGAACCACGTGGATCCACAGCGGACGCAAGGCAACAGGATCACGCGACACTGGAGTTCCTCGGCCGCGCCGACGACCAGGTGAAGGTGCGGGGCAACCGGTTCGAGCTCGGCGAGATCGAGTCGGTACTGCGTGGACTGTCCGATGTGGACGACGCGGCGGTGGCGGTGGCCGCGGACGGCGTGGACGCGCACGTGATCGGCTACCTCACCCCCGCGACCGTCGACGCGGCGGCCGTCGAGCGACAGACGCGGCGGTTGCTGCCCGCCTACATGGTGCCGAGTTCATGGCGCACCCTGGACGCGCTCCCCTTGCTGCCCAACGGAAAGCTCGACCGGCGCGCACTTCCGCCGGTGCCCGTCGCCCAACCGGCCGCGGCCGCGCCGCTGTCGGAGGCCGAGGCGGTGGTCGCGCAGGTGTGGCGGGAATGCCTCGAACTCGACGAGAGGATCGGCCCGGACAGCGACTTCTTCGCGCTCGGCGGCCGGTCGCTCGCGGCGACCCGGGTGGTCGGCCTCCTGCACACCCGGCTGAGACGCCGGGTCACCGTCCGCATGGTGTTCGACCACCCGGTGCTCGCCGACTTCACCGCACGGATCGAGCAGGAAGCCGCCTTCGACGACCGCCCGCTCGTCGCCCGCGCGGACCCGGCCGCACCCGCGCCGCTTTCTTCGGCGCAGCGCATGCTGTGGTTCGCGGCGAAGCTCGACCCGGGCAGCGCCGCCTACAACTCCCCCACGGTGCTGCGGATCCGGGGCGCGCTGGACGAGTCGCTGCTGTACCGCGCGATCCGTGCGCTCACGGCGCGCCATCACGTGCTGCGCAGCCGGTTCACCGAGATCGACGGGGAGCCGGTCGCGCTCCTCGGACCGGTCGATGCCATTCCTATGTCCATTGTGGACACTGACGAATCGGAGACGGGCGCGGCGGTGGCGGCCGAGATCCGGCGGCCGTTCGCGCTGGACGCCGCGCCACCGCTGCGCGTGATCCTGTTCCGGCTCGCACCGGACCACCACGTGCTGACCCTTACCTGCCACCACATCGCCACCGACGCGGTCTCCCAACGGCTCCTGCTGTCCGAAGTGGACCAGTTCTACCGCACGGAACCCGACGACTGGCCGTCGCCACCGGCGATCCAGTACGCCGACCACGCCACGTGGGAACGCGAACAGGACCGGTCCGAGGGGCTCGACTGGTGGGAACGGCGGCTGGCGGACTTGCCCGCGTTGCGCCTGCCCGCCGACCGGCCCCGCCCCGCCATCGCCGACTGGACGGCGGACGAGGTCCCGATCCGGCTGTCCCCGGTCGTCACCGGCCGGGTCCGCACCCTGGCGAACGACGCCGGGACCACCCCGTTCACGATCCTGCTCGCGGCCTGGCAGCTGTTGCTCGCCCGGCTGGCCGGAGTACGGGACCTCGCGGTCGCGGTGCCGCACAGCGGCCGCCGCTCCGCCGAACTGGCCAGGATGGTCGGCTTCTTCGTCGACACCGTGGCCGTCCGTGCCGACCTCGGGACCGACGCCCGGTCGGGCCTCGACCTCGTGACCAGGACACGCGACGCGGTACTCGACGCGTTCGCGCACGCCGACGTGCCGTTCGACGAGGTCGTGCGGCGGCTCGCGCCCGAGCGGGACGCGGCGAGCACCCCGGTGTGCCAGGTGATGATGAACGTCCTCGACGAGCAGCCGACCGCGGCGCTCGGCGACCTGGCCGTGACGGTGCTGCCGCAACCGGTCGCCACCGCGCTGTACGACCTGAACCTGGACCTCGCCCGCACCAGCGACGGCTACACGGGCAGGCTCGTGTTCCGCACCGACCTGTTCGACCGGACCACGATCGAACGCTGGGCCCGCTGGTACGGCGCCCTGCTGGACCGGCTCACCGCCGATCCGGGCGCCGCACTGTCCACACTGGACATACTGGACGACGCGGACCGCGCCGAACTGCTCGCCTGGGGCACCGGTAAACCTTTGCCCGCCACGCGAACCGTGGTCGCCGACGTGCTCGCGCAACCACCCGGCGCGGTGGCGACGTCGTCGCCCGCCGGACGACTGTCCTATGCGGACCTGGCCACCTGGTCGGCACAGGGCGCCCGCGGTCTGCTCGCCGCGGGTGTCACCACCGGGGAGGTGGTCGGCGTGTGCCTGCCCCGCGACGAATACCTGCCCGCCGGGCTGCTCGCGGTGTGGCGGGCAGGTGGTGCGTATCTGCCACTGGATCCCGGCCATCCCGCGGACCGGATCGCGGCGCTCGCCGCCGACGCCGGAATCCGGGTCGTCGCCGCCCGCGGCCGTGCACTGGACGTGGCCCGCGCCGCACTTCCGCACCTGACCGTCGTGGACCTCGACTCCCCCGTCACGGACACTCGCCCGCTGCGGGAGCCGGACCAGGACGACCTCGCCTACGTCCTCTACACGTCCGGCTCGACCGGCAGGCCGAAGGGCGTCGCGGTCACGCACGGGAACCTCTCCGCGCTGGTCCACGCCTTCCGCGAAGTCACCGACGTGCGGCCTGCCGACACGTGGCTCGCGGTGGCGCCGCTCGTGTTCGACACGGCCACCGGCGAGATCTGGACGACGCTGACCGCGGGCGCGCACTGCGCGATCGCCGACCGGGACTGTGCCGTCGACGGACACGCGCTGGTACGGCGGCTCGTCGCGACCGGCGCGACCCGGTTCAACCCGACCCCGACCACCTTGCGGATGCTCGTCGCCGCCGGACTTCCCGATCTGCCGGGACTGCACGTGCTCTCCGGCGGTGAAGCCCTCGACGTCGGACTGGCGCGGCAGCTCACCGCCCGGGTCGCGAGCGTGCGCAACTGCTACGGCCCCACGGAGACCACCATCACCGCGACCACCCATCTCGTGACCACCACCGACCTGTCCGCCGACCGGCCGCTACCGATCGGCGGACCGATCGCCGGCACCCTGCTCACGGTCGTCGACCCGTTCGGCCAGGCCGCGCTTCCCGGCGCGGTCGGCGAGTTGTCCATCGGCGGCGCCGGCGTGACATCGGGCTACCGGGACCGCCCGGAGCAGACCGCGGCCGCCTTCGGCATCGACCCGCTGCACGGGGTTCGCTCCTACCGCACCGGCGACCTGGTCCGCTGGCGCGCCGACGGCGTGCTGGAGTTCCACGGCCGCACCGACCACCAGGTGAAGATCCGCGGCAACCGGGTGGAACTCGGCGAGGTGGAGCATGTGCTGCGCACGGTCGCCGGAGTGACCGACGCGGTGGTCGTGGTGCGTGCCGGGGAAGGCGAACCACATCTCGTCGGCTACCTCACTCCGTCCATTGTGGACACCGACGCGGTGGCGGCCGTGCTGCGCGGACGACTCCCCGACTACGCGGTGCCGCACCGGTGGGTACCGCTCGACGCGTTCCCGGCCACGACGACCGGCAAGGTGGACCGCGCCGCGCTGCCCGCACCCACGGCACCGGCGCGACCGGACAGCCCACCGGCCTCGGCGGTCGAGGAGCTCGTCGCGGTGATCTGGGCCGAGGTGCTCGGCCGAGAGCGGGTCGGCGCGCTGGACGACTTCTTCGGCCTCGGCGGACATTCGCTCGCCGCGACCAAGGTCGTCGGCCGCCTCGGCGAGGCGCTCGGTTTCGCGGTCCCGGTGCGGTGTCTGTTCGACCGGCCGGTGCTGCGGGAGTTCGCCGCGGAGCTGGAACGGATCGCGATGACCGCACTGGCGGAGGACGACGCCATCGATGTCCCGACGGGGAGCACGGTATGACCGACTCGCTGGTCACCCCCGCACAGCGGCGCATGCGTGAGCTGCTCGCCGACCGCGCCACCGCCGCACTGCGTGGCGGCGCCCCCGCCGCGGAGCCGGCCATCCCCCGGCTCCCCCGCGACGGGTCGCCGGTGCCGCTGTCGCCCGCGCAGGCCAGGCTGTGGTTCCTGGCCCGCTTCGAACCCGGTGGCCACGCCTACAACCTGCCGCTCGTGCTCGAACTGACGGGACCGGCCGACGAGACCGCGCTGCTCGCCGCGGTCCGCGACGTCGCCGACCGCCACGACGTGCTCCGCGGCGTGTACCGGGAGATAGACGGCGAACCGATGCGGTGCGCCGGACCCACTGTCCCGGTGTCCACTGTGGACGTCACGGCGGCGGAGCTGGACGCCGCGGTGGCCGCCGAGGCCACCCGTCCGTTCGCGCTCGAGGACATGCCACCTATGCGGGCCGTGGTCTTCCGGGTCACCGCCGACCGGCGGGTGCTGGCGTTGACGTTCCACCACATCGCGATGGACGCCCCGTCGGTCGCCGTCGTGCTCGACGACCTCGCCGCCTGCTACACGGCCCGCCTCGGCGGCCGCGACCTGCCGCCGCCACCGGCTCTCCAGTACGCGGACCTGGTGGCGTGGAACGGTTCCAGGCCGGACACCGCCGAGGCCGACCTGGACTGGTGGTCCGAGCGGCTCGCCGGGCTCCCGCCGGTGCTGGAGCTGCCGACCGACCGGCCCCGTCCGGCCGTGGCCGGGGACGAGGGCGCCGAGGTCGAAGTCGAAGTGCCCGCCGCGCTCACCGCGCGACTGCGGGAGATCGGCCGCACCACCGGCGCCACCCCGTTCATGGTGTTCCTGGCGTGCTGGCAGACCCTGCTCGCCAGGCTGGCCGGGACGACCGACGTGCCGGTGGGGGTACCGGAGTCGGGCCGGCGCCATCCGGACGCCGAACGGGTCGTCGGCTGCTTCGTCGACACGCTGGTGCTGCGCACCGACCTGGCCGGGGCGACCGGCCGCGAACTGCTCGCCGCCGCCCGGGACACGGTGCTCGACGCGTTCGCGCATACGGACGTGGCGTTCGAGCGGATCGTGGAGCGGGTCGCGCCCCGGCGCGGGCTCGACGCGTCGCCGGTCTTCCAGGTCATGCTCAACGTGCTCGACGAACCGTCGCGGGCACCCGAGCTGCCCGGTCTGGCCGCCCGGGTCACCGAACCGCCGGTGCGCAGCGTCAAGTACGACCTGAACCTCGCGCTGTCCCGGTCCGGCGATGGCTATTCGGGCGGGCTGGCCTACCGCACCGACCTGTTCGACCGGGGCACCGCGGAACGGATCGCCCGCTGGTTCGTCTCGCTCGTCGACGGGATCACCGCGGACCTCGACCGACACGTGGCCGAGGTGCCCCTCGAAGCCGTCACCGCCCCGTCGCTGGCGGGACCGGAACCGGAGCGGACCGGACTCCGCCCGGTGCACACGCTGATCGAGGACACCGCCGACCGCTGCCCGGACCGGGTCGCCGTGGTCGGCGCGACCGGCACGCTCACCTACCGGCGGCTCGACGAACGCGCCAACCGGATCGCGCACCGGCTGCGAGCGCTCGGCGTCCATGCCGACGAGCCTGTCGGGCTGCTGCTCGAACAGGGCACGGACGTGGCGTGCGCGGTACTGGGCATCATGAAGTCCGGCGGCGCGTACCTGCCGATGGACACCACCTATCCGCAGGCGCGGGTGGCCGCCATCCTCGCCACCGCGGGCGCGCGGATCCTGCTCGCCGAACCCGGCCTCGACATCACCGTTCCCGGGGTCACGGTGCTGACCGTCGACGATGCGGTCGCTGCCCAGCCCAGCACCCGGCCCGGCGTCCCGGTCGCGGGGCACGACCTGATCCACGTGATCTTCACGTCCGGTTCGACCGGTGCGCCGAAGGGGGTCGCGGTCGAGCACCGCAACGTCGCGCACTACCTGTCGGGCATGCTGCCCCGGCTCGGCGACGTGGCGGGCGCGTCGTTCGCGGTCGTCTCCACCCCGGCGGCCGACTTCGGTCTCACCTGCGTGTACGGCGCGCTGACCACCGGCGGCACCGTCCACCTGGTCGACCGGGACACCGCGATGGATCCGGAAGCCTTCGCCGGGTATCTGGCCGAGCATCCGGTCGACGTGCTCAAGTGCGTGCCCAGCCACCTGGAACTCCTTGCCCGGCATGGAGATCTGGCCTCCGTGCTGCCGAGGCGGCTGCTGATCCTCGCCGGCGAGGCGTGCCCGTGGTCGCTCGTCGAGCGGGTCGAGGCGGCCCGTCCCGGTCTGCGGGTGCAGAGCCACTACGGGCACACCGAGAGCACGATGATCTCGATGACGTGCGACGTGGCGGCCGTCCCGCCGCACGAGCGCACCGGATACGTGCCACTCGGCACGCCGCTGCCCGGGGTCGTCGGCCATCTCGTCGACGCGCGCGGCGAGGTCGTGCCCGACGGCATGACCGGCGAACTGGTGATCGGCGGGCCGCAGATCACCCGCGGCTACCTGGGCGACGACACGCAGACCGCGGCCCGGTTCGTACCCGATCCGCTGGGCACCGGCGTGCGGTGCTTCCGCAGCGGCGACCTGTTGCGTGTCCGTGCCGACGGCACCGTGCAGTTCCTCGGCCGCGCCGACGACCAGGTGAAGGTGCGCGGCCACCGGGTGGAACTGGGCGAGGTCACCGCCGCCCTCCGCGACGTCGACGGGGTGGCCGAGGCCGTGGTGCTGCCGGTCGGCGCCGGTCTGGACCGCAGGCTCGCGGCGTGGTTGGTGCCCGCGCCGGGTGCCGATCTCGCGGTCCCGGCCGTGCGGCGGGCGCTGCGTGACCGGTTGCCGGACTACATGGTGCCGGGCTCGCTCTCGATCCTGGACCGCTTGCCGCTCAACGCGAACGGCAAGATCGACCGGGCGGCGCTACCCGACGCGGCCGAGCGGGAGCCTGCCGCGCGGCGGCCGGTGGCGACCCCGGCCGAGCGGCTCGTGGCGCGGGTCTGGGGCGACGTGCTCGGTGTCGCCGACGTCGCCGCTGACGACGACTTCTTCGCCGTGGGCGGTCATTCCTTCGCCGCGGTGCGCGTGGCGGGACGGCTGGGAGAGGCGCTGCGCCGCGACGTCGCCGTGCGCACGGTGTTCGAGCACCCGGTGCTGGCCGACCTCGCCGCCGCGCTGGCCGCCGACCCGGGCGGCGTGTTCGGCGGGGCGCCCATCCCCGTGCGGCCGGACCCCGAAGCACCCGCGCCGCTGTCGTCCGCGCAGGCGCGGCTGTGGTTTCTCGAACTACTCGGCCCGGGGTCGGCCTATCACGCCGATCTCGTGCTGCGGCTGCGCGGGCCGCTGGACGCGACGGCGATGGCGCTCGCGGTCCGGGACGTCGCCGCACGGCACACCGTCCTGCGCAGCGTGATCGAGGAGCGGGACGGCACCCCGGTGGCCGTGCCAGTGCCCGCCGACCGCGTGCCCGTGTCCATTGTGGACATCGCGGCCGACCGGGTGGACGCGGCGTGCCGGGCCGAGCTGGCGCGGCCGTTCGCGCTGGACCGGCAGCCGCCGCTGCGGGCTTCGCTGTTCCGGATCGCCGCCGATGAGCACGTCCTCGCGCTCACCGTGCACCACATCGCGACGGACAACTGGTCGCGCGGCGTCATCGGCAAGGACCTCGCCGACGCGTACGCCGCCCGGCTCGCGGGAGCGGCACCCGACGCGGCCCTGCCCGTCCAGTACGCGGACTACGCCGCCTGGCTGGCCGCCCGCGGGCGCGACGAGGACCTGGACTGGTGGTGCGACCGCCTGTCCGGGCTGCCGCCGCTGCTCGCGTTGCCGACCGACCGGCCCCGCCCGGCGGTGGCCGACTGGTCCGGCGGGCACGTCCGGTTCGCCCTCCCGGCCGCGCTCACCGCACGCGTCCGGCAGGTCGCGGCCGAGGCGGGCGTGACGCCGTTCATGGTGCTGCTGGCCTGCTGGCAGGAACTGCTCGGCCGCCGCGCCGGGACCGACGACGTCGCGGTCGGCGTGCCGGAGTCCGGACGGCATCACCCGGACGTCGAGTCGACGGTGGGCTGTTTCGTGAACACGCTCGTGTTGCGCACGGACCTCGGCGGCGACCCGACCGTGCGGGAGTTGCTCGGCCGGTCCCGCGAGACCGTGCTCGGCGCGTTCGCGCACGCCGAGACGCCCCTCGAAGGGATCATCGAGCGGCTGCGGCCGGAGCGGTCCGTGGCCGCGACGCCGATCTTCCAGGTAGTGCTGAACGTCCTCGACCAGCCGGCGACACCGCCCGCCATCCCGGGTGTCGAAGTGACGGCCGTCCGCGACGCGGGCGAGCAGGTGAAGTTCGACCTCAGCATGGTGCTGGTCAACGACGGCGACACCTACCTCGGTGGCCTCGCCTACCGGGCCGACCTCTTCGACGCCGGCACCGCGGAGGGGATCGTCGCCGACTTCCAGGCACTCCTGACCGGCTTGCTGTCCCATGTGGACCAACCGGTCGCCGCGGTCGGTCCGGCCCGCGCCGGGTCCCGCCCGGTCAGCGAGCCCACCGCCGGACCCCTTGCCGTGCCGGTGACCGGTTCGGGCGCGCCGGAAACGCCGACCGAGCAACGCGTCGCCCAGGTGTGGGCACAGGTGCTCGATGTACCCGTGGTCGGCGCGGACGACGACTTCTTCGCCCTCGGCGGCCATTCGTTCACCGCGGTCCGCGCGGTCCGGCTGATCGACGAGCGGCTTCGGGTCATCGACCTGTTCCTGCACCCGACCGTCCGCGAACTGGCCGCTCATCTCGACGCCGGACAGGAGACCGGCGACGGGCGCCTGCTGCACCGTCTCTCCCCCGCCCGCGCGGGCACACCGGACGTGACGCTCGTCTGCGTGCCCTACGGCGGAGGCTCGGCCGCGGTGTTCCAGCCTCTGGCCACCGAACTCGCCGCCGCCACACCGGACATCGACCTGCTCGCCGTCGAACTGCCCGGACACGACGTGGCCCGGCCCGACGAGGCGTTCCGCACCGTCGACGAGGTCGTGGACCTGCTGGCCGACGAGATCGGCCGGACCGTCACCGGCCCGGTCGCGGTGTACGGGCACTGCGTCGGCTCCGCGGTGGCCACCGCGCTCGCCGCCCGGCTCGAAGCCGACGGCCGCACCGTCGCCGGAGTGGTCGTGGCGGGCAGCTTCCCTTCCGCGCGCCTGCCGGGCAAGCTTTCCGCCTGGCTGCAGCGCCGGTTCCCGCGCGAACGCTGGGTGGCGGACCGGCTCTACCGGGACACGCTGAGGGCCACCGGCGGACTGCTGGACGACATGGACGAGGCCGCGAGCGCGGCGATGCTGCGTGCGCTGCGGCACGACGCCGGACAGGCGCAGGCGTGGTTCGGCGGCGCGCTCGACCCGGACGCCGGGCGGACGCCCCGGCTCACGGCGCCGATCCTGTGCGTGGTCGGGTCGAGCGACCCGGCGACCGAGCTGTACCAGGAGCGGTACCGCGAGTGGGGTGTGTTCGCCGACCGGGTCGAGCTGGCCGTGCTGCCCAGGGCCGGGCACTACTTCCTGCGCCACCAGGCTGCCGACGTCGCCGCACTGCTGCGGGACCGGCTGCCCCGCTGGGCCGCCGGTGACCTGCCGCCGGAAGTCGGCGACGTCCCGGTCGCCGCGACCGCGACCCGGCGCGGGCTCCGCGCGTTCTACACCGTGGCGGGCGGCCAAGCCGTGTCGATGATCGGCAACGAACTGAGCGCGTTCGCGCTCGGCGTGTGGGCCTACCAGCTCAGCGGGCGCGTCATCGATCTCGCGCTGGTCGTGTTGCTCGCCCGCGTGCCGAGCATGCTCCTGACCCCGGTCGGCGGCGCGCTCGCCGACCGGGTGGACCGCAGGCGGATCATGCTGTGCTGCGACCTGACGAGCGGCGCGGCGATGGCCGCGCTCGCCGTGCTGGTCGCCTTGGGACGGCTCGATCTCGTGGCCGTCTGCGTGATCGTCGGGGTCATGTCGGTGGCGTCGGCGTTCCACCGGCCCGCCTACCTGGCGGCGATCGCCCAGCTGGTGCCGAAGCCGTACCTGCCGCAGGCCAACGCGCTCGCCGACATGGGCGCCGGGCTCGGCACGATACTCGGGCCGGTCCTCGGCGGTGTCCTCATGGGACTGTCCGGACTGACCGCGGTCGTCGTGGCCGACGTCGCCACGTTCGCGATCGGGGTGACCACCCTGGTACTGGTGCGGTTCCCGGACCGGATGTTCTTCACCCAGGCCGAACCGTTCGCGAGGGCGGTCACCGGCGGATGGAAGTTCGTGCTGCGCCGCAAACCGCTGCTGGTGATGATCGGCTACTTCGCGGTGGTCAACTACTTCACCGCCGTGATGTGGGTGGGGCTCACCCCGCTGGTCCTGTCGATCGGCTCGACGGGCGAACTGGGTGTGGTCAGTGCC
This sequence comes from Amycolatopsis sp. NPDC043889, assembly GCF_056435645.1. Classification (NCBI taxonomy): domain Bacteria; kingdom Bacillati; phylum Actinomycetota; class Actinomycetes; order Pseudonocardiales; family Pseudonocardiaceae; genus Amycolatopsis; species Amycolatopsis sp. NPDC043889. Next base: position 151,623 of record NZ_JBWKEC010000016.1, read on the forward strand.
GTCGGCGGGATCGGCGCCGCGGTCGGCGCACTCGTCGTGGTCACCTGGGGCGGCACCACCCGCCGTGCCACCGGCATGATCGCGTTCGTCATCGGCTCCGGGCTCGGGGTGGCGCTGATGGGGGCGTGGCCGTCGGTGTTCGTGGTCGCCGCCGGCCTGTTCGTGCGGCTGGCGTGCATGAGCATCGGCAACGCGCACTGGCTGTCGATCATCCAGACGAAGGTCGGCCAGCAGCTGCAGGGCCGGGTGCTGGCGATCAACGTCATGCTGGCGACCGCCATGCAGCCGCTCGGGTTCCTGACCGCGGGACCGCTCGCCGACCGGCTCGGCGGCTTCGCCACGCTGATGGTGGTCTCCGGTGCCGTGCTGGTGGTGTGGGGTGTGCTGGGGCTGCGGTACCGGCCGCTGCGCGACATCGAGGACCTGCTGCCCGACGCGGCGCCACCGGCGGAGATCGACGCCGATCTCGACCGGGTGCAGGCGCTCGCCGACCGGAATCTGGCGCGGTGACGGCGATGTCCTCTCTCGTCACCCCGGCCGACCTGCGCTCGGCCGCCGAGCGGATCCGGCACGCCGTGCACCGCACTCCCCTGCTCGGCCCGGTCGGCGACCTGTGGCTCAAACCGGAGCACCGGCAGCGCACCGGTTCGTTCAAGGCACGAGGCGCGCTCAACGCGGTCGCCCGGCTCTCCGCGAGCCACGTCCTCGCCCAGTCGTCCGGCAACCACGGTCGTGCGGTGGCCTACGCGGCGGCACAGCACGGCCTGCGCGCCACGGTCGTCCTTCCCGCCACCGCGCCCGCGTTGAAGGTGGACGCGGTGCGCGCGCTCGGCGCGCACGTCGTGGTCGTGCCACCCGCGCTGCGCGAACGGACCACGGCCGATCTGGCGGCGCGGACCGGCGCCACCGTCGTCGGTTCCGCCGACTTCGACGTGATCGCCGGGCACGGCACGGCCGGCACCGAGATCGTGGCGGATCTGCCGGAGGTACGCACCGTCCTGGTGCCGGTGTGCAACGGCGGCCTGCTCGCCGGAGTCGCCGCCGCCGTGAAGGCCGTCTCCCCCGGCACCCGTGTCGTCGGCGTCGAGCCGGCGCTGGCCGGGGACGCGGCCGAGTCGCTGCGACTGGGCAGGCTGGTGCGGTGGCCGGTGGAGCGGACCTACCGCACGATCGCGGACGGGCTGCGCGCGCCGGTGCTCGGCGAGCTCGCCTGGCGGCATATCAAGGTGCTCGTGGACGACATCGTCACCGTCGACGAGGACGGCATCGTCGCCGCGCGGGAGTTCCTGTCCGACCGGTTCGGTGTGCTCGCGGAGCCGAGCGGCGCGGTGGCGACCGCCGCCCACCTGACCGGACGGTGGCGGGGCGCGACCGTGGCGATCGTGTCCGGCGGCAACGTCGCGGCCACGGTTCCGGTGGCCAGGGGAGAGTGGGTGTCCGTTGAGCACGGGTGACTTGAGCGGAGTGCTCGCGACGATCGGCGACACCCCACTGGTCGCACTGGAGCGGGTCGTGCCGATCGCGGACGTCCAGGTGTTCGCGAAGATGGAGAAGTTCAATCCGGGCGGCAGTGTCAAGGACCGCACCGCGCTGCACATGCTGCGCGGCAAGATCCAGGCCGGTGAGCTGGTACCGGGCCGGTCGGTGGTGGTGGAGTCGACCTCCGGCAACCTCGGCGTCGGCCTCGCCCAGCTGTGTGCCTACTTCGGGCTCGAGCTGATCTGTGTGGTCGACACCCGGACGACCGCGCAGTCCGTCGCGCTGTTGCGGGCCTACGGCGCGGCGGTGGAAGTCGTGTCCGCACCGGGCGGCGACCTGCTCGGCGCGCGGATCGCGCGGGTGCGGGAACTGGTGGCGCTGCTGCCGGACGCGTTCTGGCCCAACCAATACGAGAACCCGCTCAACGCGGCCGCGCACGAGCGGACGATGGCCGAGATCGTCACCGCGCTGGACGGACGGGTCGACTACCTGTTCTGCTCGGTCAGCACCGGCGGGACGCTGCGCGGCTGCGCCGACCACATCCGCGACCACGGCCTGGCCACGAAACTGGTCGCGGTCGACGCGGCGGGCAGCGCCATCTTCCACACTCCGACCGAGCACCGGCTGATCCCCGGGCACGGTGCCGGGTGGCGGCCGCCGCTGGTCGGCTCGGTCGATTCCGCCGGTGCGGTCAACGAAATCGTCCACGTGACGGACCTGGAATGCGTGCGTGCCTGCCGGCTGCTGGTGGCGCGTGAAGCGATCCTGGCAGGCGGGTCGTCGGGCGCGACCGTGTCCGCGCTCGGCAAGCTGCGCCACCGCATCCCCGCCGGATCCCGTTGTGTGCTCGTCTTCCCCGACGACGGCAACCGCTACCTCGACACCATCTACTCGGACTCCTGGGTACTCGAGCACTTCGGCGAAGTACCCGAGGTCAAGACCCGGCCGTTGACCGCCGCCCGGTAAGGAGAAACCTTGCGCCACCTCATTTCGCTCGACGACCTCACCGACGAAGACCTGCGTTCCGTCGTCGCCCGGGCGACGCGACTGGCCGACGACCCGCGGCAAGCGGCCACGGCGCTGTCCGGTGAGGTCATCGGCATCTACTTCAGCAAGACCTCCACGCGCACTCGCACGGCGTTCTCGTCGGGCGCGCTGCGGCTCGGCGCGCGCATCGTCTCCTATGGGCCAGGAGATCTGCAGATCAACACCGGGGAGACCATCGCGGACACGGGCCGGGTGCTGTCCACCATGCTCGACGCGCTCGTGGTGCGCACCGCGGGCGATCCGGCGGAACTGCGGGCCATGGCCGACCAGAAGCGGATGTCGGTGGTCAACGCCATGACCGCGGACGAGCACCCCACCCAGGCGCTCGCGGATCTCACCACGCTGGTCCGCCGGTTCGGGCGCGTCGACGGGCTGCGGGTGCTGTATCTCGGCGAGGGCAACAACTCCGCGGCCGCGCTCGCGTTGGCGCTCACCCGTTTCCCCGGCACCGAACTGCACCTGCGCACCCCGCCCGGCTACGGCCTCGACCCCGGAGTGCTGGCACGTGCGCGGTCGCACGCCGCGCGCCATCAAGCGTCCATTGTGGAGCGCCACGACATGGACGACCTGCCGGTGTCCGACGTCGTGTACACCACGCGGTGGGAGACGACGGGTACGACCAAACCGGACCCCGACTGGCGCGAGGTTTTCGCGCCGTTCCAGGTGACGCGGGCGTTGTGGCGGACCAGCCCGGACGCGGTGTTCATGCACGACCTGCCCGCGCACCGCGGCGAGGAGGTCACCGCGGAGGTGCTGGACGGCGGGGACAGCCTCGCGTTCGCCCAGGCGGAGAACAAGATGTACAGCGCGATGGCGGCACTGGAATGGTGCCGCGGCAAGGATTCGGCATGAGCGAGCAATGGTACGACCAGGCGGACACGGGACTGGCGGGCGCAGGCCGGGTGACCGTGCTGTCGCGCGCGGACGTCCGGTGTTGCCTGGGGAGCATCGACCCGGTCGAGGTCGTCCGGCGGACGCTGGCCGACCACGATCGCGGTGAGAGCCTGCTCCCCGCCGAGGCGTACCTGCGGTGGGAGAACTCGCGGGGCGCGTACACCCGGTCGATCGGCATGCCCGGCGCGGTGGGGCCGCACCACGGCATGAAGATCATCAACGCCAGCGTGTCCAATCCGGCGGCGGGCCTGGAACGCGCGGGCGGGCTGGGCCTGTGCTTCGACGCCGAGACCGCCCGGGTCACGTCGATCATGGAGGCGGGCCTGCTGAGCGCGGTGCGCACGGCGGCGGTGAGCGCGGTCGGCGTCGACGCCACGGGTTATGCCGGCGCCGGTTCGCTCGCGATCGTGGGCTGCGGGGCACAAGGACGGATGCACGCGGCGCTGCTGACCCGCAGGTTGACGGCCCTGCGCGCGGTGTCGCTGCACGACCGCGACCCGGCCGTCGCCCACCGTCTCGCGGACCTGCTCTCCCGCGACGGCCTCGATGTGACCGTGCACGGCAGTGCCCGCGACGCGGTCGCGGCCGGCGAGATCGCGGTCTTCACCACCACCGCCGACGAGGGCTACGTGACCCCCGACTGGGCGCGGCCCGGCGCGCTGCTGGTCAACGTGTCCTTGGGCGACCTCGCGGACGAGACGTTCCTCGACGCCGCGGCGCTGTACGTGGACGACCTCGACCTGGTGGCGGACAACCCCCGTCGCCCACTCGGCCGCCTGATGGGCGCCGGGCTGGTCACCCGCCCGTCGGACGGCACGGCGAAACCGATCGACGCCACCTTGGGCGGGCTGCTCACCGGCCGGTACACCGGCCGCGGCACCGCCAGGCCGCACGTCGTGCTCAACCCGTTCGGCATGGGTGTGCTGGACGTGGCGCTCTACGGCGCCATCGCCGCGAAAGCCCGTCACTGGGGCATCGGGTCGCTCGTCGATCTCGGCTGATGGCCGGTTCGGCGTTTTCGAACAACTTCGATCAAGGTCGTCGCCCAAGATCACTAGTCGGCTCCGCGCGGGGCCGATAATATTTGCCGTGACCAGGTAATCGGCTGATGGAAAATCACTTACGCGGCCGACCTATCGAATTACCAGAAAGAGATGAACGTTGAAGAAATGGACGACACGGGTCACGACCGGCCTGGTGGCCGCGGGCATGGTGCTCACCGCGCAGACCGCGCCGGCGGTGGCTGACGAGCAGGCGGACACCACCACGGTCACCGAATCGGAGGTCGACGACAGCACGGCCGCGGTCGAGCTCACCGAAGAGGCCGCGGAGAGCGGCGACGTCACCGCCGCCGACTGCGGCGACTGGCGTCGCGCCTTGGCCGGCTTCGGCGAGTGGAAGGTGAGCAAGGCGAGCTGTGGCTACATCAGCCCGGATTCGAAGAAGAACCCGCAGCACCGCCGCTACACGTGGAAGATCCCGGCAGGCAGCAACGGCCGGGTCTGCGTCCAGGCGGAGGGCCACTACTGGAGCACCAAGAAGAAGAAGAGCGTCACGACCTGGACGACGGCGGGCTGCGGAACCGGCGGCACCGTTGTCGTGCGCTGGTCGGGCCCGCCGAAGAAGGGCGGCGGTTATCTCGGCCTCGCCTCGACCCCCCGGGTGCGGGCGAAGGTCCAGCCGGGCTTCGGCGGCGCCGCGTACGTCTGGAAGTGAGCCGGTCACCACGGATCCGGACATCGCCACTCCCCCCTCGATGGCGGCCCCGGATCCGTGGTGCGGCGGCACCTAGCGCAAGCCGATCTCGGTGAGCAGGGCCCGCGCCTTCCGCCCGTGATCGTCGGCCACGCCGGTGTCGCCGGTGACGGCGGCGCCTTGTTCGATCCCCTTGTGCGCCCGTGCCTGCTCGTAGCGGTCGCCCAGTTTCTCGGCGACCGCAAGCGCTTCCCGGTGCCCGGCGATCGAGCCCGCGGCGTCACCCAGGTCGCCGAGTGCGATGCCGATGCCGTTGAGCGCCTTGATTTCGAACTCGCCCAAGCTGTTCCGGCGCGCGAGGTCCAGCGCCTCGGTCAGATGCGCCAGAGCGTCGTCGTACTCACCCAGCCGCGCGAGCAGCACTCCGATGTGGAGCAACGCCTCGGTCTCCGGGAACGGGTAGCCGAACTCGCGTGCGGTGACGAGCGCCCGCCGGTAGTGGTCGAGTGCCTCGGTGAGGTGCCCCTGCTGCTCGTGCACCGTGCCGAGGTTGCCGTAGGTCAGGCATTCCCCGACCCGGTCCCCCATCTCCAGCATGATCGCCAGTGCCTCGTCCAGGTACGTCGCGGCCTTGTCCCAGTCGCCGACGCGCATCGCGCTGTTCCCGAGGTTGCCCAGCGCGCGGCTCTCGCTGGTGCGGTTGCCGGTCGCCCGGTGCACGAGCAACGCCCGCCGGTAGCAGTCTTCGGCCGCCGCGAAGTCGCTGAGCCGGTCGAACGCGTTGCCAAGGTTGTTCAGCGCCCGCGCCCAGCTGGCCCGGTCCCCGCCCGCGTCGTACCGCGCGAGCGCCTGCTTGAACTGGTCGATGCTCTCCTGGTAGCGGTTGGACCGCAGATAGACCGCACCGAGGCTCATCCGCGCACTCGCCTGGACCAGCGGATCGGCGGCGCGGACCGCGATGCCGTGCACGATCTCCGCGTCGGCGAAGTGCAGCGCGTTGTACAGGTACCGGTTCAAGATCGGCGACATCGTGGCCGCGTCCTCGCGTCCGCCCTGCTCTTCGGCCAGCGCGGTGATGCCGACCAGGTTGTGCCGCTCGGCGTCCAGCCACTCGGTCGCCGCCGCGACGTCACCGAAGTCCGGCGACGGAACGTCCGAAGTGGACACTTCGGGCCGTCGGTCGCGTTCGTGCGGGGCGTAGCGGTCCATGGCGCGGGAGGCGGCGTGCCGGTAGTAGCCGAACAACCGGCCGAGCGCGGCCTGCCGCGCGGAGGCGGCGTCCACGTCCCGCGCCAGCCCCGCCGCGTAGAGGCGGACCACGTCGTGCAGGCCGAACCGATCCCGGACGGGCCGCTGCACCAGGCTGCCCGCGACCAGTTCCCCCAGAAGTGCCTCCGCCGTGCGCAGGTCCACCCCGGCGAGCGCGGCCGCCGCGCGCGTGTCGACGTCGCGGCCGGGATGGATCGCGAGAAGTCGCAGCAGCAGCGCGGCCTCGGCGGGCAGGTCGGCGTAGGACAGGCCGATGGCGTTCTCCAGCTCGTCCTCGACCCGCAGGCTGCCCCGGCGTTCCGCGAGCCGGGCGGCGTGGTCGCGCAACGTCCAGCCGCGCCGGTTCCGGATCCGGCCCGCCACCACCGTCAACGCGAGCGGCAGATGACCGACCAGCTCGGCGATCCTCGTGGCGGCCTCGGTGTCCTCGGCGATCTCGGTCGCGCCGACCAGCCTGCGCAACATGTCGAGTGACTCGGTCCCCTGAAACGCCTCCAAGTGCACGATCCGCGCACCGGCCAGGCCGGTCAGGCGCCGTCTGCTGGTGATCAGCACGACGCCGCCCGGCGAGTCCGGCAGCAGCGGGCGCACCTGGTCGGCGTCTGCCGCGTTGTCCAGCACCACGACCGGGCGCCGGTCCGCGAGCAGTTGCCGGTACGTCGCCAGCCTGCCCGCGGGGCCGAGGCGGTGGATCTCGCCGCCCGGCACCCCGAGCCGCCGGAGGAACTCGTCCAGCACCGCGAGCGGGTCGGCGGGCGCGCGGTCGGCGTCGTAGCCACGCAGGTCCGCCCACAACCGGACCGCGGCGCCGTCCCGCTGTGCCAGCCGGTGCGCGGCCCGGACGGCGAGACTGGTCTTGCCGACACCGGCCATCCCGTCGATCACCACCACCGGTGGCCGCGCCTCGTCGTCCCCGGTGATCGCGGCCAGCTCGGCGTGCCTGCCGACGAACTCCGTGCTGTCGGCGGGCAGCTCACCCGCCACGGTCACCCAGGACGAGTCGGCGGTGAGCCCGGCGATCACCTGGCACACCTGTCGCCACCGCGCCACCACCGCCTCGTCGGCGGTGAGCGCGCGCACGATATCCGCGACGAGATCCGCATCCATCCGCCGTCTGCCCGGCTGCAGACAGCGGTAGACCGTGTTGAACACCGGCAGATCGGAGTTCCCCGCCGTCCGCCTCCCCCGCACGACACGCCGGTGCAGCTCCCGGTAGGACACGCCGTACCGGCCGCGCAGCGCGTTCAGCCGGGCCGCCAGCTCGTCGAACGAACCGGCGCCCAGCGGCTCCGGTGTCCGGTCGGGATCCATGATCGAAAAGGGTAGACCGTTCGGCCGATCGAAATGGTCCGAACAGGAGAAACCGCCGATGCTGGACCTCCGTGAGGGTGAGCCAAGTCCGTGAAGGCCTCCTTGAGGGACTCTGGGTCCCTCAAGGAGGCCTTCACGGACACGGCAATCGCCACGTGCGCCCCACCGGCACCAGCGGTCGCCGAATCTCGTCTAAGGTCGGTCAGCATTCGGTCCGGGAGTCACCGCCGGACGGATCGGTTTCACGTGTCCAGGGGGTTCCCGTGACGGAGGAACAGCCGCCGAGTCCGGTCGGCGCTCGGTCGTACGACGAGCTCTCCCAGCGGCTGAGACAGGCGTTGGCCTGGGCGGGGTTGACCCACCGGGAACTGCACCGGCGGGTGCGGCGCCTGCGCACGGCCCGGGGGTCGGCCGACCTGCCCGCCTACAACACCGTGTATCGCTGCCTCCTGCCAGGACGCAAACGCTTGGACGTCGAACTGGTCGTCGACATCGCGGCCGTGCTGCTCGGCATGGACGTCGCGGCGGAATGGCGGCAGGCGCACCGGGTGATCACCGGACACGCCACCGAGGCGGCCGTGATCAGCGTGGCCGATCACCTGCCCGCCGGGGTCGGCAGGTTCGTCGGCAGGCAGGCGCACTTGCGTCAGGTGCTGGAGGCCGGGCTGGACGACGCCGGGGTGTGGGCGATCTCCGGAATGGCCGGGGTCGGCAAGACCCGGTTCGCCTGCGAGGTCGCGCGGCTGCTGGCCGAGCGGGGCCGGTTCGCGGACGTACGGCTGGTGGTGAATCTCCGCGGCTTCGACGCGGATCGGCCCGCGGCGGACCCGGCCGCGGTTCTCGAAGGCTTCCTGCGCCGGCTCGGGGCGTCCGGCAGCGAGATCGGCTGCCTCACCCTCGCCGACCGGAGCGCGCTCTTCCGCCGTCTGCTGGACGGACGGCGCGCGCTGATCCTGCTGGACAACGCGGAGTCGGTCGACCAGGTGCTGCCGTTGCTGCCCGCCCTTCCGACTTGCCTGGTGCTGGTCACCAGCAGGCGCCGCCTCGCCGGATTGGAGACGGCGCGGCACGTGGCGCTCGACGTGTTCACGCCGGAAGAGTCGGTCGAGTTACTCCGCGACGGGATCGGCGACGAACGCGTCGACGCGGAGCAGGGCGAGGCCGCCGCCATCGTCGAACTGGTCGGACGGCTACCGCTGGCCCTCGCGTTGGTGACCCGCCGGTTGGCCGCCTCGGACGAGTGGACGATGGCCGACCACCGCGACCGCCTCGCCGATCTGCGGACCATGCTGCGGCTGGACGACGGGGTCGAAGTCGCGTTGCGCACGTCGTACGACGAACTGGCCGAACCGGACCGGGTCCTGCTCGGCCTGCTCGCCGCCTATCCCGGTCGGGACATCGACTACCACGCGGCCGCGGCTCTGGCAGGCGTCGAGGTCGACGTCGTCCGTCGCCGGCTCGACGATCTGGTGGCGGCCAACATGGTCACCGCCCGCGGGTCCCGGTTCGAACTGCACGACCTGGTCCGGGTGTTCGCCGAGAAACGTGTCCGGGAGAGCGTCCAGGCCAGGGTGCGCCGGGCCGCGGCCGGCCGGCTGCTCGACTTCCAGCTGGCCACCACCCGTGCCGCGCTCGTCACCTGTTTCCCCCATGAGGCGGACCGGTGGGCGGGCCTGCCCACGCCCGCGGCACGGGCTCTCGTGTTCGACGAGGCGGACGAGGCGATGGCCTGGCTGGACGCCGAGCGGGTCAACCTCGTCGTCGCGTCCGGCTGGGCGCTGGGCGAGGGGCGGGACGAGCACGTGACGCGGCTCGCGTGCGTGATGACGAGCTATTTCGAGGCCCGCGTGCACGTGAGTGACGCACTCGCCCTGTTCGGCAACGCCGTCCGGGTCGCGTCCGGCGCCACCCGAGGGCACGTGCTGAACGGGCTGGCCATGACCCATTGGCAACGGGGGAACGCGGCCGAATCACTCGCCGTCCTGCAGGACGCGATCAAGGAGTTCGACGCCGCCGGTGAATCCGGCTATGTCTTCAACCTGTCGGGGAACGTCGGCCTGTTGCTGGCCGGTCTCGGTGACTATCGCGCCGCGTTGCCTTGTTTCCGGCGGGCCATGGAATTCGCCGTCGCGAGTAACAACGAGTCGTTCCGGGCCCGGCAGTTGTGCAATATCGGCGTCGCCGAAATGCGACTGGGAAATCATTCCGCCGCCGTCGACCATCTGTCCGAGGCCCTTGACGCGACCAGGGCGAGCGGTGACCACCTCTGCGAATGCCGGACGCTCGACGGTCTCGGCACCACGTTCTGGCGCATGGGAAAGGCCAGCGACGCCTGGGCCTGTTACGAACAGGCGCTCGCCGTGGCGAGGCAGGCGCACAACCGGGCCGACGAGGGCAAGGTCCTCAACCATCTCGGTGTCCTGCTCGTCGAGGCAGGACGGTTCGACGAGGCGTTGGCACATCACCGGCAAGCCATCGATCTGGCCAGGGAGATCGGCAGCAGGGAAGGAGTGCTGGCGGCGAACAACGACCTGGCGGCGACCCTGCTCGCCGCCGGGCGGGCGGCCGACGCCGTGCACTGCCTGCGGCAGTCGATCGAGTCGGCGACGGCGGCGGACAGCCGCTACGAACTGGCCAGAGCCCAAAGTGGACTCGGCGACGCGCTGTTCGCCGCCGGGGATCCGGTCACCGCGCGGAAACACTGGCAAACCGCGCACGCCGCGTACACCGAGATGGGGGTGCCGGAGGCCGTCGAGGTCCGCGAGCGTCTCATGTCGGACGCGACGCGAGTTCGATAGCGGGAAGTCAGCCCTTCACGGATCCGGTCAGCCCACCGACGATGCGGCGTTCGGCGAGTACGAAGAACGCGAGGGCGGGGATCATCGACAACGCGGTGAACGCGAGCACGCGTGCGGTGTCCTGGGAGTACTGGGATTGGAAGGTCGCCACGCCGAGCGGCAGCGTGAAGTTCGCGGAGTCGTTGAACACCAGCAGCGGCAGCAGGTAGAAGTTCCAGCTCGTCACGAAAGCGAGCACGGCGACGGTGGTCAGCGCGGGCGCGGACAGCGGCAGCAGGATCCGCCAGAAGAACCCGAGCCTGCTCGCGCCGTCGAGCACGGCGGCGTCCTCGATCTCGCCGGGGATCGCCCGCATGAACGGCCGCAGGATCACGATGGTCACCGGGAGTGAGAACGCCGCTTCGGGGATCGCCACGCCCCAGAAGCTCTCCAGCATCCCCAGCTGACGCAACCACAGGTAGAGCGGCAAAGTCGCCACGCCGAGCGGGAACAGCAGACCGAGCGTGAACAAGGTGTAGAAACCCTCGCGGCCCTTGAAGGTGTAGCGGGACAAGGCATACGCGGCCATCGATCCGAACGCGACGGTCAGCGTCGTGGCGATGACCGCGATCAGCGCGCTGTTTCCCAAGAACGTCCAGAACGACGAGGAGCCGAGGATGGCCGCGTAGTTGTCCCAGACCCACGGGCCGGGCAGGCCGGCGGGCGAGGCGTTGATCTGCGCGGTGGTGCGGAACCCGCCCAGTACCACGAACAACAGCGGCACCACGGTGATCCCGAGGACGGCGATCGCGGCGACGTAACCGATCGGTGTCCCGGCGCGGCGCATCAGTCCACCATCCTGGTCAGCGCGCCGTCGGTGTCCCGGCGCAACGCGAACCGCTGATACAGCAACGCGAACACGAAACAGATCACGAACAGGATGACCGCGACCGCGCTGCCGAAACCGAATTCGTACCGTTTGAACCCGTGGTCGACCAGGTACGTCGCCATCGTCGCCGACGAGTTGGCCGGACCGCCGAGGGTCATGATCCACACCAGGTCGAACAGCTGCAGCGAGCCGATCACCGACAGGAACACCCAGATCCGGATGGTCGGTCCGAGCAAGGGCAGTACGACGTGCCGAGTGGTCTGCCAGGCCGACGCGCCGTCGAGCGCGGCCGCTTCCCGTAGTTCGGCGGGCACGCCCTGGAGCCCGGCGAGCAGCAGGATGATGCCGAAGCCGATGTACTTCCAGGTGATCACCGCGAACAGGGTGTAGAGCACGATCCCCGGGTCGGCGAGCCAGTGCTGGACCAGCCCGCCGAGGCCGACACCGCGCAGTATCTGGTCCACGAAGCCGTTCGGCTGCAACATCAGCAGCCAGATCACCGCGGTGATCGCCTCCGACAGCACGTAGGGCGCGAACACGAGCGCGCGGAGGACGGCGCGCCCGCGCAGTTTGCGATTGAGCAGCAGCGCGAGCCCGATGGACAGCGGCAGCTGGACCACAAGGGACAGTCCCGCGATGATCAGGTTGTGCCCGATGGCGCCCTGGAACACCGAGCCGGACAGGGCGTCGGCGTAGTTGCCGAGGCCGACGAAATCGTCGAGCGGCCCGAAACCGTTCCACTCGTAGAGGCTGTAGAACGCCGCGATCCCGATCGGGACCAGCACGAACCCGGCGAACAGCACCAGCGCCGGGCCGAGCAGGAAGGTCAGTTCCAGCTTCTTGCGCACTCCCGGCGTCCGCCCCCGGACAGCGGTGGGCGCGGACGGCCGCGCCGCCGCCCGCACCCGCGTGGCCGTCGCCGTCACTTGTCGCCCGCCGCGGCCTTGTTCACCGCTTCGACGATGCCTTCCGGCGTGCCTTGCCCGGCGAAGAAGTTCGCGACGGCGTCGTTGAGCGCGGCCCCCACCGCGGTCGGGAACGCCTTGTCGAAGTACATCTGCACGTACGGGGCCTTCTGCCCGTAGTCGAAGACGGTCTTCAGCGACTCGGTCTTGAGGGACTTGGCCGCCGACGCGGTCATCGGCAGCCCGGCGCCCTTCGCCGCGAGCTGGTTCTGCACCGGTTCGCTGCCGAGGTACCGCAGGAAGTCCGCGCACGCCTTGGCCGCGCGAGTGGTGCAGGAGAAGCCGTCGCCGCCGCCGAGCACCGCGGCGGGATCACCTTGACCACCGGGGACCGACGGGAACGGGAACCAGCCGACCTTCGAGTCGAGGTCCTTGTCCTCGGTGAGCGAGGACATCGTGCCGGGCTCCCAGTCGCCCTGCAGTTCCATCGCCGCCTTGCCGTTGGCCACCAGCCCGGCCGAACTGCCCGCGCCCTGTTGGGCGGGAGTGCCGGTGAAGCCGGGCTGGAACGGCTGGGTGGCCAGGAAAGCCTGCAGATCACGCCCGGCCTTGGTCCAGCAAGGATCCTCGAGTTTCACCGCTTTCACCGACTGCTTCAGCGTGTCCGCCGAGCAGGCCCGCAGCGCGAAGTAGTTCCAGTAGAACGCGTCCGGCCAGCGATCCTTGCCACCGACCGCGATCGGCGTGATCCCGGCCTGCTTGAGCTTGGCGACCGCGGCGTTGAGCTCGTCCAAAGTGGACGGCGGAGCGGTGACGCCCGCCTGCGCGAAAAGGTCCTTGCGGTACCAGAAACCGACGAAATGCTGCTCCCACGGGATCCCGTACTGCTTGCCGTCGACCTGCCAGCTCTCGGCGAGTTTGCCCACCGAGGAGAGCCAGTCCTTGACCGCGTCGGTCAGGTCCGCGACCTTGCCCGAGGTGGCCTGCGACGCCAGTTCGCCGCCGCCCCAGGACTGGTAGACGTCCGGCGGCTCGTTCGACTGCAGGGCGAGCGGGACCTTGGTGGTGAACTCCTCGTTCTGCAGCGGCTGCCCCTTGATCGTCACCTCGGGATGCGCCTTCTGGTAGTCGGCGACGACCTGGGCCCAGATCGATTTGATCGGGTCGGTGGTGCCGTTGTGCCACCAGGTGAGGGTGACCGGTCCGTTGGGCTCGGCCGCGGTCTCGGTGCCCCCGGAGCAGCCGGCGAGCGCGAGCGGGACGGCCGCCGCCAGCGCGGCGGCGGCGGGGATTCGGCGGTTCGAAAGCATGGTGAGTCCACTCCTGACGACTTCGGCCGAGTAGGACGGGGCGTGACTGCGCCCGGACTGGCGATGAGTTTGCGCGCCCGAAATTCCGATGTCAATCGTTGTCGATAACGTTTTACATGGCTAGTCTGACCGTATGCAGCCCAGTTCGAGGGTCACTATCCGTGACGTCGCGGCCCGCGCCGGCGTCTCCGTGGCCACGGTTTCCAAAGTGATCAACGACCGCTACGGCGTCGCCGCCGCGACGCTGGCCAAGGTCCGCGCGGTGATCGACGAACTCGGCTACGAGGCGAGCCTGGTCGCCCAGAGCCTGCGCAATCACAAGACCAACGTGATCGGGATCCTGGTCGCCGACCTCGAACCGTTCTCCACCGAATTGCTCAAGGGCGCGGCCGACGCCATCCGCGGCACCGGCTACGAACTCGTCGTCTACTCGGCGGGCGGCCGGGTCGGGGACGCGTCGGGCTGGGAGAAGCGTTATCTCTCAAGGCTTTCCGGCACTCTGGTCGACGGCGCGGTGCTGGTCACGCCGGTGGCTTCGCTGGAGGCCGTCCCCGGAACGCCGGTGGTCGCGGTCGACCCGCACACCGGTCCCTCGACGGTGCCCACCATCGATTCCGACAACCTGCGCGGCGCCCAGCTCGCGACCGAGCATCTGCTGGAGCTCGGTCACCGCCGCATCGGTTTCCTCGCCGGACGGCCCGATCTCGAATCGGCCGAACTGCGCAAGACCGGGTACCTGCGGGCACTCACCGCGGCGGGAGTGCCGATCGACGAGGACCTGATCCGGCTCGGCGCCTACGATCCGGAGATCTCCGCCCGGTCCGCCCGCGAGCTGCTGACCGGCGCGGACCGGCCGACGGCGGTGTTCGCCGCCAACGACATCTCGGCGATCGCGACCGTCGGGGCCGCCGCGGAACTCGGCTTGTCCGTCCCGGACGACCTGTCGGTGGTCGGTTTCGACAACGTCCCCGAATCCGCGCTCTGCACTCCGCCTCTGACGACGGTGGACCAGCCCATCCGCGAAATGGGCCACCGCGCCATCACCCTTCTGATCTCGCTGATCAGCGGGGAACCCGAAAAGGAAACCCACATCACCTTGTCCACGGGTCTCGTGGTGCGCCGCTCGACGCGGGCCCTCGGAGCCACGACGAAGGGCGGACGGCCTTGACCACCCAGCCCAGTGAGTCATCCCGGCCATGGCACGACACCACGGCGGATCCCGCCGATCGCGTCCGCGCGCTGATGGACCGGATGACCCTGCGGGAGAAGCTCGCCCAGCTCTACGGCGTCTGGGTCGGCATCGACTCCGGCGGCGAGATGGCCCCGCACCAGCACGACTTCGCCGACGCGGCACTGGACTGGGACGAACTGGTGCGGCACGGGATCGGCCAGCTGACGAGGGTGTACGGCACCCGGCCCGTCGATCCGGTGATCGGCGCGCACAGCCTGGCGCGCTCCCAGCGGGAGATCGTCGGAAGCGGCCGGTTCGGTATCCCGGCACTGGTCCACGAGGAGACGCTCACCGGTCTCGCCGCCTGGCAGGCCACCGTCTATCCGTCGCCGCTGTGCTGGGGAGCGAGTTTCGACCCGGACCTCGTGTACCGCATGGGCGCGCGGATCGGCGGCACGATGCGACGGCTGGGGGTCCACCAAGGACTCGCGCCGGTGCTGGACGTCGCACGCG
Source organism: Amycolatopsis sp. NPDC043889 (assembly GCF_056435645.1). Classification (NCBI taxonomy): domain Bacteria; kingdom Bacillati; phylum Actinomycetota; class Actinomycetes; order Pseudonocardiales; family Pseudonocardiaceae; genus Amycolatopsis; species Amycolatopsis sp. NPDC043889. The sequence goes on from NZ_JBWKEC010000016.1 coordinate 166,883, forward strand.
ACCTGCGTTGGGGCCGGGTCGAGGAGACCATCGGCGAGGATCCGCATCTGGTCGGCACAATCGGCGCGGCCTACGTGGCCGGGCTCGAATCCGCCGGAGTCATCGCGACGCTGAAGCATTTCGCCGGCTACTCGGCCTCACGCGCCGGTCGCAACCTCGCCCCGGTGTCGGTCGGCCCCAGGGAACTGGCCGACGTCCTGCTGCCGCCGTTCGAGATGGCGTTGCGCGCGGGCGCCCGGTCGGTGATGAACGCCTACATCGACAACGACGGCGTCCCCGCCGCCGCGGATCCGGCGTTGCTCACCGATCTGTTGCGTGACACCTACGGCTTCGAGGGAACCCTGGTCGCGGACTACTTCTCCGTGTCGTTCCTGCACACGCTGCACGGCGTCGCGGCCGATCGCGGTGAGGCCGCCGCGCAGGCGCTCGCCGCCGGAATCGACGTGGAACTGCCCACTGTGGACTGCTACGGCGAGCCGCTGCTCGCCGCGGTGGAACAGGGTGCGGTCGACGCCGCCGTCGTCGACCGCGCCCTCGAACGGGTGCTGCGGCAGAAATGCGAACTAGGCCTGCTCGACGAGGACTGGGCACCGGAAGTACCGGACGAGATCGACCTCGACGACCCGGACTCCCGTGCGCTCGCAAGGGAAATCGCCGAACGCTCGATCGTGCTGCTGCGGAACGACGGGGTCCTCCCCCTCTCTCCCGGCCGCCGGATCGCCGTGGTCGGCCCGCGGGCCGACGAACCCGGTGCGATGCTCGGCTGCTACTCGTTCCCGATGCACGTCGGCGTGCACCATCCCGACGTGCCCATCGGGATACCGGTTCCGACGGTGCTCGACGCGCTCGGCGAGGACCACGAGGTCACCTACGCCCTCGGCTGCCCCGTACTCGGCGGCGAGGACGCCGACATCGCCGCCGCCGTCACCGCGGCCGAAGAAGCGGAGATCTGCGTCGCGGTGCTCGGCGACCGCGCCGGCCTGTTCGGCGGTGGCACCTCGGGGGAAGGGTGCGACACTTCGGACCTCAAGTTGCCGGGACGACAGGAAGAACTCCTCGAAGCGCTCCTGTCGACCGGGACACCGGTGGTCCTGATCCTCCTCTGTGGACGCCCGTACGAACTGTCACGACAGGCCGATCGCCTCGCCGCGATCGTGTGCGGTTTCTACCCGGGCGAAGAGGGCGCCGCCGCGCTCGCCGGTGTCCTCAGTGGACGGATCGACCCTTCCGGCAGGCTCCCGGTCGGCTTCCCCGGCGACAAGGCCTCCCAGCCGTCGACCTACCTCACGGCTCCGCTCGGGCAGCGCAGTGAGGTCAGCACGGTCGACCCGACACCGCTTTTCCCGTTCGGGCACGGACTTTCCTACGGCGCCGTCAGCTGGGACGACGTCACGATGCCGGATCCCGCATGGCCCACGGACGGCCGCTGCCGGGTCCGGGTGACGCTGAGCAACACAGGCGATCGCACCACGACGGAGGTCGTCCAGATCTACCTGCACGACCCGGTGGCGGAGGTCGCCCGCCCGGTCCAGCAGCTGATCGCGGCGAAGCGGGTCGACCTGGCGCCCGGCGCGACCCAGGTGATCGAGATCGGGCTGCACGCCGATCTGACGTCCTACACCGGGCGGGCGGGCGAACGGATCGTCCAACCCGGCGACGTCGAACTGCGAATCGGGACGTCGAGCGCCCGGATCGTCACGACCCTCCCCTGCGCGTTGACCGGCCCACGCCGCGAAGTGGGCTTCGACCGCGTGCTGACCCCGGACTTCACGTGAACCGCCCGGCACGCGGATCCAGCCGCGTGCCGGGCGGGTCACCGGTCAGTCGTCGAGGGCGTCGAGTACGCGCTTGAGGTCGACGAACTTGAAGTTCGTGGCGTCCCGGCCCGGCTCCCCCGGCTTGTCGTCACCGTCCTGGACGACGAGCAGGCCGTTCGGGTACTTGCTGCCGAGTGGCTCGTTGAGGACGGCGGCGCCGTCGCTTTCCTCGGTGCCGTCGAGGGTCGCGGACGCGGCGATCACCCGGAAGCCGCCTTCGTACTCGTTGTCGTCACCGAGTTCGCGGTCGTAGGCGGCGAAGCTGTTGTCCCCCTGGCTGGACGCGAGGAGGTAGCCGTCACCGTCTTTCTGCTTGAGCAGGGTGAGACCTTCGACGTCGGCCGACAGGCGCGTGCCGCCGTAGCCCGGGTCGGATCCGGGTACGCACTCTTCGGTCGCCTCGTCGTAGGTCCCGGGGACGCCGTACTCGCGGACCTTGTCGATGAGCTTCGGCGTGCCTTCGAGGTCGGCGTCCACCCGCCAGATGCCCACGTCCTCCTGCCCGGCATAGAGAATGCCGTTCGCAGGATCGACGACCATCCCCTCGACCTGGGGCAATTCGCCCGGCTCGCCGCACGGGGTCCACGACTTGCCGTTCGGCAGCCTGAACTCGGACGGCAACGCGAGAGTGCGCACCTTGCGGTAGGAGACCGTGCCTCCGGCGCCCGCGGTCAGCTCCAGCAGGCTGAGAGCGGTGCGTTCCCGCTGGCTGACCACCGCGAACGAGCGGCCGCTGGAGGGATCGGTCCACGTCGCGAGACCGTAAGCGGTGCGCTGCTCGTTGATCTCCTCCTGCGACGAGGAGAAGATCGCCGGCACCGAGGGATCGGTGACGTCGGTGAGCGGGGCACCCACGTTGCCGCCGTCGATACGGTAGATCCGCAGCCGGTCACGGCCGCGATCACTGGCGACGGCCAGGTCGCTCACCCCGGAGCCGACCTTCATCCGGTGCACGAGGTCGACGTTGTTGAACCGGCCGGGGGCATCGTCCGGGCCGGGCGCTTTCGGCGCCGGTATCGACTGCACTTCGCGGCCGTCGAGGTTGTATACGCGCAGGCCACCTTCCTTGACCGTGGCGACGACGAGGCTGCGATCCGGAGCCGCCGCGTTACGCCAGATCGCCGGGTCGTCGGCGTCCGCGTTGCCGCCTGCTTCGTCGTCGTACACGGCAGGGGTTTCGGTCGTCGGCTTCACGCTCGGCAGTTCGTCGGCCGCGACGGCCGAAGGGGGCAAAGCCGCGACAACCGCCGCGACGAGCACGAGACCGCCGACGGTGACGCGGGCTCTGGAGGCCTGAGCCATCAAGGTGTTCCTTCCTGGAGTGAATCGGACAGCCCACTATGAAGTCACGGCGTGACAAGTTACCCGAAAGTAACGGCACATCCAGATGACCAGGACATGAACACCGCCGACCGTTCCCGGCGATCCGCTCACGCAACACTCCATTGTGGACATTTACCACCGAAGGTCATCTCGCCCTACAGTCGGCGGCATGGATGAAACCGAGACCGCTTGCGTGTTCTGTGAGATCGCGGCCGGCCGAGAGGGCGCCGGGCGCGTGCTGTTCGAGGATGAGCGGACGATCGCATTCCTCGACCACACCGCCGTGATGCCGGGGCACACTCTGGTGATACCGCGGGCCCACGCCGCGGACCTCTGGGAGATCTCCGCCGAGGACGCGGCCGCCGTCATGCGGACCGTCCATTCGATGGCCGCCCGGATCCATGAGGTACTGCGGCCGGACGGACTGACCTTGTTCCAGGCCAACCGATCCGCCGGCTGGCAGGACGTCTTCCACCTGCACGTCCACCTGGTGCCCAGAGCGACGGGTGATCATCTGACCAGACCTTGGGTCGCCGCGGCGAAAGGCGACGAGGAGCTGGCGGCCATGCACGCCCTGCTCGCGGCACCACCCGAACCTCGAGTTTTCCCTTGACAGCGGGACCATCGTGCCTGCATCCTTAATTAGGAAAGTTTCTTTACTATAACCGGCCGCGCCGTCGCGGATCCGGACGAACTGGGGGACAGTTCACGGCTTTGTCCTATATGGACACTGAAGGACTCCTCCTTTGTCATGCCCGCCAGCAGAGAAGGAAGTCCGCCGCTGTGACGCGTTCCGAGACCGCCGTTCGTCGCGCCAGAATGGCCGTGACGGGCGTTTTCGGGCTCTGCGGGCTGATCTGCGCCGTCTGGAGCGCGTCACTGCCGTCGATCAACACCCGGTTCGATCTCGGCGAGAGCCGGATCGGGCTGGTACTGCTGGTCACCGCGCTCGGCTCGATGGCCTGCATGCCGGTGGCCGGGCGGCTGGCCGACGCCTGGTCCAGCCGAGCGGTGTTACGGGTGATCGCGCCTGTCGCGGCGCTCGCGCTGCTCGGTCCCGCGCTGGCACCGAGTTTTCCGGTACTGCTGGCCACCGCGTTCGTGCTCGGCGGTGCGCTCGGTTCCTTGGACGTCGCTATGAACGGGCAGGCCGTCGAGGTGGAAGCCCGCTACGGACGCTCGATCATGTCGACGTTCCACGGGGTGTGGAGCCTGGGCGGGGTGGCCGGCGGCCTCACGATCACCGTCGGCTTGCATCTCGGCACGGGAGGCACGGCGCTGATGGTCGGCGCCGGCGTGGTCGCGGCAGTGCTGTTCCTCTTTCCCGGCAAGCATTTGCTGACCGGCGAGGCGCGGCACGGGGTGGCCGGTGACCCGGTCGTCTCTTCCGGTGGGCTGCCGACGAGCACCATCATGCTGCTCGGCCTGGTCGCGCTGGCCGGTTTCGTCAGCGAAGGCGCCGGTTACAGCTGGGCTTCCCTGCACGCACAAGGGCTGCTCGGCGCGGATCCGGCGACGGCGTCGCTCGCGTACACGGCGTTCGCCGCCGCGCTGACCGTCTCCCGGCTCACCGCCGATCGGCTCCGGTCGAAGGTGAACCCGGCGAGCTGGATGCGGTACGCGGGATCGGTCGCCGTGCTGGGGTACGCGCTCGTTCTCGTCGCGCCACTGCTTCCCGGGGGACGGCTGGCTCTCGGCCTGGTCGGCTGGGTGGTCGTGGCAGCCGGTCTGGCGACCGTCGTACCGGCGATCTTCAGCGCCGTCGGCGCGGGTGGCGCGAACGCCGGGCGCGCGCTTTCCTGGGTGACCACCATGGCCTACGCCGGGCAGCTGGGCGGACCCGCGGTCATCGGCCCGCTCGCCGACGTCACCTCGCTGGGCACCGCCATGGTGGTGCCCGGCCTGCTCGCGGCGGTGATCGCCATCGCCGGACCGATCGTCGTCCGACGGGCGACCGTCAGGCATCTCACCACCGCACGACTGGATTGAGAGACACGCACCATGGGGGTAAATCGATGCTGTACGCCGGAATCGGCTGGACCGACGCGGGTTTCGAGATCGCGGTCCTCGACGGGAACGGGCACGGTGACCGGCCCGCCGTGCGGTTCGCCGCGGACCGCAGCAAGGAGATCGCGTCCTATCTGAACGGCCTCGGCGGCCCCGTGACCGCGGTCGTCGACAGCACCAACGGCATGCTCGACGGCGGTTTCATGGCCGCCGGCCTGGACATGTACCGCGCCGACCCGGCCATCCTGCCGTCGAGGCCGGGCTTCGGCTCGGTGCCCGCCGTCGAGCTGGCACGCGCGGCCTGGCGAGATCCCGCTTCCGTGGTGCGCCTGGAGATCGAGTCGGGGTCGCTCACCGGGCGGCTGGACGAACATCATGCGGCGATGGCCTCCAGTGACGAAGCGCTGGCCGCGATGACGGCGGCCGGGCGCTCGCTGGAACACGGCGACCGGACGCGCGCGCAGATCGCGCTCACGTTCGACGACGGCCCGCATCCTCCTTACACCGGGCGGATTCTCGATATTCTCGAGTCTTACGGCGTCTGCGCCACCTTCTTCTGTGTCGGGCTGAACGCGGGCGCGCGCGGCGAAGAGCTGCGCCGGATGGCGGAACAAGGCCATGGCGTCGGCAATCACACGTGGTCCCATCCCTATCTGCCGGATCTCTCGGCGACCGAGCTCGCCGACCAGCTCAACCGCACGGGTGACGTGATAGCGGACGCCTTCGGCACCGTGCCCGCGTTCTTCCGCCCGCCCTACGGATCACGGACCCCCGCGGTGCTCCGCTCGTTGACGAACCTCGGCGCGCGGCTCGCGCTGTGGGACGTCGACACCGAGGACTGGGCGATGCCCGGCCCGGACGTGATCGCGCGAACCGTGCTGCGGCAAACGATTCCCGGCTCGATCGTGCTCATGCACGACGGTGGCGGCGACCGTTCCCAGACCGTCACCGCCTTGCCTTCGGTGATCGAAGGACTGCTTGACCGCGGACTCGAGTTCGTCCGCGTCGAAGACCTGGTGACCCCGAACTTCGCGACAGGAGAGAGATGACGATGCATCCCATCGAGCTTGCGGAGACCCACGTCGGACCGAGCATGCTGCGCAGGCTGGCGGCGGCCTGGCCCAAGCGCGCGACCATCCGCACCGACATGGCCGGAGTGGTCAACCCCGGTGACTACGATCCCAGCCTGCTGGACTACCCGCTGCACCTCATGCCGTTCTCGGAGCACCCGCGGTTCCTCGAAGCGTCGGAGGAACAGCGGCTGCTCGTCAACACGCTGGCGTGGATCGCCTACAACGAGCGTGTCATCGCCGCCGAGGAACACGTGGCGAACCCGACCTTCGAGAAGCTCGCGCACGGCGTCTTCCCCGGCGTCGACCGCTACGAGGTCAAGGAAGTCGTCCAGCAGTCCCATATCGACGAGGTGTGGCACACCTACATGCACATGATGGCGATGCAGCGCACCCGCGAGGCACGCGAGATCAGCCTCGAGGAATCCTTTGTGGAGCCGGTGACGAACCGCAGGCTCTACGCGCTCGCGGAGAGCATGGACGAGCAGTGGCAGCGCGATCTGCTCTATCTCATGTGGACGGTCGTCGGCGAGGTCAGCATCAACGCCTTCCTCGACCTGCTGGCGGGCGACAAGTCCATCCAGCCGATGCACGCGCTCATCGCCCGGCTGCACGCCCGCGACGAGGCGGCGCACGGTCCCGTGCTGGCCGAGCTGATGAAGGAGATCTACCCGAAACTGGAGCCGGAGCGGCAGGAGTTCTTCATCCGGTACCTCCCGGAGGCGATCACCGCGTTCGGCGCCGAGGACTACGAACTGTGGCCGCAGGTGCTCCGGTTCGCCGGGATCGAGCACGTCGACGAGATCATCGCCGACTGCCGCGCCGAGGAGGACGGCGAGGTCATGATGAACGATTTCGCCACCGTGCAGAGGCTGCTGCGGGACCTCGGGATCGAAGACAAGGTGAAGTACCGCTTCGTGACGGCCAAGGGCGGGGTGAAATGATCCTGACCGGGCCGGAGATCACCGAATCGGTGACCGACGGCCGGATCGCGATCTCCCCGTTCAGCCCGGACCAGGTCAACCCGAACAGCTACAACGTCCGGCTCGGCGGCACCCTGATGTCCTATCGGGACAAGGTCGTCGACGCCTACCGGCCGAACCCGACCGAGACGATCCAGCTGCCCGAGGACGGGTATGTGCTCCAGCCCGATCAGCTCTACCTCGGGCACACCGAGGAGCGCATCGGCTCGGACATCTACGTGCCGCTGTTGTTCGGCCGGTCCTCGGTCGGCAGGCTCGGCCTGTTCGTCGAGATCACCGCACCGATCGGGGACATCGGATTCCACGGCCAGTGGACGCTCATGCTCTCCCCCGTGCAGCCGTTGCGCGTCTACCGCGGCATGAAGATCGGCCAGATCATGTTCTTCGTGTCCTCCGGCGAGATCGATCTCTACGCGGGGAAGTATCAGTCGGCGGTCGGCCCGCAGGAGTCCCGCTATTGGCGCGACACGATGGCGGTCACCTCGTGATCCTCACCCGCAAGGCGATCGGGAAGGCGCTGGAGAGCGGGGACATCGTGATCGACCCGTTCGAGCCGGACCGGCTGTCGCCCAACGCGTACGACTGGCGTCTCGGCGAGAAGATGCGCGTGTTCGACACGGAACTGGACGCCGCCAGGTCGACGCCGTACACCGAGCTCGTCATCCCGCCCGAGGGCATGGTGCTCGAACCGGGGCGGCTGTACCTCGGTGTCACCCACGAGCGGACCCATTCCGAGCGCTACGCGCAGATGATCAACGGCGACCACACGATCGGCGGGCTCGGCATCTGGGTCCATGTCTCGGCGCCGCTCGGCCACGTCGGCCACGCGATCAACTGGACGCTGGAGATCAGGGTGGCCAGGCCGGTCCGGGTCTATCCGCTGATGACCTTCGGCAAGATCATCTTCTTGGTGGCGCACGGATCGCTGGCGAGCTATCAGCGCGTCGGCGTGAAGTACACGAGTACGGCGGGCATCGACATTTCCCGGCTGTACGAGGAACTGTCATGAAGACACTGACCGGGATCGACCTCCCGCCGGGCAGTCCCGGCGGGAGCGTCGAGCTCCTCAAGGACCTCTACCTCGCGCCGGACGCGCCGATCGAGGCGGATGTCTTCATGCTCGGCTCCGGCGCCGCACCTGGCGGGCCGGACCTGCTCGACGTGCCGGGAAAGCAGCTCGACGGGCCAGAATTCTGGTCCTATGTGGATACTCTCGCGACGGCGATCCGGCGCCGTTTCGACCCGGCCGATTTCGACGCGGTGCACTGGCAGCACCTGAGTTTCGGTGCCACGCCCGCGTTGCTCCGCGCGTTCCCCGACCATCCGCGGATCGCGCTCGTGCACGGCACCGATCTGCTCTTCGCGGCGGAGCATCCCACCCAGCGTGAGGTGCTGCGCGAGGCCGCGGCGGCGGCGGGCGCGGTCGTCGTGCCGACCTCGGCGATGGCCGACCTCCTGCGCACGGTCACGCCGGTCGAACCGAAGCGGATCGTCCACGTGCCATGGGGAATCCCCGATCGGCTGCTGCACTCGCCGCCGCCGCGGCCCGGGCCGCGGGACGGGTTCCGGGTGCTGTACGCCGGCCGGCTGACCGCGGAGAAGGGCGCGGCCGGGCTGATCGCGGACCTGACGGGGCTGCCCGGCGTGACCTTGTGCGTCGCGGCGCCCGAACGCGAGTTCGCCGCGCTCGCGGTGGACACGACGCGGGTCGACTACCTCGGTTGGTTCGACCGGCCCGCGTTGTGGCAGGCCTTCGCGCGGCACGACCTCCTCGTGATGCCGTCGACGACGTTGGAGGCGTTCGGGCTCGTCGCGGTCGAGGCGCAGGCCTGCGGGTTGCCGGTGGCGTATCAGCCGGTGCCGGGGCTGGCCGAGGTCCTGGGTGACTCGGCGATCCGGTTCACCCGGTCCACGCTCGCGGACACCATCCGGCTCCTGGCCGAGGACGACGGCGCGTTGACGGACCTGCGCGCGGCCGGACTGCGCAACGCGGCCCGGTTCCCGTTGTCCAGGACCGCGGCCGGGCTGGCTGCCGTGACCGCCGGGGTGCGCCGGTGATCGCGCAGCGCGGACTGTTCGCCGGGCCTGATCCCGTGATCGGCAAGGATCTCTACGCTCAGGTCGTCTCGGGCAGCGCTCGCCGCGAGCGGACCACACTCATCGTCGAGCCGGCGTCGAAGGTCTCCGGCAACACGTACTTCGGGCGGTTCCCGGCGAGCTACTGGCAGCGCTGGACCACGATCGGTGCCGTCGAGGTCGAACTGGAGGCCGGTGGTTCCGGCACGGTTTCCCTGCTGGCGTCGGATTTCGAGGGCGAGCCGCGAGTGGTGGCGGCGCGGATCGTCGACGGCGAGCCGATCTCGCTGACCGCTCCGCTCGACCGGTTCGTCGACGGCGGCGCGTTGTGGCTGGACTGGGAAACCGAGCCAGGCGAACGACTTGTCGTCCGTGACGTGCGCTGGACGGTTCCGTCGGCCGCGCGAGCACGGCCGACGGTGGTGACCATCTGCACGGTGGACCGCCCTGCCGACTGCCTCGCCACGCTCACCGCGATCGCCGACGACGACCTGGCGGCGGCCACGGTGCACGCCGTGTACGTCGTCGATCAGGGCACCGACCCTGTGCGGGCCGAGGGCGTTCTGCCGCCGGGCAAGCTGCGGTACCTGCGGCAGCCGAACCTGGGTGGCGCGGGCGGCTTCACGCGCGGCCTGTACGAGGTCGACGGCGAGAACGTGAACGTGCTGTTCATGGACGACGACATCGTGCTGGAACCCGACCTGCTCGTCCGGATGACGGCGTTTTCGGCGTCCACGGCGCAACCGCTGATCCTCGGCGGCCAGATGCTGAACCTGCTGCACCCCACCCGGCTGCACGCGGCGGCCGAGTACACCGACCTCGACGGCATCCGGCCGGGTATGCCGATCCGGCACGGCCTGCACGCGGTCGACCTGCTGGCCACGGATCCGGCCACCGGCAGGCCGTACCGGCAGGAGTTCCGCGTCGACGCGGGCTACAACGGCTGGTGGGCCTGCCTGATCCCGTACGAAGTGGTCAAGGAGGCCGGCTATCCGCTCCCCCTGTTCTTCCAGGGTGACGACGCCGAGTACTCCTACCGGGCAAGGGAGCACGGGTTCCCGACGGTGACGCTGCCGGGCGCGGGCCTGTGGCACACCGACTTCCCGTGGAAGGATTCCGACGAGCTCAACCGGTATTTCATCCTGCGCAACTACACGATCATCTCGGCACTGCACGGTGATTTCCCGGTGCTGAGGATCGCCGGAACCCTGCTCGCCGAGCTGATTCCCTCGCTGCTGGGCATGCGGTACGGCGCCGCGGCGACGGTGATCCAAGCGGTGTCGGACTTTCTCGACGGGCCGGACATCCTGCGCGACGGCGGAGTCGCGGCGCTCGCCCGGATCCGCGAGGTGCGTTCCCGCTATCCGGAGACCGTCGCGCATCCACCGGCGGCCGTACCGGGGCTCGCGTCGAACGACATCGCGATCAGCGAACCGAGTGTCTTCGATCGGCTGGCCCTCGGGCCGTTGCTCGGCGTGCACCGGCTCGCCCTGGGCTCCGTACCGGTTTCGGAGGCCGACTGGTGGCGTGTCGGCGCGCTGCGCACGGCGGTGGTGACCGACGCGTCGCAGCGAGGTGTCCGCGTCCGCACGTACGACCGGGAACACCTGGTCCGCCTGGCGTACCAGGGCGCGTGGGTGCTCACCCGGTTCATCCGCGACGGCGCCGCCGTCCGCGAGCAGTACCGCGCGGCGCTGCCGCGGCTGACCAGCCGGGACGCATGGACCGGATTGTTCTCGGACGGAGGATTGATGTCATGACGCCCTTGTTGGTGGCGACGGATCTCGACGGCACGGTGGTGCGCCCGGACGGCACGATCTCCGACCGCACGGTGTCGGCGTTCGCGCTCGTCGAGGAATCGGGCGCCGAATTCGTGGTCGCCACCGGCCGTCCGCCGCGGCTGGTGGCCGAGATCGCCGGGAGGTTCGGCGACCGGGGCCTCGCGATCTGCTCCAACGGCGCCTACCTGTACGACATGCACACCAGGACGGTCGTCGAGGAATACGCCATCACGACACCGGATCTGGCCGAAGCGGTCACCAGACTGCGGGCGGCGATCCCCGGCATCGGCATCGCCGTGGAGCACGCCGACCGGTTGGTCGCGGATCCGGTTTACGAGCCGTGGGAATGGGACCGCGGCGCCACGATCGAGCGCGCCGACGACGCGACGCTGCTGAGCCTGCCCGCGCCGAAGCTCCTCGGCAGGCACCCTTCGCTGTCCGCCGACGAACTCCTCGCGCTGGCCGGACCGGCTTTGGACGGGCTCGTCGCCGCGTACCACTCCAACGGCTCACGCCTGGTCGAAGCGATCGCGATCGGAGTGAACAAGGCGGCCGCGCTGGCCCGGCTGGCCGCGCGGAGCGGGGTGGCGGCCTCGGACGTGATCGCGTTCGGTGACATGCCCAACGACCTGCCGATGCTGTCCTGGGCAGGTACGGCCTACGGGGTGGCCAACGCGCACCCCGACGTGCTCGCACTGGTGGACCACGTGATCGGCGGCAACAGCGAAGACGGCGTCGCCGTCGTACTCGAACAGCTCTACGCGAAGGAGAACTCCGTTGTCGGTGAATGAGTTGGACCGGCTCGTCAACGCCTGCCTGCTGGCCGGGTACACCGGGGCCGAACCGCCGGCGTGGGTGCATTCGGCGCTCGGCGACGGGCTCGCCGGAGTCACCCTGTTCCCGGCCAATCTGGACGGTGGCAGGCAGGCGATCGTCCGGCACACCCGCGCGCTGCGGCGGACGGCGCCCGACGCGCTGATCGCGCTGGACGAGGAGGGCGGTGACGTCACCCGCCTCGACTACGAGACCGGCAGCGCGTATCCGGGTAACCTCGCGCTCGGCGAGATCGACGACCTGGCGTTGACCGCCGAAGTCGCCGCGGCCATCGCGGCGGATCTGAAGGCCTGCGGAGTCAACCTCAACCTGGCCCCGTCGATCGACGTCAACAGCGATCCGGACAACCCGATCATCGGCGTCCGGTCTTTCGGCGCGCGGCCGGATCTGGTCGCCGCACACGGCGCGGCGTTCATCGAGTCCATGCAGGACGGTGGTGTGTCCGTCTGTGCCAAGCACTTTCCCGGCCACGGCGCGACGGTGACCGACCCGCACCACGCACTGCCCATTGTGGACATTCCGGCCGCGACGTTCCGCGAGCGTGAGCTGGCGCCCTTCGTGTCGGCGATCAAGGCGGGCGTCCACGCGATGATGACCGCCCACGTGCTCTATCCCGCACTGGACCCGGACGACCCGGCGACGCTGAGCCGCCGCCTGCTCCACGACCTTGTCCGCGAAGAGCTGGGCTACGAAGGTGTGCTGCTGTCCAGCGCGATCGCCATCGAGGCAGGCCAAGGCAACCAGGACATCGGCGCGGTGGCCGTCCGTGCCCTGCGGGCGGGATCCGATCTGCTGCTGCTCGGCCCGGCCGAAGGTGCGGAGCTCTCCGCGGCCATCCGCGCGTCGGTCTCCGAAGCCGTCCGCGACGGCACACTTTCGTTGGAGACACTGGAAACCGCGGCCGCACGAGTGGCCGCTTTGCGTGCTCTGGCCGCTTCCCGCGCTCTCGGGCTCGAAGCCGCGCGGCGCGCTCTGCGCGTCGACGGACCGGTCGCCTTGACCTCGCCCGCCTTCGTGGTCGAACTGCGTGCCGGCGGCAACGCGCTGGGTGAAGCCCACTGGAGCCTCGCCGACCGGCTGGCCGAGCTCGGTGCGGCCCACTCGACGGTGCTCGCCACCGAAGACGACCCGGTGGTCTTGCCGTCGACGGGCCCGGTGGTGCTGGTGGTCAGGGACGCCTACCGGACCCCTTGGCAAACGGCCCGGCTGGCCGAGGCCCTGGCCGCCCGGCCCGACGCGATCGTGGTCGCCGTCGGCATGCCGGACGACGTGACTCCGCGGGTCAAAGCCAGTATCCGCACTTACGGAGCCGGTGCGGTCAACATCGAGGCGGCGGTGGAACAGCTCACCGCCCAGTGGCCGTGAAGTCCAGGGGTCTTCACGGAGGATTCGCCGGCAGAGATGGATGCAGGTGCCCGCGGCGGGCGCACCGCTCAGGAGCGCGGCGATGCCGAGCGGGGTCACCTGCCCGGCCGAGTACAGCGGTACCAGCACCGCCGTGGTGATGCCGCACTTCGCCACGAAGATCGCGGTGCACACCTGATATCGGCGACGCCGGACCGGATCGCGCCGCCGGCCGAACCGATCGCCGCTTCGACGACGCGACCGGCCTGCGACTGTTTGCGCGATCCCGCCACCGCGGTCTATCTTCCTACCTGTCCGAATAGCGTACCAATGGTGTCCGAATATCGGACGCCGCGCCTGATCCGGCCGACTCGACGAGGAGCGAAAGTGACGAACGTGCCCGCCTCGCACGAAACGGCCGGTTCGAGGTCCGTCAGTGTCAGCCGGTCGGCGTTCAGGCGAGTGCTGGCGGGTAGTACGGCCGGCGCGGTGCTCGAGTGGTACGACTTCGCGCTCTACGGAATCCTGGCGGCCACCGTGCTCGGGCCGCTGTTCTTCCCCGGCGGTGACGGGTTCGCCCAGCTGCTGCTCGCGCTGGCGACACAGGGGCTCGGCTTCGTCGCGCGCCCGATCGGCGGCATCGTCTTCGGGCATCTCGGCGATCGCCTCGGGCGCAAACCCATGCTGGTGACCACTTTCCTGTTGCTCGGTCTGTCGACCTCCGCGATCGGGCTGCTCCCCACCTACTCCCAGGTCGGCATCGGGGCGACGATCTCGCTCGTCGTGCTGAGGCTGATCCAGGGGTTCGCCCTCGGCGGCGAGTTCGGCGCGGCGGTGCTGATGGTCAGCGAGTACGGAAGCCCGAAGCGGCGAGGCTTCTGGTCGGCGTGGCCGCAGGCGGGAGCGCCTCTGGGCACGGTGCTGGCCACGGCCGTGGTCGGCGGGATCGCCTTGGTACTCACCGAAAACGCCTTCGACCAATGGGGGTGGCGCGTCGGTTTCCTGTTCGCGATCCCGCTTCTGGTCATCGGCTTCTGGATCCGGCGGCGCATCGACGAGTCGCCGGTGTTCCAGGAAGCACGGGCGCGGGCCACGGCATCCGCGGACGCCGTCAGGGAGCGGTCGAGCATCCTCGAGACACTCGCCCATCCCGGTCCCGTCCTCCGTGGTCTCGGCGTGCGGCTGGGCGAGAACGTGGCCTTCTACGTCTACACCGTCTTCGTGGTCGCGTACGCCACGAAGACCTTCGGCTACGACAAGTCCGACGTCCTCCTCGCCGTGGCCGTCGGGTCACTGCTGCAGTTCGCGGGGATGCTGGCCGGCGGCTACTGGTCGGACCTCGTCGGGCGGCGTATCGCCATGCTGGTCCCGGCGGCAGGCCTCGCGGTGTGGGCACCGGTCTTCTTCGCCGTCGTCCAAGCGGACAATCTGCCTCTGCTTTATCTCGGCATCGGCGTCGGCGCGGCCTTGCACGGACTCCTGGCCGGACCGGAAGCCGCCTGGATCGCCGAACTCTTCCCGACCCGCCGCCGTTTCGCCGGTGCTTCCCTGGTGTTCCAGGGATCCTCGATCATCGCCGGCGCGCCCGCTCCCCTCATCGCCGTGTGGCTGGCCGAAAAACAGGGCCCCACGGCGGTCGTGCTGTACCTCGTCGGCACGATCGCCGTCACCCTCGTCGCCCTGCTCCTCAGCGCCGAAACCCGGGGCACCGACCTGAATTCCGGCAGCAGGTGACGACGAGCACCGTGTGGCAGGCTGGTGTGGTGAAGGAGCCGCTGTACCGTCGCGTGAACACCCGGGCCAGGTTCGTCCACCACGACCACGGTGGGGACTACCGGCACCGACGCAACACGAAAACCGAACGAGTCTCCGACCTGACGCGCGGCTCCATGGGAGGGCGGGAACGCCGGGGCCTGGACTACACGCCGTTGTTCCGGTTCCTGCTCGGCAAGATCGGCGCGGACTGGGACGAGGTGCGCGACGAGGCCGCCGCCCGGCTCGACTCCACCGACCCGATCCATTGGCTGGTCGCCCGGCGGCCGCACGAACGGCGCGACTACGTGCGGATCGGCGAGGCCAGTTACTACAGCGGCCTCTACGTGGACGACGGCAACCGGTTGCAGGCCGTCAACCCCGAACTGGGTGCCGACGACCTGGAACCCGCATGCCCGTGCTGCACCCACACCTTCAACGGCGTCCGGTTCACCCGGAAGTACCGGCCACCGCTGTGATGGCCGCAGCCGGTTCACCGGCTGCGGCGGAGAACTCAGTGTCCACGGGCGATCCATTCGGCCAGGTGCAAGGCCGATGCCACAGCCGCCGCGGTACTCGCCGCCCTGCCCGCGCTCGGCACCAGGGCCCGCCGACTGGCCGCCGCGCACAGTGACGAAGTCGGCCAGCAGCTCGTGCATCGCGCCAGCCCGCCGAAACCGATGGCCCGGACTCACCCGATCACGGCCGCGCTCTCGCGGCCGCGATCACCACCGCCCTTGAACAGACACCCAGCCTGACCCGCACCGAGTTCACCCGGCCACCTGGTCCGTCACCGGCCGACAATCAGCGCCTCAGTCGGGCACGTCTGCGCAGCGCTAACAGCTAGCCGCGCCGCATCACCTCAGGCCCAAGCCCTGCGCTACGCGGCCATCGGTCACTCGTCGGCGTAGTCGCGCGCTACGGACTGCCAGCACTTGCCCACGCCAACCGCAGGTCATCTATGGCCGACTCCGCGGCGGTGTGAGGCGCGGCGTGAATCCGAGGTTCGACCATGGGAGAGGGTTCGCCCGGATTGGGGCGTTGACGGGGGAAGGCCTTGGCGCCTCATGGGTGGTCTCGGCCTAGGAATTTAAACGGCCGCGTTGTCACGCTTTCCGCCGACTTCGGGTGGGCTCGTCGACGGTTTCGTCGACGACGGCGCCGGCCGGAACACCCCAGGACGTCCCGGATCGGGTTCACGTCGGCCAAGCTATTGCCGATGAACCCAGGGCAGAGCACGTCGCTGAGCAGTGGGCCACGTCGCAGTCCACCATCTGGTCTAGTGTGCCTCGATCCGGGAACCCGCCGACGTGCAGGACCCTCACTTCCCGGCCCGGTCAGATGGTCGGCTCGCCACGCAAATCAGGCCGTTGACGAACCGCATCGTGACTTGCCTTCTCTCGTTCCGGCAGCCTCGTCAGCAGCGGGATCACGCTGTGGCAGTCTTCGATCAGTTTCCTACGAAAGTCCGGGTCACCCGCCTCACGCGGTGAAACAACGGCCTTGGCACTGAGCGCCGGAATCACCAGCCTCTGAGGCGGGCGCCGACGTCGATCGGTGGCCGGCCTTGTCGTTCTCGCCGCGGACACCGTGCCGATGCGGTGGACAGCCCCGGATCCCGCGAAACCTGCCGTTCGGAACGCCCGCACCGTATCGGCTGGACCTGCGCGACTACGTCCACACCACGTGGACCCCGAAGTCGTCGCCGACATCGCCGACTCGCTCAGTACCCGGTGACGCGGATCTCCGGCGCGTCAGTTTGCTGTCGGGTTCACCTGGTCCGGTGTCAAGAACCTGTCAACGGCCTCGAACCGAAGAGTGGCAGGACCGCACGCTGACGGTGTGACCACGACTCTCACCCGCCCCGAGAGCGGTACCGACCGCTCCGAACGGCACCGGCTCTCCGTCGTCGGCGGGCTCGCCGCGCTGTCCTTGGACGCGATGGCGTCGGTCGCCTACGGACCCGAAGCCATCGTGATCGTGCTGGCCGTCGCGGGCGGAGCAGGCCTGGGCTTCACCCTGCCGGTCACGCTCGCGATCGCCGCACTGCTGGGTGTGCTGACGCTGTCCTACCGTCAGGTGATCGCCGCGTTCCCCGACGGTGGTGGCGCCTACGGGGTCAGCCGGACCTATCTCGGGCGGCGGGCCTCCCTGGTGGCCGCGGCGTCCCTGATCGTGGACTACGTGCTCAACGTAGCGGTCTCCGTGGCGGCGGGGGTCGCCGCGCTGACGTCGGCGTTTCCCGGATTGCTGCCGTACACACTGTGGTTGTGCCTCGGAGTCCTGGCCTTGGTCACCGGCGTGAACCTGCGCGGCATCGCCGAAAGCGCCCGGGTGTTCGTCGTGCCCACTGTGATCTACGTCGGCGCGATCCTGACCGTGATCGTCGCCGGCCTGATCCGTTCCGGCCCGGCCGCGGAGATCGCCGCACCGGAACACGCACAGAATCTGCAGACGGTCGGGATTCTGTTGCTGCTCAAGGCTTTCGCGAACGGTTGCGCCGCACTGACCGGGGTCGAGGCGATCGCCAACGCCGTGCCGTCGTTCCGCAGGCCGCGGGTTCGGCGCGCGCAGCGTGCGGAGATCGCGCTGGGCGGCCTGCTCGGCGTGATGCTCATCGGGATCGCCGTGCTGATCGGGAAGTTCGCCATCCACCCGGCGGACGGCGTCACCGTGCTCTCGCAGGTGACCACCGCGTCCTTGGGCGACGGCTTCGGCTTCTACCTGGTGCAGTTCTCAACCGTGATCCTGCTCGCCTTGGCCGCGAACACCTCCTTCGGTGGCCTGCCGGTGCTGGCGCAGTTGCTCGCGAAACACAACAAGCTGCCGCACGTGTTCGCCCTGCGCGCCGAACGTCAGGTGTATCGCCACGGCGTCGGTTTCCTCGCCATCACCGCCGCGCTCCTGCTCGTCATCACCGACGGCGACATGAACACCCTGGTCCCGTTGTTCGCGATCGGCGTGTTCGTCGGGTTCACGCTCTCCCAACTCGGAATGGTCCGGCACTGGCGACGAACCCGCCCGCCCCGCTGGCGTGCCAAGGCCGCGCTCAACGGCTTCGGCGCGCTGCTCACCGGAGCCGCCGCGATCGTGGTGACGACGACGAAATTCGGCGAAGGCGGCTGGCTGATCGTCATCACGCTTCCGCTGCTGGTGGCGGTCATGGAATGGGTCGAACGCAGCTACCGCCGCATCGGCGACCGGCTCGAACTCGGCGTCACCCCCGCTCCCCCTCGGCCGAACCGTTCACTCGTGATCGTCCCCGTCCACACCGTTTCCCGACTGACCCATGACGCCCTCGCCGCCGCACTTTCACTAGGCGACCATGTCCAGGCGGTCCACGTCACCCACCCCGACGACGAACAGTCGGCACGGGACTTCGTGACAGCCTGGGAAAAATGGCATCCCGAAGTGACACTGGTCCAGCTCCACGACGAACGCCACCGCCTCGGCGAACCACTGGTGGAACACCTCCACACCGTCGGCGACCGGCACGTCTTCGTGCTGATCGCCGAAGTCGAACCAGAACGCCGGTGGCAGCGGATCCTGCAGAACCAGCGCGGAGCCGTGCTCGCCCGCGCACTACGCCGCCGCTCGGACGCCGTCGTCTGCCGTCTGCGCTTCCGGTTGGGCGCCCGGTGACCGGTCTGGCGTTCAGCACCGGCCTGATAGGTCTCTTCCTCGTCCTCGCGTTCGACCTGCGCGCGCTGCGGCACTGGCTGGACCGCCACCCGCCCGCCTGAGGGCCTCACAGAAGGAATCCGTAAAACCGGATCAGCCGTTCTTGCTCCCGGGGGGCGGACACGTTTGGCTGGAGCCATGGGCAGAGGTGGCGTTCGCGGGCACGCGTGGGGCGTGCGCCACGACGACCGTCCACCTCATCCGGTGCCGGTCGGCGATACCCCCGATTCCGGCGATTCCCCGGCCGGCCGTCGACCTTCCGGCCCCGGCGCGATCGAACGCGCCCCTGAATCCTTTGTGGATGGACCCATGAACGAAAGCCCCACAGTCCTGCTCACCGGCGCATCGGACGGCATCGGTTTCGAAACCGCCCGGCTGCTCGTCGCTCAAGGGTGCACGGTGATCGCCCATGCCCGCACCCGCGAGGAGAGCGACGAATCGTGCGACCGGCTGGTGAAATCCGGCGTAGACGCACGAAAAATCCGGCCCGCCGTCGCCGACTTCACCGACCTGCGCCAGGTGATCGACCTCGCCCTCGCCGTCACCGAGACCCATTCCCGCCTTGACGTCCTGGTCAACAACGCCGGAATCACCGGCCCGCACGGGCGCGTGCTCACCAAGGACGGCCACGAACGGACCATCCAGGTCAACTATCTCGCCCCGTACCTGCTGACCCGGCTGCTCGAGGACGCGCTCGACCGCTCCGAGGTGAGCCGCGTGGTGAACGTGTCCTCATCGTTGCACCGCGGCGGGCGGATCAACTGGAACGACCTCAACTGGAAGCGCCGCTACAACCGCGGCGCCGCCTACGCGCAGTCCAAACTCGCCCTCACCATGATGACCACCGCGCTGACCGAGTTCCGGCCGAAGGTCCGGGAAGCCGTCAGCGTGCACCCGGGCATCATCGCCACCGGGATGCTGCCGGGATACAGCTACCGGGGCCGTCCGGTGACCGAAGGGGCCGAACCGGTCGCCCGGCTGGCCGATCCGGCGGCCAAAGTCCTCAACGGTGGCTACTACGACGGCAGGCTACCCGCGAAAGCCGCGGCCGCCGCCGTCGATCCCGACGACGTACGGAAGCTGTGGTCCCTCAGTGAACGCCTGACCCTCTTCGACAAGCGGAAAGCCTGAGGCCGCACCGGATGCCCGGGAACGTCGGTTCCCGGGCATCACCCCTTCGGTCACCAAGCCCGAGAGATTGACGCTGCCTCACCTCAGTGGATGATCTCGGCGCGCACACGCTCGTTCGGCGTCCCGATGTCCCAGAAGCGGGCTGGTGCCTCTGGTCCAGATCGACTGCATGGTCACGGAGCCGCGATCGAGTTCCATCGTGATCACGCACTGCATCGTGACCTCGTCGCCTTCGACATGGATGGTCTGGCACGAGCCGCCGCCGCGTCCGGCCTTGCGTCCGTCCGTCGTCGACGCTGGTCAGCGTCTCGTCCGTGAGCAGCCAGCCGAGCGCGTCGGTGCGCAACCCGCTGGCTCTGGCCAGTTCGGGCACACCGAAACCGGCCGCCCAGACGGTGAGGTCACCTCGCTGAAGCACCGCCTCGGCCAGTCAGCCGACGCGACCAGCGAATTCGGCGATTTCCGGGCCCCAGCTCTCGCTCGACTTGCGGTACGGCTATCCGGCGGCTCGCTCGATACGGCCGAGGATGACGCCGGTCAATGCCGTGATGGCGTCGGCGGCGGTCGCGATGCCCCGGTTCAGTTCGGCGGCGATTGCCTCGGCGGCGCCGAGTACGCCGACACAGTGCAGTCGCAGTGCCGCCCGGTTCAGGCCGGAGTAGGGCGTCAGTGCGTCGGCCATCAGGTCGATGTAGCCGTCGTGCATCTCGTGCTGGGTTGCCTCCATTTCCGGATTGCCTTTCAACGCCGAGGAAACGGCGTTGAACTCCGGAATGTCGGTGGCGCAGGCGAAGTACGCGACACTGATGGCTCCGGCCACGTCCGCCGCGGTCGGCGGGGCTTGTTCCAGCGCCCGCGCGATGGCGGCCCGGTGCCGTTCGTCGAGTCTCCGATAGAGCGCGAGCAGCAGTCCTGGGCGCGAACCGAAGTGGTCGTACACGATGGGTCTGCTCACCCCGGCCGCCTCGGCGAGGGTGGGCAGCGTCAACCCGTCGGCACCGTGAGCACGCACGATCGCCAGGGCCACGTCGAGCAACTGCTCGCGCCGGGCCTGCTTGGACAGGCGGGTGGGTGTGGTGGTCATCGCCCTCCTCTCGCGTTGCACACCAGCTTAGCTACATCATGTAGGTTACAAAATGTAGGTTACTGGGATCGAGGAGGAACACATGGACCAGCGGGGATCGGTTCTGCTCTTGGGCGGGGCGGGACAGGCTGTTCGACCGGGCGCCACCTGTTGAGGCGATCGATGCAGCCAGCACCCGGAATTTTTGCGTTTTCTTGACGGTCGACCTGGGGTTCGGCCACTCAGCCGTCAAGACCGCGTTAGTAAGCGTTGCCGCGCACCGACAATTCGGGCACGTGTCACTAGGGTCCACGCGCGGAGGTCCTGGAGTATGCGTGGTCAGACACTGGTGGTCGGCTTCGGCGTGGCCGGCTCCAGCGCCGCGAGTTACCTGCTCGCCTACGGCACCAGACCCGTCGATCTCCTCGCCGTAGACGTCGCCCCGGATGCGGTACGGCTGGCTGGTGAACTCGGTGTCCCGTCGATCCTCGGGGACGGCACCGACCGGCAGGTGCTCACCCGCGCGGATTCCGGCCAAGTGCGGGAGAGTCCCCACCTTGCCCTGGTTCGACGTCACGGCGCCGACCAAGCCGTGGTCACCGCCGAAGCCGCCGGCGAAGCTTTGGCCGAGGGCACTGCTCGATCATCGCGGACCGGCCTTTGCCCCGTGGACGCTCGATCAACGGCCTGCCCGATCGTCCGAGCTCGGGCAGCGGGTCGCCGAATGCGGTACGACCGCTGTCGGCCTGATCCGAAACGACCAGCGCTACTGGGACTTCCACGCGACGCGACAACGCGTGGCCTCCGGCGACCACCTCGTCTTCCCCCTGTCCCCTCTCCCTCACGGAAACATAGGCCGCTCCCTCCATGCCCACATTCGCCTCCATAGCCAAACGCCTGCTCGTCGGCAGGCCGTTCCGCAGCGACCGCCTGTCGCACACCCTGCTGCCCAAACGGATCGCGCTGCCCGTCTTCGCCTCCGACCCGATGTCGAGCGTTGCCTACGCACCCGAAGAGATCCTTCTGGTGCTGTCGGTCGCGGGGGCGTCGGCGTTCGTGTTCAGCCCCTGGATCGCGGTGCTGGTCGCCGTGGTGATGATCTCGGTGGTCGCGTCCTACCGGCAGAACGTCCGCGCGTACACCTCCGGTGGCGGGGACTACGAAGTCGCGACCGTCAACCACGGCCCGCGCTGGGGCTTGGTCGTCGGCAGTGCCCTGCTCGTCGACTACGTGCTGACCGTGGCGGTGTCGATCGCCTCCGCGGCGGCCAACATCGGCTCGGCCGTGCCCTTCGTCGGGGAACACAAGGTCGAGTTCGCCGTCGGCGCCATCGTGGTGCTGACCGCCATGAACCTCCGGGGTGTGCGGGAATCGGGCACCGCGTTCGCCATCCCGACCTACGCTTTCGTGTTCGGCGTCCTCGCCATGATCGTCTGGGCGGTGGTGCGGGTCTTCATCCTGGGCGAGGAGGTACGGGCCGAAAGCGCGGATTTCACGCTGGTCGAGGAGGGCGGACATCTCGCCGGTCTCGGGTTCGCTTTCCTGATCCTGCGCGCGTTCTCCTCGGGGAGCGCGGCGCTGACCGGCGTGGAGGCGATCAGCAACGGTGTTCCCGCGTTCCGCAAACCGAAGGGGCGCAACGCCGCGACCACGCTGCTGATGATGGGCGTGCTCGCGATCACCATGTTCCTCGGGCTGATCATGCTCGCCCGGCTCACCGGCGCGCAGGTTGCGGAAGACCCCGCGCATCAGCTGATCGGCGCCCCGGCAGGCTACGAGCAGAAGACACTGGTAGCCCAGCTCGGCAACGCGGTGTTCGCGGGCTTCCCGCCGGCGACCTGGTTCGTCATCTTCTTCACCGGACTGATCCTGGTGTTGGCGGCCAACACCGCCTTCAACGGATTTCCCGTGCTCGGCTCGATCCTCGCTCAGGACCGCTTCCTGCCGCGGCAGCTCTACACCCGCGGCGACCGGCTGGTGTTCTCCAACGGCATCGTCTTCCTCGCCGCGGCCGCGATCCTTCTCGTCGTGGCCTTCGACGCCGAGGTCACCCGCCTGATCCAGCTTTACATCGTCGGCGTGTTCATGTCGTTCGTGATCAGCCAGAGCGGGATGATCCGGCACTGGAACCGGCGGCTGCGCACCGAAACCGACCCGGTCGCGCGCCGCCGGATGCGCCGCTCCCAGTCGATCAACGCCTTCGGCTTCTCCATGACCGCCCTGGTCCTCGTCGTCATCCTCGTCACCAAGTTCACCCAGGGCGCGTGGATCTCGCTGGCCGCCATGGCCGCGATCTACCTGCTGATGACCGCGATCCGCCGTCACTATCAACGGATCGGGGATGAACTCCACGACGCCGATGAGGATGAGCCGATCGTTCTCCCGTCGCGTAATCACGCGATCGTCCTGGTGTCGAAATTGCACCGGCCCACCCGCCGGGCATTGGCCTACGCCAAAGCGGTCCGGCCTGACGTCCTCGAGGCGATCACCGTCAACGTCGACAACCAGGAAACCAACGAACTCCTCGACCGGTGGGCCAAACAGCCCTTCTCCATCCCGCTGAAGGTCATCGAGTCGCCCTACCGCGAGATCACCAAACCGATCCTCGACTACGTCAAACGCATACGCACCACCAACCCGCGCGACGTGGTCACCGTGTTCATCCCCGAATACGTCGTCGGCCATTGGTGGGAGAACGTCCTGCACAACCAGAGCGCGCTGCGGCTGAAAGGACGCCTCCTGTTCCAGCCCGGTGTCATGGTGACCAGCGTGCCCTGGCAACTCGCTTCTTCAGCCAAAGTCCGTCACCGCCCGGAACTGGCTCCTGGCTCAATCCGCCGGGGCCTGCAAGCCGAGAACACAGACCACCGTCCAAAGCGCAGCAACCGTGACCGAACGTGAAGCCGTCTAGCCGCGCGTTTCACCTTCATGCTGGTGAACGTCCGGGATGCCGTCGTGGTCGGAGTCGACCGACTCTTCGGCACAGATTCTGCGGTGCACCCGGTTGCGAATGCGCAGGATGATCGTGGCGACGAGACCGGCGAGCAGGGAGCCCACCAAGATCGCGATCTTCGCATGTTCGTCACTCTCGCTGCCTGCGCCGAAGGCGAGATCACCGATGAGCAGGGACACGGTGAAGCCGATGCCGCCCAGCGCGGCCAGCCCGATCACGTCGGTCCAGGCGAGGTCGTCGTGGAGTTCCGCACGGGTGAACCGGGACACGAGGTAGGTGGCCCCGGTGATGCCGACGGTCTTGCCGAGCAAGAGCGCGAGGACGATACCCAGCGCCACAGGGTCGAGGAGTGAATCGGCCAGGCCGCCAAGTCCACCCACGGTGACACCGGCGGCGAAGAAAGCGAATACCGGGACCACCACGGCGGCCGAGATCGGCCGGAACCGGTGCTCGAAATGCTCGGCGAGCCCTGGCCCTTCGCCGTGCTTGCGGATCACGGGTACCGCGAACCCCAGCAGGACGCCGGCGACCGTGGCGTGAATTCCCGAAGCGTGCACCAGCGCCCAGGTCGTCGCCGCGAGCGGAAGCAGCAGCCACCAAGATCGCACCCGGCGCTGAACCAGCACGGCGAACGCGGCCAAGGGAAGCAGGGCCAGCACTAGCGGGCCGACCAGGAGCTCACGGGTGTAGAAAACAGCGATGATCACGATGGCGATCAGGTCGTCGACGACAGCCAACGTGAGCAAGAAGGTTCGCAGCGCGGACGGCAAGTGGTGCCCGATCACCGCCAAGACGGCCAAGGCGAACGCGATGTCCGTGGCTGTCGGGAT
Source organism: Amycolatopsis sp. NPDC043889 (assembly GCF_056435645.1). Classification (NCBI taxonomy): domain Bacteria; kingdom Bacillati; phylum Actinomycetota; class Actinomycetes; order Pseudonocardiales; family Pseudonocardiaceae; genus Amycolatopsis; species Amycolatopsis sp. NPDC043889. The sequence goes on from NZ_JBWKEC010000016.1 coordinate 191,528, forward strand.
CGCCCAGCCACCCAGCGCGGCCGAGTCACCGAGATTGATCGCGATGTAGATCAGAGCCGGTACGACGACGCCTCCGACAGCGGCGGCGACCGGGACCGCGGCCCGCCGGGGATCGCGCAGATCCCCGGCGACGAACTCGCGTTTGACCTCCAGGCCCGCGACGAAGAAGAAGATCGCGAGAAGTCCATCCGCGGCCCAGGTCGCCAAGCTGAGATCCAGATGCAGAGCCGCCGGCCCTACCCGGACCTCACGCAACGCCTCGTATGCGCCTGACCAAGGGGTGTTCGCCCACACCAAGGCGACGACGGCTCCGACCAGGAGCAGAACACCACCCACGGTCTCCTTGCGCAGGATCTCCGCGACGCGCTGCGCCTCCGGCCAGGACCCGCGGTCGAAAAGGCGGGCTCCAGGTGTGGCGCTCTCAGACATGGAACGCCGAGGTGCGCGATCCAGTGGCGGGAACAGTGCTCATGGGCTACTCCGGGTGCGGTTCGGCTCGGCTCGCCGACCAGTCTTCCCGGCACACCACGAGGCTGCGCCTCGACGCGGACACCATACCCACGCTTACGTATTCTTGACGAACTGAAAGCCAAGGACCGCTACCCGTGCCCTTGCCCGGCCCGCTCCCAGAGCCTGCCGAACCTGACGGTGATCTGGCGGCACAAGCGACTTGCTCTTCACCCAGGCCCGTTCACCGTGGATTCCGCGGTGACTTCCATGGACTTCCTTCTCGTCCGTCAAGTGACGCGCTCGATGGCGCTGACCGCGGCTTCCAAACCGTTCTCCTCCCGGATCTCCCGCCCCAGGAGTTCGGCTCGCTCTCGCATCCCGGCATCACCGGTGGCTTGCCGCAGCGCCGCGGCGAGCCGATCGGAGGTGAGGTGCTGCTGCCGGATCGGCGGCGGAGCGACGCCGGCGGCGTGCATGCAGCGCGCCCAGTACGGCTGGTCGGCGACGAACGGGCACACCACCTGCGGCCTGCCCGCCGCGAGAGCGGCGCCGGTGGTGCCGCCGCCACCGTGATGCACGACCGCGCTCACCCGCGGGAACAGCCAATCGTGTGGCGCGTGCTCGATCACCAGGACGTCATCGTCGCCGACGTCTCCATCGATCCCGCCCCAGCCGGTCGCGACCACCGCGCGAACCCCGGCCTGCCGGACAGCGTTCTCGACCACTTCCCGCGTGCGCCGCGCGTCTCGGCCCGCCATGCTGCCGAATCCGATGTAGACAGGAGCCGTCCCAGCGTCGAGAAACTCCTGCAAGCGCGCGGGTGGCGACCACGTCGGCGCGGCGAGGAGATACCAGAAGCCGGTGGTGCGCACCGAATCCGGCCAATCGCCGGCGGCGGCTGTCACATGCCGGCTGAATGCCTGCAGCACCGGCCGGTCGCGGCCTTCCTTGTCGTGGAACAGGTCGTGGCTCCCCCGGCGACGCGGGAGCCCGAGTTCGGTGGTGCGCCAGGTGGTGGTGATCCCCGCGTACGTGCGCAGGATCGCGGACACCGCGAGGTAGCTGGCACGATTGAGGACCTTCGGCAGCCGCGGCAACGGCACCATCGGGCAGGGGAATTCGGAGGTGGGAACCCAGCCGGGTTGCAGGGCGACGACCACCGACGGGACGCCGAGCATCTCGGCGGCATGCTGGGCCGCCACCCCGGTCGTGTGCACGACGACGTCCGCGCGGGACGCCTTCGCCGCCACGCCGACGTCATGCAGGACCGCCACCATCCACGGCTTGAGGCGTTGCGCCGTCCGCACGGCGGTGATCTTGCCTCGTAGACCCCGGTAGCCGTTCTCCATTGCCTCCTTCACCACCGGGTCGTCCATCAACCGGTTCGGCCCCTCGTCCAGCGGCGCGAACTCGATCCCGTGCTCCGCCGCGGCGTCCCCGAACGATCCTGGCGCGGCCAGCACCGCTTCATGCCCTCGCTCCCGCAGGGCCACCGCGAGCGCCAGCATCGGCTGGACGTCGCCACGGGTGCCATGGGTGACGAGCAACACCCTCATCGTCCCGCCTCCTGCTCTCCGATGGCCGAGTAGGCCTTCAGCCAGCGGTCATCGGCGAACAGGCCGTCGGTGAGCATCTCCAAACCGGCCCGGGCGCCGCGTACCGCCGTCACGGTCTCCGCGGCATCGCCGTCGAGCAAGCGCCCCACGTGATCCCCGAGCACCAACGGTGCCAACAGCCACGACACATAGACGACCGCGCGCGCCCGCTTGTCCGCCGCGGCGCGCACCCAGCCTTCGCGCTCTCCTTCAGCGAGCCACTCCTCGGTGTGCTCCACGATCTCGTCGAACAGGGCGGACGCGGCACTCGTACCGTCCAGGAACGCCCGCGCGAGATAACGCCGCACTGGAGTGGCGGCCCGCAAAGCCTCCGCCAGAGCAGTGATGCCGTCGTCTCCTCCGGAGCGGATGGCTTCGAGCACGTGATCGTCACATGCCTGCCGCAATCCCTCCTTCGAGCCGAAGTGATGCAGCACCAGCCCCGGCGACACGCCGGCGTCGGCGGCGACAGCGCGCACCGACGTCCCCGGTACACCGTCGGCACCGAACCTCGCCAAGGCCGCATCCCGGATCCGAGCCCGGGCGGTCAGATCAGACACTGAACGCATGATCAGAGTATTGAACACTCGTTCAGTCACTGTCAAGCACATGAGGAGAACCCTCACCGCCGATAGCCTGGGCAGCTAGACCGGCGGGGACAATTCGAGCACCCTACGTCACGATGCTGTGACCGGCTTCGCCCTCTCGCCGGTTCACGTGACGTCCCTGCGCAGGGGCACGGCGACGGCAATCACAGCCGCGACGACGGCGTAACCGAGAAGCACGAGCGCCGCGGCCGGCGCTGACAGCAGTACTGCCGCGGCGCCCCCGGTCTGGCTCGCGGTGGCCTCGGCGAGGTAGGTGAAGCCGGTCAGCGCGGCGGAGGCACCGCCGGGCAGGTAGGGGTAGACGGCGTTGACGCCGGGAATCAGCAGTAGCGCGAACTCGCCGAGATAGAAGTAGGCCCCGACGACGACCAGCGCGGCCACTTGATTGCGGAGCAGCGCTCCGAAGGCGACACCGAGAACGGTGTACACCGTCATCGCTACCGCGACGCGGAGCAGCGTGACGACGATTTCCCCGGCAGGCAGGCCGAGTTCCACATCGCGAAGGACCGCGACGGCGAACAGTCCGGCTCCCGCACACAGAACCACGAGGAGCGCGTAGACCAACCCTGCGATCGCATGGACGACCAGCTTCGCTGCCAGCACGCTCCATCGCCTCGGCGCGAAGAGGTAGGTGGAGGTGATCGTCTGGTGCCGGTACTCGGCGGTCACGGCGCTGGTGCCCAGCAACGCGGGCACGAAGGCCAGAATCCCGAGCATCCCCAGCAGCAGCCGAGTGCCGTCCTCGGTCGTGAGGCCCGGCATCGGAGGCTGAAAGTTCTCCGGCCCGACGAGTGCAAGCAGAGCGATGAAGCCACCACTTACCACCGCGGCGACCAGCCCCCACAGCCAGAACTTCGTTGTGAGCAGGCGACGGACTTCGGCCGAGAGCAAAGAGCGCACCATCACCGGAGACCTCCGGATTCTTTCGTGGTCAAGGAAAGGAACACTTCTTCCAGGTTGATCCGCTGAGGTGTGAGCTCGTTGAGCGCGACACCATGCCGGAGGGCGATATCGGCGATGCGTGCCGTGGACAAGCCCTCGATCCGCGCAACCCCGTCCCCTACCGGCACACAGTGAAATCCTTGCCCGGTAACCATTTCGGCGGTCAACGCGACCGTGAGCCGGTCCAGGTCCGGCGTCCTGACCAGCACGCCCTGCCGCCGGCCTTGGGCGAGGTCGGCCATCTCACCGGAGAACGCCAACGCGCCGTCACGGATCACGACGACCCGGTCCGCCATCTGCTCGATCTCGCCCAGCAGGTGACTGGACACCAGCGCGGCTCCACCTTGTGCGGCGAACTCGCGAACGAACCGCCGCAGCCAGGCGATGCCCTCGGGATCCAGCCCGTTGCCGGGTTCGTCGAGCAGCAGGACCCGCGGATCACCAAGCAGGGCGGTGGCCAGGCTGAGCCGTTGCCGCATTCCGGTCGATAGGCCACGGGTCTTCCGATCGGCGTACGACGCCGCACCGGTGCGTTCGAGGACTTCCACAACCCGGGAATCCGGGTAGCCGCCCATCCGCGCGTACACCCGCAAGTGGTCGCGGCCGGTACGAGCGGGATGGAAACCCGAGCGGTCGAGCAGGGCGCCGACCGTCCCGGCCGGACGCGGAAGTTCCCGATAGCGCGCACCGCCGATGGTCGCCGTGCCGGAGGTCGGCGTCACCAAGCCGAGGATCATCCGCATCGTGGTGGTCTTACCCGCACCGTTCGGCCCCAGGAAGCCGGTCACACAACCGGCTTCCACCACGAAACTCAGGTCGTCGACGGCCGTGACCGGCCCGAATCGCTTCGTCAGGTGGGTTACGCGGATCGCGGCCTCGGTCATGCCTTCACCTCGGCGCCCAACCGCTGAACGAGTTCAGCCGCGTCGGACGTGCTGAGAATCAGCTCACGGAACCGGGGATCGCCTTCGACCTCCACCCGCGGTGCGGGCAGTCCCTTCTGTATCGACACGAGCCGCCTGCCAGACCAGACGCCGACCTTCTGCACACCGGTCACCTCCACTCCCCTACGGGTTCCGTTGACCGCCCACAACGGCCGCCTGAGGAGCAGGACGTGTCGGATCGCCGTCAACGGGACCCGCACCTCGCTCCGCCGGCTGATCAACCGCTCCCATGAGGTCAGCCGGACGCTGAGCTCGCGGCCCTGAATCATCACCTGAGCCATGACACCCTCCAGTACTATTTGTTCTATTAGATGTATAGCAGATAGACTAAGTGGTGTACGGCTGACGATGAACCTCGACAGCGATGTGCCGATCCATCAGCAGATCCGGGACAGGGGTCGTCGAGGCGATAGCCCGCGGTGAAGCGAAGGCAGGCGACGCCCTGCCTTCGACACGGCAACTCGCCGCCGATTTCGGGATCAACTTCCACACCGTGAACAAGGCCTACGACCTGTTGCGGCAGCAAGGAATCATCGGGACTCGAGTACCGGCATCGGACTCGGGCTGAGCGTCGCCTCGGGTTTCACCGAGGCGATGGGCGGCACGATCGACGTCGAGCACACCCGGCCTCTTCCTCGAAGACGCCATCGGCGTGGGCCCGGTACGCCACCGGCTCAGAAGAACGGGGCAGCATCGAGTACACCCTCAGCGTGCTCAAGTGCCCACTGGTCGTGGTCCTCGGCCACGACCAGTGCGGCGCGGTCGCCGCCACAGGCACCGCGCTCGCCGAAGGCCTCGGCACCGACGGCTTCGTCCGCGACGACATCGAACGCGCCACCCCAGCCACCTCCGGCGGCTTCTTCCCCATGACGTCAATGGCGACGGGAACCGCGCCGAGCATCGTGATCGCGAGTGGGCTCAGTGTGCTCCTGGGGTGATCAGCCCGGTCTCGTAGGCGATCGCGACGAGCCGCGCGCGATCGCGGGCGCCGAGCTTGCCGAGCAGGCGGCCGACGTGGGTACGCGCGGTGGCCGGGCTCATGTGCAGGCTTCGCCCGATCTCGGCGTTCGACTGGCCAGCCCCGACCTTGGCGAGGACCTCGCGTTCCCGTGCGGTGAGCCTGTCGAGCCGCTCGGCCGAGCCTCTGCGCGGGCTCGCCGCCGCGGCCCGCATGACCCGGCGTGTCACGGAAGGTGAGAGCAAGGCGTCGCCGCGGGCGACGATCCGCACGGCTCCGCGCAGGTCGTCCGGGCTTGTGTCCTTCAGCAGGAACCCGGCCGCGCCCGCCCTGATCGCGTCGAGGATGTGCTCGTCGGTGTCGAAAGTGGTGAGCACGACGACCTGCACCTGCCGCAGCTCCGGGTCCGCGACGATCCGGCGGGTCGCCGCGATGCCGTCTTCGGCCGGCATCCGGATGTCCATCAGCACGACATCCGGACGCTCCCGCGCGATGAGCACGATGCCTGCGGCGGCGTCGCCCGCTTCTCCGACGACGGTGATGTCGTCGGCACGTTCCAGCAGAGACCGGAGCCCCTCCCGGACCAGCGGCTGGTCGTCCACGAGCACCACGCGGATCACGCGCGTCCTCGCACGGGGATCCGGGCCTGGACCACGAACGATTCGCCGGGTCGGGATCGGACGTCCAAGTCGCCGCCGAGCAGGACCAGCCGCTCGCGCATGCCGGCGATACCCCAGCCCGTGGAGGTGTCAGCGGGCGCTTCGCTGCCGCGGCCGTTGTCGGTCACGCTGATTCCCACGGAGTCGTTGTCGTAGTCCAGTTCGATGAGCACGGTACTGGCATCGGCGTGCCTCAGCACATTGCTCAGCGCCTCCTGGATCAACCGGTAGGCGGTCACGTCCGCGATCGCGGGCAGCGAGACCGGTGTACCGATGGTGCGCACCCGTACCTCAAGTCCGGCGTCGGTGGCGGTGCCGACGAGAACGTCCAACCGGTCGAGCCCGGGCACCGGGGATTCGTGGGCTCCCTCGGGTTCGCGCAGGGCGTGCAGCGTCGCCCGCAGCTCCTCGCCCACGTTCCGGCACGCCGCCCGAGCCGCCGCGAGCGAACGTCTCGCCGTCTCGGGGTCGTCGGCCAAAGTCTCCCTCGCCACGTCGGTGTGCAGTGAGATCACCGATACCGTATGCGCCATGAGATCGTGCAGGTCCCGCGCGATCCGCACGCGCTCTTGCTCGACCCGGGCCGCCGCCTCACGCTCTCGCTCCATCTGGGCGGCCTGGGCTTGTTTGACCAGTTCGGCCCGCCAGCCACGCCGGGAACGAAGACTGTCGCCCAGCGCGATGACCGTCGCCATCAGCGCGGCCGACGTCGGCACCTCCAGGCCGAGCACGAAACCGAGGTCGTCACCCTGGCCGACCCGCATCCCAGTGGAGATGGCCAGCAACCCCGCGGCAGTGCCGACGGCCCAGTACAGCCGGCCGTACTCGGTGGCCGAGAACAGTGCCGCGGCCACCGGCACGGCGAGACCGATCGGCGGGTAGGACAGCATGTAGTAGCCCAGCAGAGCGACTGCCGTGACGAGCAGCGTCGCGACCGGCCAGCGTCGACGCACCATCATCAACGAGCCGAACAACGCTCCGAACAAATAGGCGGCGAGACCCGGCGAGGACGGGCCGCCCACGTTCGCGGCGATAGCCGTGCCGACCGCGACCAGCACGAGTATGCCGAGACCGAGATCGACGAGGAACCGCCGTCTGCCGTCGGGGCCAGCCTCCCCTGTGGACTGTCCGATGGCCACGATCCTGCCCCTTCCGGTTCACTTCCGTTGGCGTAGTCCCGAAACCATCTTGGCCAACAGCCATCCGACGGCACCGCTCGCCGCGCCGGTGAGCATCCCGGTGAACAGACTGCTGCCGAACGCGAAGATCCGCAGCACCACTGCCTCCGTGGACGGCGGCAGTGTGCCGGTCAGGTTGCCGCCAAGACTCGGTGGCCCACCGGGGAATGCCTCGGTCCACAACAACTGGTGGGTGATGCCGAGCAGGACACCGTGGACCAAGCCCACCATGAGTAAGGTGAGGAACGGATTCGGCACCCGGCGCCACAGCACGATCGCGAGCCAGATGGCGAGCGGCACGAACACCAGCAGCGCGTTGCCCACCGGCCCCACCAGGCCGAGGTCGTGCGCGACCACCCTGGGTACGCCGAGAGCGGCGAGGCCGAGGATTCCCGGCAGGGAGATGCCGAGTGAGGGAAGATCCCTGCCCTTCACGCCTGACCTCCGCAAAGCGAGCGCGCCTGGTGGTAGCGCAGGAAACCGATGAAGGCCAGCGTCGCGGTGACCGCGCTGAACGTGAGCCGGAACCAGTGACCGGTCTCGAACTCGACCGCCGTCTGACGGAGGAACTCCACGGAATGCACAGCGAGCCCCTCCTCGAACATGATGTCGTTACGTGGCCAGAAATAGAACACAGAGAACAGAAATTCGCCGACCACCAGGGTCGCGAGGCTCCCGGTGATCCACCACCTCGCCTGCCGTGACCGGCGAAATAGCAGCAGGGTGACCACGGCCGCCACCACGGTGGCCGCGCCCATCGGAGGGAAGAAGTCGGCCGGTCCGGTGACCACGAAGAATTCCATTGACTTGGCCAAGGACGCTGGGGCGTCGTGGAAGACGTTCGGATAGATGACTATGGTTTCGACCGCGATACCTCCGAAAGCCACCATGGCTATCCAGACATAGGCGCCCGAAACGGCAAGGTAAATGCCATTGTGTCGCACGTGCTTCTCCGCTCGACGGGAAAGGAACCACTACCTCGTCGAAAGTATGTCCCTCCTCGGCTACTCACATCCGCATGCGGTCTCCATCCGAGTACGTAAATCGACGTAGTGACAACGACCAGAGCTCAGGTATTCGGATCCCGGCGGCGGTAGCCGATGCACCGAGCAATGCGGCGATCGGCGAGGTGTCCGTACGGTGTGAGGTAGGTCAGCCAGAGAGTGTTGCTCTTGCTCTACCCGCACGGCTTGTCCTCGGAGGACTTCGTGCCCGCTGAGGCAGTTCCTTGGCTCGACGAAAGGTCTGTCGGGACCGGTGGTCACGAAGCTGACCGAGCAGTGGATGTCCGAGCAGCGCGCGTTCTGCGAGCGCAACCTGTCCACTGTGGACTTCGTGTATCTGTGGGCGGACGGGATCCACGTCAACATCCGCCTGGAGGAACAGAAGCTGAGCCCGCTGGTGATGATCGGGATGCACACTGACGGCCGCAAGGAACCCGGAACGCTCGGGTTCTGGAGCACGCTGCGTGAGGTTTCCCCCGAGACGTGGGAACAGCGGTGCTGGTTCCACAAGATCGCCAACGTCCTCACGGCATTGCCCAAGTCCGCGCGTCCCGGGGTGAAGAAGGTCCTCGCCGAGATCTTGGAACGCCGAAGACCGCCGCCTCGCCCTCGATGCGGTGAAGGCGTTCGACGCCGCCTACGGCGCCAAGTTCCCCAAGGCCGTCGCCAAGATCACCGATGACGTTGAGGAGCTACTGGCGTTCTATGGCTACCCTGCCGAGCACTGGATCCACCTGCGCATCACGAACCCGATCGAGTCGACCTTTGCCACCGTGCGGCACCCGCGCAAGCGGGGTTGGTCCCGCGTAAGCGAACTTCACCAGCAGAGGGTGCCGGTCGTCACTGCGCGAGCGGGGTTGGTCCCTGCGTGGACTGGACGGCGGGCGGGTTCTGCGCGTCGTCCCCGCGCGAGCGGGGTTGGTCCCCGCGTCGTCGCGTTCCGGGAACCGGCGCCTTCGTCGTCCCCGCGCGAGCGGGGTTGGTCCCGAGGTGATGTCGAGCGCCAGCTCCTCCACGCCCGACCCGTCCGGCAGTACCCGGCCGACGCGACTTTGTCGAGGCTGCTCCCGCCCAACCCAGCGACCCCTGGGTCAGGCTGCCTCCAGCTTCACCCCGTCGCTACGACGACGGAGCGATGGACGGTCTTCCACCTCCATCCGCAACAACAGCGCCTCGTGGCGCACCCGAACCCGAACAGGAACGTCAGCCCGACCACGATCCCCACCATGGTGCTCACCGACGACACAACCGGATCGCGCCGCTCCCCACCGTCATCGTCCACACCACCCGACAACGCAGCCCTTCAAGACGGCTGGACCAGTCGGCAGGGTCCGGTATCCGCGAGCCCGAGACGAGCCCGAGAGGCCCGAAACAGTCCGACACCAGGCGACACACCCCGTCACAGCGGATGCCTCGCGACCAGACGAAAAGGTCTTGTTCGACATCACTCGACACCATCCGACACGCCCAGGTGCCGCCCCTTAACCAGCGGGTTCGGGGTTCGAGTCCCTGATGTCGCACAGTAAGAAACCAAAGCCCACCTCCAGGATTTCTCCGCAAAGAGGATCTTGCCGGTGGGCTTTGATCTTGGGCGGGTCCGGATGAGGCCGTACCTGCCCAACCCTTTCATTTCTCGGCCTTCTTGCCTAGGCTGCTGCCTCATTTCCCTAGCGCTATGAGCCAAGCAGGGCACACGCCCGCGGCCAGCGACAGCCTGGCCTTCCTCGATCGCGGCCAGTGCGTCCCCGCACCGGCCCAAATCACCGAAATCGGCTAAGAGATTACTTATCGAGCTGACGACGGCCGTCCCTCGAATGCCGATGGCCTACCCGGATGCCGGTCAAACCGGTCGGGCCAGGTATGACCAGGTCCTGCTCGCGTCTGCCCGTGTCGACCGATCGGCCGTCGGCACCCTGTTCGCACCGAGGGACCGTCACTTACCGGGGCCGTGGAGCCCGTGACCGTATGGTGGTCATGGGCTCCACAGGGTCAGCTCATTGGACGGTGAGACTGTATTCGGCGGTACCGGTTTTCCCGGTGCTGTCGGTGGCGGTGATGATGATCTTGTAGGTGCCGCGCTGGAACGGGGCGGCGATGGACATGCGTGATGTACCGCCCGGGGCGACAGTGGCTGGCTGGAACATCGGGTTCAGCGTAAGGCCTGTCGCGGTGAGGGTGCTGTTGCCCGTTCCTCCGGCGACGGTGACGGTCGCATTGACGAACGAGCCGGATGTCACCGTTCCCGCACCGGGAGAGACAGTCGGCTTGGGACCTTCCGTGGTACCACCGTCACCGACGGTCAGAGTGTAGTCGGCGGACTTGGTGCCGGACGAGCCTTTCGCCGTGACGGTGATCCGGTGTGTGCCTTTTGGAGTGCTCGCCGCGGTCTCCACGGTGAGTTTGGCGACGTCGCCGGAGTTAAGGGACGCGCCGGGCTGGAACGTGGCCGTCGCGCCGGCGGGCAGGCCGGTGGCGGCCAAGTCGACCTTTTCGGGTCCCGCGTCGCCGGCCTTGGTCACGACGGAGGTCGAGATGTACTTGCCGGGCTCGGTTTTGCCCGCCGCCGGGCTGAGGGAGACGCCGAACTTCCCGTCACCGGGCTGAGTGCCGCCGATCTCGCCGCGGGCCCAGTCGCCCATCTCGTTGGTGAGCCGGGCCATGATGCTGTAGCGGTCGCATCCGCTTGAGCCCCACGAGACGACGCCGACGATCACGCCGTCCACGATGAACGGCCCGCCGCTGTCGCCGGAGCAGGTCGCGGTGCGCCCGTCGTTGTACCCGACGCACACCATGAGGTCAGGGTTCACCCGCACGTTGAACACCTGGCAGGCGTTCGCGTCGTTGACCGGCATCGTGGTCTTGTACAGCGTGCCGGATCCACCGCCGGCCGAGGTGCGTCCGTAGCCGACCGCGGTGCCCGACTTCCCCGGTGCGGTCAGCTCGGCGTCACCCGACCCGGCCACCTTGGCCCACTGGTTCTCCGGGACGGGAAGGTCGGTCTCGGTGGTGATCACCGCGACGTCGTAGCCGGTCTGCCAGGAGTTCGGGCCGGTGTAGCGGGGGTGCACTTTGTAGGAGGCGACAGGGGTGCGGAAGGTTTCGTCGCCTGGGGTGTTCAGGTCGTCGTCGCCGTAGAGGTAGCTCTTCGCACCGCCGACGTCGATCATGCAATGCGCCGCGGTGATGATCTTGCGTTTGCCGACGACGGAAGCGGTGCAGGACTGACCCTGTGGGCCGCCGCCACCCGCTCGCAGGCCCGCGATGATGTAAGGGTTCTCCCGCACGGTCGTGCGTTGCCCGTTGACCACCCGGGCTCCCATGTCCGGGGGCCGCAGCTGATCGGTGGGTGTCGCGGCGGTGGCGGGGTGTTCTGCGTTCGCCGTCCCGATGGCGGGCAGAGTGATCACGGCCAGTGCCATGACGGCGGCTGTGACCAGACGTGCTGTTCTCATCGTGCTCCTTGGTTCGCAGGGGGCGTTCCGGATCAGAACGTGACCGACCAGCCGGTCAGGGTGCCGGTGTCGAAGCGGTGGATGTCGCGCACTTGAAGCTTCCAGGTGCCGTTGGCGTTCTCGCCGGAGGCGTTCACGGTGAAGGTCTGGTGCACACCGCCGGCGTCGCCGATTCCCCCCGCTCGTTTGAGGGGCCACGTGGCCCCGCTCGGTCCGATCAGGTCGATCGCCAGATCCGCCGAGTAGGTATGGTCGATGTCCGCCCGTACGGCCAGTTCCGCTGAAACGTTGCCGTCGCAACCGCTCTGGGTCACGGCGCTGCCCACGGTCGTCCCGTCGTCGGGGATGGACACATCCTCGTCATTGGACTTGACACCGCACTTGGGCGGCGTGCCGCCGCCGATGAATCCGGTGTAGAGCAACGCGTCCGGCGAGCCGGCGCCGGGATCGGTCACCAGCCCCGGTGTGGCGTTGCGGACGAGCGCGTCGCGTACTTGCTGCGGTGTCGCGCCGGGATTCGCGGCTAGGTACAGCGCCGCCGCACCCGCACCGTGTGGCGAGGCCATCGAGGTGCCGCTGCCGGTACGGAAGCCGCCGGTGTGGTCGGTGGAATAGATGTTGCCGCCCGGGGCGAACAGGTCGACGCACTTCCCGTAGTTCCCGCTACGGCCGCCGCCCTGGTTGATCCAGCCGACGGTCAACGCTTCGGGGGTACGGCCAGGGCTGGCCGTACAAGCGTCCTGGCCGTTGTTGCCCGCGGCTACCGCAACCACAAAACCCTTGTCCACTAACGCTTTCACTTGGGCGTCTCCGACGCCCACGGTGTCCATGACCAGGCTCAGGTTGACCACGGCCGGTTTGACCCCGTTGGCGGCCACCCATTCCAGTCCGCTGACGGTCGCCGAGTCCGGTCCGGAACCGCCACAGCCCAGCGAGCGAACCGCGACCACCTTGGCCTTCTTGGCAACGCCGACGGTTTTGCCCGCGATGGTGCCCGCTACGTGGGAGCCGTGCCAGAAGCAGTCGCTCGCGTCGTTGTCGTTGTCGATGAAGTCGCGGCCGTGCGCGGCCCGGCCTTCGAATTCGGTATGCCGAATACCGACGCCGGAGTCGACGACATACGCGGTGACCCCCTCGCCGGCGTTGGGGTAGACGTACTTCTTGTCCAAGACCTTCGTGCGCTGGTCGATCTGGTCCAGCCCCCACGACGGCGGGTTCGGCTGCTCTCCGGCGGCACGGGCGACGCCGTCCTGATGCACCGTCCGCACCGCCGGGTCGGCGGCCAGGCGCCGGGCCTGCCGCTCGCTCAGGTCTCGGACCGAGAACCCGTTCAGAGTCAGCGCGTAGGTGTCGACCACCGCACCGCCGTAGCGCTGGGTCAACGAGGCGGCCCCACCCTGAGCGGCCGCCTGCGCGCCGTCCCGGAGGACCACTATGTAGCGACCGGCAATGGGTTGCCGGGCTTGCACGACGTCGCTTTCGGGTGTCGCGGCCGACGCGGCGGGGCTCACCGCCACCAGTGCGGCCGCGATGCCGAACAGACCTAACGTCATCCGGGCCTTTTGCATCTCTCCTCCATTTCCCGTGTGCGCCTGGCGCACCGCTTCACCATTCGGCGCGGGCGGAGGGGAAACAATCGTGGTGAGACCCCGGAGGGGTACGGCATTACCGTGATCAGGGTTACGTGGTGGCGCCGGTCCGAAGTATCGTTGCGGCCTCCTGGAACCGGTGTGACCAGCGCGAGGTGACAATGGACGGAGAGAGGGCACGTCCGCCGAGGTTCGGCACGGGTTCTGTGTCGACGCGCGGACGATCCACGCCGATGGTCGGCCGGACCGCGGAACTGGCCGCCCTGTTGGACGTCGTCACCTGCCCGCCCGCGGTGGCGTTCCTGGAGGGCGAGGCGGGGACCGGAAAGACCGCCTTGATCGGCGCCCTCGCGACGGCGGTGCGCGGCAGGAATCTGTGGATGGCCGTCGGTACCTGTCAGCCGCTGGACGAACCCTTCCCCTATGGCCCGTTACTCGACTGTCTCGGGCGAGCTGGGGACAGGATGGGCCATCCCGATCCGGTGACCGGCGCACTTCGCGGACACCTGCCGGAACTCGCCGATCTCCTGCCTCCGGCACCGCCACCCCTGGACCTCCCGGAGGCCGAGCGCCATCGGATGTTCCGTGCGGTCTGCGCGCTGGTGCGCGCGCTCGGGCAGGCCGTGCTCGTCGTCGAAGACGTGCACTGGGCGGACGAAGACACCCGTCAGGTGCTGAGATTTCTGCTCGCCGATCCGCCGCCCGGTCTGTCCCTGGTCATGACCTATCGGCGTGAGGATCTCCCCGGTGATGCCCCGCTGGAGCCGGTCGTGCACCCGCCGTCCGAGGTCGCCACCGCGCATCTGGGACTACGCCCCTTCGAGGAGCCGGACGTACGGGCACTGACCGAAGCCGTGACGGGTGGCGTCGTTTCGGAGTCGTTCACGACCGCGGTTCTGCACGCGACCGGCGGAATTCCTTTCATGGTCGCGGAAACGGTCCGTGCGCTGCGTGACCGGCTCGTGGACACCCGGATCGAGGGGGTGGCGGCGAGTCGGGTCCTGGCCGCCGTCGATGTGCCTGTCCTGGTGACGGAGTCGGTGCTCGAACGACTGCACCGGCTGATCGAACCGGAGCGCGCGGTCGCCGAGGCGGCGGCCGTGGTGGGCGAGGCGGCACCGGCGGAGATCCTCGCCGCGGTCGCGGGGTCTACCGGAGTGCAGCCGGTGGTGAACTTGGTGCGCTCCGGTGTGCTGTCGGAAGGCCCGCCGAACCGGTACGGTCTCCGGCACGACATGGCGCGGAGGGCGGTGTACGCGGCCTTGCCGGGACCGCGGCGGCGGGAGCTGCACGGCGCCGCGGTACGCGTGCTGGCCGACGTGGCCGGGTGGCCGGTCGCGCGGCTCGCCAGGCACTGCGCCGAGGCCGGCATGCCGGAAGAGTGGTTGCGATACAGCGAAAGCGCCGCGGACGCCGCGGCCGAGGCGAAGGACATGTCCATCGCGGTGGGCGTGCTCTCCCGAGTGGTCTCCGACCGCGACGTACCCGCCGAGGACTTGAACCGGCTGGCCACGAAACTCTGTGGTTACGCGCTGGCCGGGCTGCCTGACGCTGACGTGATCATGCGCTTCGAGGCGCTGCAGTCAGACCCCAGATTGACCGCCGACGTGCGCGGCGAGGTGCGCCTGTGCTTCGGCACCCTGCTGGTGCGCGAGTCCATGCTGGACCGCGGCTGTGCCGAAATCACCCATGCGTTGGAGCTTCTCGGCGACCAGCCCGAGCGCATCGCGTCCGGTATGGCCCTGCTCTCCGTGCCATACCTTGACATCGCCACCGTAGCCGACCACCGGACCTGGCTTCTGCGGGTAGAGGACCTGCTCGACCAGTTGCCGCAGCGCCCTGCGCGCACAGCGGTCCTGGCGACGGTGCTCGGGGGGCAGCTCATCGTCGGTGACCCGGTCGTCTGGGACCGGATCACCCTGCTGCCCGCGCTCAACGACATCGACGACCCCACTGAGCTCAGGCACCTCGCCCGAGCCCACGCCAACCTGGCCGACGCGTGCTCGTGGACCGGCCGGGACCGGCAGGGACGAACGTTCCTGAACACCGGGTTGGCGATGGCCTCACGGGCGGGCGCCGATTATGTGGTGGCGACGGCCGAAGCCACCGCGGCCCGGCTGGATTGGCTCGCGGGCGAGTGGTCAGGTCTGGCTGAGCGGGTACAAGCCCTGATCAATGCCTATGCCCATCTGCCACACATCGCGAACGAACTAAACCTGGTCATCGGCTGGCTGGCCGCCGCACGCGGCGACTGGCTGACCGCCGAGCACGCATTCCACGCCACCCTGGACATTCACCCGACGGCGGTGATCCCGGTGGCGGTGGCCGCGGCGGGAGGGATGGCCGCCATGCTGCTCAGCCGGGACGACGCCGCAGCTCGCGGTCACGCGGAGCGCGGGCTTGCCCTCCTCCGCGCGAAGGGCTCCTGGGCATGGACCGCCGAGATAGTCCCCCAGGCTGTCGCGTGCTATCTCGCCGACGACGAGACCGGTGCCGCGCGGCAGCTCGTCGCGGAGGCCGAGGAGGAGCTGGTCGGAATCGACGTGCCCTCGGCGCGGATTGCGCTCACGGTGTGCCAGGCACAGGTTGCCGCCGCGGCGGGAGATCACGACGACGCGGAGCAGTACTACCGTGACGCGCAGCTGCGATACCAGGAACTCGGGCAGCGCTACCGCGCCGCTCAGTGCGCCGACCGAGCCGCTCGCAGCACCGGCGCCGATCCCGCGGTGTTCCGTGAGCTGGCCGTCACGTTCGACGCCCTGGGCGCCACCGTCGACGCTGCCCGCTGCCGTCACCACATCCGCAGCACCGGCACTGTCATACCTTCCGTCCGTGGCCGCCGCAGCTACGGCACGCAGCTGTCGCCGCGCGAACACGATGTCGCACGTCTGCTGGCGAACGGCCACACCAACCGGGAGATCGCTCAAGCCCTGTTCATCTCACGGCGCACCGTCGAGGACCACGTCGCCAACGTACTCCGCAAACTCGACGCGTCCTCCCGGCGCGATGTCCGACTCTGAACCCGCTAGGGGCCAAAGCGACCCGGCCAACCGGCTCGAAGCTGAGTTGAAGACGATCCGACACTACAAGCTGATCATCATCGACGAAGTCGGCTACATCCCGTTCGACCAGGACTCGGCGAACCTGTTCTTCCAGCTCGTCGCCTCCCGCAACGAGCAGGGCGCGGTCTTCCAGGTAAGCCGACCAGTCGCGACGGACACCGGCGGTGAGCCCGAGCTCCGCCCCCGCAACCGTACGAAGAGGCGGGACTTAGACTGGCGAAGCACCCTGACCTCGACGGATTCAACGACAGAACCCGACACCCGCGAGCCCGAGGCGAGCCCGAGAGCGCACGGACAGGACAACACTCGTTGACATTTGTCGACACCAAGAGGTCTGCTAAAGCCGTTCCGACCAGACGAAAAGGTCTTGTCCGGCATTACTCGGGACCGTCCGACACGCCCAAGTGCCGCTCTTAACCAGCGGGTTCGGGGTTCGAGTCCCTGATGGCGCACAGTAAGAAACCAAAGCCCACCAACGATTTTCCCGTCATTTCAGGGGTGCCGTTGGTGGGCTTTGTTGGTGTGTGAGCCCGAGGTGGGGCCACCGTGAGCGGCCAGCGACGGGCGTGTCACGGCAACTGCGCAAGCCGCGGATGGACCAAGATCGGGTCGTCGGACGCGACCCCGCAAAGGCTCTATCTGTGACCGAGGACACGCCTGATCGAGATGTGCGCCGCGGCCGGCGAAGCGCTCGCGCGCGCTGCCGCCGGAGAAACACTGGACGCGTTGGTGAAAGACGCGTATGCGAAAGGCGCGGCGCTAAAGCCGAGGTCAGGACCTGGTGCGCGGCCAACGACATCGAGCTGGTCTGCACACCCACCAACGCCTCCTGGCTGAACTGGATCGAGTGCGAGTTCACCGCGATCCGCTACTTCACCCTCGACGGCAGCGACTACCCCAGCCACGCAGTCCAGGAAGCCGCCATCGCCGACTACCTCCGCCGGCGCAACCGCCACTGCCACCCCAAACGCCACTTCGCCGTAAACTCCACAATCCGCCACCCGGATTACCTAACCAACGTTGCTTGATACGGCACTAGTGAGCTTCCCCCCGTAGCGTGGAGGACTCCACTATGCTGCTTGCTGTTCGGGGTTGGTGGCGGTGTTTTCGTAGTCGATCGGGGATATCAGTCCA
>NZ_JBWKEC010000017.1:0-164133 GCF_056435645.1 Amycolatopsis sp. NPDC043889
TCACGACCACCGGCACCGACGCCTCACCGCCACCTTCCCCCGCGGGTGGGAGGGCGGTCCGATGAGGTCCTTCGTCCCGGATCTGGTCAAGATCCAGGCGACGATCAGCGGGAGACCGAGCACCCAGACCCAAGGAGCGAGCACCTCGGTCGCGATCCGCGCGAGACGTCGGCGGGTCCCGGGGGCTTCCGTGGTCTGCGTCGGCATCGCGCGTGGTCTCCTCGGGAATCGTGGCCGGAGCGGCTCCTGCCGGACTCGTGCCCGGCAGGAGCGGTGATCATCGTTCCAGACCGCGGCGGCCCGCCCGCGCGAGGATGTCCGCGCCCGCCGGGTCCGCCCGGACGGCCTCGTCGAAACTCTCCTTGGGCAGCACCGTGTTCCCGGCCACGGTCACCGTCTCGGGTGGGGTGTCGTAGCCGTCGGGCAGGGCATCCCAGAAGTTGCCGACGAAGGCGACGTGCTCCATCGGCGGTCCCACCTGGAGCACGATCGGGGTGTCGGCCCGGTGGACGATGTTGCCGAGAACGGTGATCCACGCCGCGCCGTAGTCGGTGTAGAGGCCGAAGTTGTACGAGGTGAGGACGTCGCGGATGACGTTGCCGCGGACCAGCGCCCCACCGGCGAACGACGAGCCCTGTGGGGCCGACAGGTAGATCCCGCCGCCGTCCATGAGCTTCCCCAAACTGCGCTCGACGAGGTTCGAGATCACCTGCGTGCCCTTGGCGCGCTCACCGCCGGTGATCACGATGCCGTTGTGCGGGACGTCGTGGATCTCGTTGTGTGCCACGATGGTCTCCGCCGACTCGACCACGAGGACGGCGGACGAACCGCGGTACTCGGTGCCGATGTGGTGGACGAGGTTGTCTTCGACCGCGACCCGGGTGCTCATGTGGACGGCGATCCCGCTGCCCGAGATCTCGTCGAAGACGTTCGCCCGGATCCGCACGTCGGTGGCGTCCTCGATCAGCAGTCCTCCCGCGCCGAGCCGGGTGAAATGGTTGTCCTCCAGGGAGACCCGGCTGACCGACGTGAGGCTGACGTTGGCGGGCAACTGGACCGGCTCGGCGGGCACGTGGACATAGCCCACGTCCGCGCCGAGGTCGATCTTCTGGAAGTCACCCCGCTCGTAGCGTGCGTTGCCGTGATAGTGCAGGTAGCCGCCGGTGCGGGCAGGACCGGACCAGGTCGCGTCGGTAAAGGTGAAGCCGCGCAGCACGAGGTCGTGCACACCTCGTCCGCTGATGAGCGTCTCGAGCACCGGAGCGACGACGCTGGTCTCGCCGATCTCCTCTCCGGGACGAGGACGGTAATGCAGGACGTGCTCGCCTGTGTCGATGCGGCTGACGGCGAATGTTCCCGGTTCGGTCAGGAAAGCCACGTTGTTCTCGAGCGTGGACGGTGCGGCGAGGCCGTCCCAGGAGCCGTCGCCACCGGCGCCGTACCACTTGGCGTCGTAGAGGGATTTGGCATGGTCGAAAGCGGGCTGAGCCATGGTGATCGCGGTCGAGGAGGCGTCACCGGAGATCGACGCGACCGCGAGCCGGGCTTCGGACCACGGGTAGACGCCCGGATACACGAACTCCAGCCCGGAGGGGTCCGGCCACGCCTGAGGCTCCGTGCCGTCCGTGACGTAACCTGTCGCTGTTTTCGTCACGTTTCCCGGGAGTCCGTCCGTGCGGGCCGCTCGTGCCGCGGGTTTGCCGTCGACGGTGAGCTGTCGTGGCGCCAGGTCGCCGATCGGCGCGGTCCAGACGCCGTCGTCGCCCGTCGTCCAGCTGGTGATCTCGCGGCCGCCGCTCAGTTCGACCTCGGCCTGGTCGGCTGTTCCGTAACCGTGTGCCTGGAGGATCACGCGGAAGCCGTTCGACCCGGAATCACCCTGTGTGTCAGTGAAGACAAGGGGTTCGTCCAGGCGGTGGACGCCTGCCGCGAAAGAGACGATGACGTCGCCGGTCATGGCGGCCGTCGCGGCACGGATGGCCACCTGCGCGGCTTTCGGGCTGACGAACGGCTGTTCGGCGGTGCCGGGCCAGTCGTCTCTGCCGTCCGGGGATACGAAGAACCTGATTTCGGGCATGCTGAAGCGCTCCTGCGGGAAGTATATGGGATATACTGAGGTTTATCAGCTAAACACGAGCGAGTGAAGAGCGTCAAGGGAGTAGCGGTGGCGAAAGACGACACGCAGCCGGATCCGGAGCGCGCGATCGAACTGCTGTGGGGAACGTCCGAGCCGGAGCGGCCCGGGTTGAGCCTCGGCCGGATCGTCGCGGCGGCCGTCGAGGTCGCGGACGCCGAAGGGCTTGCCTCGCTGTCGATGCGCAAGGTCGCGGAACGGTTCGGTACCACCACCATGTCGCTCTACCGGTACGTCCCCGGCAAGGCGGAACTGGTGGAACTGATGCGTGACGCGGTGTACGGCGAGTTCCCGATGGGGGCTTCGAACGGGCTCGGCTGGCGAGCGGGCCTCGAACGCTGGGCGCGGCGGGCCTGGGAGATGTACCACCGGCATCCGTGGCTGGTTCGCAGCTCCGGGTCCCGCCGCCTCCCGGGGCCGAACATCATGGCCGGCTACGACCACGCGCTGGACGTGGCTTCGCGTAGCGGTTTGGCGCCGGCGGAGGTGATCGCGGTGGTGAACCTGGTGGGCGGATTCGTCGAGTCGGCCGCGCGTCAGGCGGGGGAGGCCGCGGAGCTCCAGCGGCGCACGGGGGTGACCCATGAGGGCTGGTGGAGCGAACGCGAGTCCCTCTTCGAGCGCCTGGACCGCTATCCGGCACTGGAGCGGCTGTGGAAGGCCGGGGGAATGGATGCTCCGCTGGACACCTTCGAATTCGGGCTGCGGCGGACCCTCGATGGTGTCGAGGCGCTCATCCAAAGCCAGGGGAGTGAGGTAATCAGTGACGAAACTGGGGGAGGGGAGTGCGTCGTCTGCGGTAAGCCGCTGGATGGGGGAGGGCGGGGCAGGCCGCGGGACTACTGCTCGAGGGCGTGTCAGCAACGCGCCTATCGGCGTCGTCAGGCTCAGTCGGACTGATTCGGTCGATTCAAAGTGTATAACGACCTATTCAGTCGGGCAATTGACAAGATCAACTTTAAGCCGACGACAAAACCCGCAAAGACTGTCGGGGGCCCTGGCTAGGGTTGCCCGGTGATCACCGAGGTCTTGCTGGAGCAGTTGGAGGAGGACGCCTCGACGTCCGTGCTCTTCCAGGGTTTCTTGGAACCTGGAGCACAGGCGGCCCAGGCGCTGCTCGTGCTGGGGAAGGTCGCCCGCACCCGGTTCTGGATGCCGCCGTCCATGGTGAAGCGGTTGATCGCCGAATCCGATCCGGTCTTCACCGCGGACCGGACGACGCTGCGAGCGGAGGCTTTCTCGCCATGCTGCGGCGTCTACGCCAGGCTCGATCTGCTGGAGGCGGGTGATCTCGGTGAGGGTTGCACCAATGTGGACCTGTCCGAGGCGACGCGGACCGTTCTGGCCGGGGTCGTGGCCCAGGATCCGTTACACCTGACCGTTCGTGGTGAGGGGGTCCGCCTTCGCACTCTCGACGGGCAGAACGACGAGTCCGTGGTGCCGCTGCCGGATCGCTGGGTGTCGGGGTTCGCCGAGGTCGCCGCTGTCACGGCGGGAGCGGTCGAGAAGGCGGAGCTGGACAAGGCGGAGGCACGGAACTTCCTGCGGAGGCTCCCCACTTCGGTTGGCAAGTCTTGGGCGGTGGCGTCGGGCCGTGGGCTCCGGCTGACGTCACGGCCGGGCCGGGACTCGATCCCGGCGACCGGGCTCCATCGGTTGCGGGATCGTCGAGCCGCTCATCCGGTTCGTCCAGGGACTGACCGTCTACACGCGACCGGACAGCGAGGTCGCGACTTGGGTGCTTCGGTTGGAGCGAGCGCGGCTCGTCATCACGCTGTCCCCGGAGCCGTCCCGCGGTTTCTCGGGCGAAGGCGGCTGGCTGAACGCGCTGGCGGCGGGGCTCGAAGCGCCGGAACTCGTCGCGGGTCGCGCCGGACACGACGTCGTCGACGGCATGTGGTTCCCGCGCGAGCTCCCGAGCGGGGCCGCTCCGGCGAACGGCCGGCTGGCGAAAGCCCAGGAGCTTCTCGCCGCCGGAGCCGTCCGTATGTTGCCGGACGGTGGCTACGAGATCACCCGTGCCGGCTCGGTGCAGCGTGTCCGGCTTTCGCCCGCCGGGTGCACGTGTGCGTGGTGGGCCAAGCATCAGGAGAACCGAGGGCCGTGTTCACATGTGCTGGCGGCCCGGATGTCAGCCGCTGAGTCGTGACGCCGCCTTCGCCGCTTTCGAACCGCCCTTGAAGCCTGCGAGCCATTCCTTCGTTTCGGCGCTGATCGTGCCCGCTCCGCGGTCCACGAGGTCCGCGGCGAGCTCCAGCAGCGCGAAGATGCCGCGGTGGGAGGGCGCCAGCTTCGGCAGCAAAGTGTCGAGTGTGGACAGAACGGCGATCGGGTGTTCGTTCGCGATCACCGCGAGCCGGGGTGCCAGTCGCGTGATGATGAGCTGCGAGCCGAGTACGCCCAGCGCCTCGCCGAGCGCGCGGGGGCCGAGCATCCGCCGGTCCAGCAGGGTGAGCACGGCGTCCGTGCCGAGTTGGACGGCGGCGGGGCGTTTCAGCGCGAGGGTGGTGGCGAGGAGCGTCGTGCCGGGGAGGCCCGGTACCGAGGGGCTGTCGAGGAACGGGGGCAGCGCGGCCTGCTCCACGGGATAGCCGACTTCGATGTCGTTGAAGTACAGGTTTCCGGCGACCGTGGCTTCGAGGTGGTCGCGGTCATACGGGGACGAGACCGCTTCGTGGCATTCGGTGAAGCCGAGCCACTCGGGGGCCCGGCCGTCGAAGGGGATGCCCAGCCAGGGAGCGCCCGGTGAGACGGGTTCCGGGGTTTGTTCGACGTTCAGTGTGTTCGAGCCGTAGTGGGTCAGGCCGGCTTTCGCCGTCCAGGTGATGGCCGGTCCGGGTTCGCCGCGGAGTGCGGCGGCGGGGTCGGCGGATTCGGGGTGCCGGGCGCGGGCGGCGGCGAGGGCGGTCCAGCCCGTGTCGTCGATGGCCGGTCCGCCGAGGGCATAGCGAATGGTGTCGGCGTGCGGCCCGGTGAGATCCGCGGCGAGCGCGAGGGCTGCGGGTCTCGTGTCGGGGGCGAGCCGGAGGAGTGCGTCGGCGACGTCGTCTTCTGCCGCGTCGGGGTGTTCGAGCATGCGGGCGACGAAGGCGACGGGGTCGAGCCAGCCGCCTTGGTGGGTGGCGGCGGAGACGGGGACGGCGGTGCCTTCGAGGAGGGCGGTGACCCGGTGGTGGAGGGGGCGGCGCCAGCCGTCGACCTTCGGCGGAGGGGCGACGTCGCGTCCGGTGAGGCCGAGGATGAGGGTGGCGATCATCTTCGGTACGGCCGCGCTGTACTTCTGGTCGGCGATCCGGGCGGCGCGTTTCACCAGCGGTTTGAGGGCGTCCCGGAGTTCGCCGGCGACACGGTGGGCGCCGTCGAGGGCGGCCAGGAGGAGGTCGGCCTGGTCGGGGTCGGCGAGCAGGGACGAAAGGGCTTCGGCGACCGCGGCCGGGGTGTCGGGGATTTCGAGCGGGACGGTCAGCGTCCTGCGCTGGTCCCACGGTGTTCGGGTGGGTTCCGCGTACTCGGTGGTCTCGATGACGGGTGCCGCGTCAGGGGTGACACCGAGCCGGGCGGTGGCGATGGCGCGGACGTCGGAGGCGTCATGGGTGAGTGCCGCTTCGAAGACCTCGTTGGCGAGGTCGGTGAGTTCGGGGCGTCGGTCGGCGATGCGGCCGGTGAGTTTGAGTGCGAGTTTGGCGGTGGCGGCGCCGCGTCCGGCGGCTGCGGCGGGGAGGTGCTGGAGTGCGACTTCGTCGTCCAGCGTGCCTTGTTTATCCACAAGGGACAGTGCTTTGACGGCGAAGGAGACGGTGCGTGGGAGGCCGCTTCCGCACAGCCGGGCATAGCGGTGCTGAGCCGCTGTGCGTTCGTTCGGAGTGGGGGCGAGCGCTTCGTGGAGCGCGGTGTACCACTGGGCGCGGAAGGCGGCGAAGTCGCGGGCGAGGATGTCGAGGGTGAGGTCGAGGAGCCGGGTGCGGTCGAGTTCGCCGGTTTCGGTGAGTTCGAGCAGCGCGGTGGACCATTTGTCCTCGTCGCGGACGTACTTGTCGAAGGCGGCGAAGCTGCCGTCGCCGTTGCCTTCGATCGTGAGCAGTTCCCAGATTTCGGTGAGGGCTTCGGGTTCGGTCCGGAGCCGTTCGGCCAGTGGTTTCCCGCCGAAGCGTCCGGCCCAGCGGAACCAGCCGGCGTGGTACTCCGGTGTCCGGATGGGTTCGAGGTCGCCGTCGAGGATCATGCGGCGGATGGCTTCCCAGGCGGTGTGGTGGCCGATCATGCGCAGTGCGATCGTCTTGCGCTCGGTGAGTGATCGGTCCTGCAGGACGCGTTCGAGGATCGTGGGTGAGGCGATCCAGAGCTTGCGGAGCAGGGGGTCGCCGGCGGGGAGGATGGCCCAGAGGGCGGTCGCGGCTTGCTGACCCCTGAGCGGGTTGCGGGCGCCGTAGGTGTTGGGCTTGACCTCGACGAACTGGCTGCTGTCCTTGAAGGCGGCCAGGAGTTCGGGGAGGAGGGCTTTCCGCTCGGCGTGGGAGAGCTCGAGGGTCCGGGTGAGGACTTCCGAGGGCTGGCCGGTGAGGAGCGCGTCGAGGTGCACGGGCTCATTGTGTCGTGAGTGGCGAGGACGGTTCTAACCGTCCTCGCCACTCACGAGGTACTTGGGAAGGTGTGAAGGTCGAGTTTCTTCGGCTGAGCCGAGGGAAGGGGTCCTTCACGGACCGAGCACCTCAGGGGACGAGGATCGCGCGGCCGCGGATGCGTCCGGCGTCGAGGTCGTCGAGCGCGGTGAGGACGTCTTTGGCGTCGGAGGCCATGAGGTAGGCGAAGTTGGGCGAGCAGAACGACGTCGGGAGCCTCAGGTGGACGGTGACCTCGGTTTCTTCGACTGGCCGGAGAACGCCAAGCAGTTGCGCCGGGTGGCGCGGGAGGCGGCGTCGCGATCGTGCGGTGTCTCGCCGAGCCGGGGTCCACTGTGGTCGGTGCGGCGGAGAAGCTCGGGATGGGCCGGGCGACGCTGTACCGGAAGATGGGCCAGTACGGGATCAAGGCGCGGCAGTTCCGCTCTTAGAGGGCGGCGAGCCTGGCGAAGCCGTCGGAGCCGTGGCCCGCGTCGATCGCGTGCCGGACTTGGGCTCGTGCCGCGGTGAGGACTCCGTTGTCGAGGCCTTGCGCGCGGATCGCGTCGAGGACGTGGTCCATCGTCGCGGCGGTGGATTCGAGGGTGCCGGCGTCGCCGGAGTAGTTCTCGGTGGCGACCTGTTCGGCGAGCAGGTCGATCATGGCGGGGAAGAAGCCGAGCAGTGCCTTGGCGTGTGCGGCGATGTCGGTGGCGCCGATGTTCTCCGCCTTGGCGAGCGCGAGCATGTGGATCACTCCGCTCATGGAGGTCCAGAGCATGTCCTGCAGGGATGCGTCGAACGCTGCGGCGTGGCCGGGTGAGTCGCCGACGTGCAGCGCGTTCTCGCCGAGGGCGGCCAGTGTGGGCCGGTGTGTTTCGTAGACGTCGGCGGGGCCGCTGAAGAACAGGGCCGCGTCCGGGCCGCCGATCGCGTCGGTGGTGGCCATGATCACGCCGTCGAGGTAGTCGATGCCGTGTTCGGCGGTCCAGGCCGCCATTGTGCGGGCCTGCCGTGGTGATCCGCCGCTGAGGTTCACGAGCGTGCGGCCCTTGAGCGCGTCGGCGTCGAGGATCGACTGCGCCACGGCGTAGTCACGCACGCAGACGATCACGAGCGGGCTGGCGGTGAGCGCTTCGGCGGCAGTGGCGGCGACGGTGGCGTCGAGGCCGTTTTCCTTGCCAGGAGTGCGGTTCCAGACGGTGGTGGGGTGGTCGGCGGCGGTGAACGCGGCGGCGAGGGCGTGGCCCATGGGGCCGAGTCCGAGGACGGTCACGGTGGTCATGGCGGCTAAGCTAAACCTTGACATTGACGTGAGAGTCAAGTCGGGAGTGCGGATGCGGATCGGGGAGCTCGCGCGGCGGACCGGTGTCAGCGAGCGCGCGCTGCGGTATTACGAGGAGCAGGGCCTGCTCACCCCGGAGCGGCGGCCGAGCGGCTACCGGGTGTACGGCGACGCCGACGTGGCGGCGGTGCGGCGGATCAGGATCCTGCTGGCGGCCGGGCTGAATACCGCGCAGATCCTGGAGATCCTGCCCTGCATCGTCGACGAGGACGGCTGGTTGACGCCGGATTGCCCGGAACTGGTGGAGGCGCTGCGGCGGCAGCGCGACCGGATCGACGAGGCGATCGGTGAGCTGGAGACCACCCGCGCGAACCTCGACACGATCATCGGCAGCGAAAAGGCGGCCGCGTCCCGGGGGACGCGGCCGCCTTCGTGAAGGTGGTTCAGGCTCAGATGAGGCCGAGCTTCTTCACCGCGTCGCGCTCTTCGGCCAGCTCGTTGACCGAAGCGTCGATGCGGGCACGCGAGAAGTCGTCGATCTCCAGGCCCTGGACGATCTTGTACTCGCCGTTCGCGGCGGTGACCGGGAACGAGGAGATCAGGCCCTCCGGGACTCCGTAGGAGCCGTCGGATACGACGGCCGCCGAGGTCCAGTCACCTTCGGGGGTGCCGTTGACCCAGGTGTAGACGTGGTCGATCGCGGCGGAGGCGGCCGACGCCGCGGAGGACAGGCCGCGGGCCTCGATGATCGCCGCGCCGCGCTTGGCGACGGTCGGGATGAAGTCGTCGGTCAGCCACGCCTGGTCGGTGATGACCTCGGTCGCGGGCTTGCCGGCCACCTCGGCGTGCGCGATCGACGGATACTGGGTCGCGGAGTGGTTGCCCCAGATCGCGACCTTCTTCAGCTCGGTCACCGGCACGCCCAGCTTCTTCGACAGCTGCGCGAGGGCGCGGTTGTGGTCGAGGCGGGTCATCGCGGTGAACCGCTCGGCCGGGACGTCGGGTGCGTGTGCCTGTGCGATGAGGGCGTTGGTGTTGGCCGGGTTGCCGACCACGAGGACCTTGATGTCGCTCGCCGCGCCGGCGTTGATGGCCTCACCCTGCGGCTTGAAGATGCCACCGTTGGCCTCGAGCAGGTCGCCGCGCTCCATGCCCTTCGCACGGGGACGGGCGCCGACGAGCAGGGCGACGTTCGCACCTTCGAAGGCCTGCTTCGGGTCGTCGAAGATGTCGATGCCCGACAGCAGCGGGAACGCGCCGTCTTCGAGTTCCATCGCGGTGCCCTCAGCCGCCTTGACCGCCTGCGGGATCTCCAGGAGCCGCAGCTTCACCGGGGTGTCCGGGCCGAGCAGCTGACCGGACGCGATGCGGAAGAGCAGCGCGTAGCCGATCTGGCCGGCCGCACCGGTGACGGTGACGTTGACAGGGGCTTGGGTCATTGCGGTTCTCCAGCTTGAGGCGACATCGACTTGTACCGCGATGCTAGTCCTGTCCCGAGTCGCCGTTCGGGTGCGTCCAGTCACTGTTTTCTTGATCGATGCGGTCCGCGGCCGCATCACACCGCCGGGTGACCCGGCTCACGCGCTGCGCCGCGTGGGGAGGGAGGTCCGTGTGCGGTACGGAAAGCCTGTCTCTCCGGGATCGTCAACGGCGAACCCGCGAAAGCCTTTTTCATATCGTGCGAAGTGAATGGTGTTTTCCCGGTCCGGCGGTGTTTCCGTTGAATCCGGAAAACGGTTACAGGCCATGATTTCATTTCATGAACCGATTGCCGGGACGTTTGCGTCCGATCGGCGGACGGCATCGTGAAGATCGTTTCGCTAACATGGGTCCGCCCAGTTCCCCGCCCCCCGTGTGGAAGTTTTCGGGAAGGACCTCATGCTCAATACAATGGTCGCCGCCGTGTCGCTTTTTTCGTCGATAATAACACCGAACAGCATGTCCCCGCCGCCGGGACCGCCGCCCGATCGCGTCGTCATCGACGTCGTCACCGTCAACGGCTCCGGATGTCCGCCGGGTTCGTCCGCGGTCGCCGTCGCCAAGGACAACACCGCGTTCACCGTCACCTACAGCGAATACACCGCCCAGATCGGCGTCGGCGCGAAGCCCACCGACTTCAGGAAGAACTGCCAGCTCAACCTCAACATCCACGTTCCGCAGGGATTCACCTACGGCATCGCCAGTGCCGATTACCGCGGTTTCGCCCATCTCGAATCCGGCGCCAAGGCGCTGCAGCGGGCGAATTACTACTTCCAGGGGAATTCCCCGACCGCGCACGTCAATCATCCCGTCAACGGGCCGATTTCGGACAACTGGCAATTCCGTGACGAGGCCGAAGGTGGTGTCATCATCTACAAGCCGTGCGGTGAGGACCGGAACCTCAACGTGAACACGGAACTGAGGGTCGGTGCCGGTTCGTCGGATCCGAAGAAGACCACCAGTTTCATCACGATGGATTCGACCGACGGCGCGTTCAAGACCACCTACCACTTCTCGTGGAAGACCTGCCCGAAGTCCTGACAGCTGTTTCCGGGTGACGGCCTGCTTCCCGGTGCGGAAGAAGGCCGTCCCACCCATGCCGGTCAGGGTCTTGGCTGCCCTGCACGAGGGCTTCACCGCTCGTCGCCGCCCGCTCGGCGGCGACGAGCCTTCTCGACGACCTCATTTTCGGCGGTCACCCCCGTCCGGTGACCGAAACCGTTCTTGGGAGGATCCCATGCTCAACGCGCTGGTCGCTGCCGTAACGCTGCTCTCTTCGGTCGTCACTCCGAACGCCTGGGTGCCGCCCCCGTTGCCGTCCGACAAGATAGTCATCGACGTCGTGAACGTCAACGGGACCGGATGTAAACCGGGTACGGCCGCCATTTCCGTCTCGCCGGACAACACCGCGTTCACCGTCACCTACAGCGAATACACCGCCCAGGTCGGCGTCGGCGCGAAACCGACCGATCTGCGCAAGAACTGCCAGCTCAACCTGTATGTCCACGTGCCGCAGGGATTCACCTACGGCATCGCGGGCACGGATTACCGCGGGTTCGCCTCCTTGGCCGCGGGAGCCACCGGGCTGGAACGGGCCAACTACTACTTCCAGGGCAATTCCCCGACGTCCTATGTGACCCACAGCCTCAAAGGCCCGTTCGAGGACAACTGGCAGTTCACCGACAACATCGAAATCGGCGCCATCGTCTACAAACCCTGCGGCGAGGACCGGAACTTCAACATCAACACGGAACTGCGGGCCGCGGTCGGCACTTCCGATCCGAAGAAGACCACCAGCTTCGTGACGATGGACTCGACCGACGGCTCCATCAAGACCACGTACCACTTCTCGTGGAAGAACTGTCCCAAGCCGAAGAGCTGATTCCTGACGGCTCCGGATCCGTGGCCTCGATCCCGAACGCGCGGCCCAGCGCGATCACCGTCTCGTCGAGATGCCCGAGACTGGTGAGCACCGAACGCGCCCGCGGATCGTCGATCCGGTCCGCCACCGGCGTACCGTCGTCCCGGATCAGCGTCCCGTGCCCCGAACCGCCGGGATCACCGATCGCCTTCCTCAGCACCGCGGTGTTCTCCCGGATCCGCCCGGTGTACAGCAGCAGCCGGTCCGCCTCGTTGAGCAGCAGCCCCGGCTGCGACCGCGCGGCGACGTGGCGGGAGTGGAAGGCGATCGCCTCCACCGTGGTGAGCACGTGCCAGCCGTAGTCACGGCGGCTGCTGAGATTCACCGGATGGGTGAGCGGCTCGATCGTCGTGCGGACCTTGTCCACCGCCCGGTCCAGATCACGCGACTTCTCGATGACGCTCACGTTCTCCGCGCCGGACAGCAGGCCCGCGGCCTTCTCGACGAACTCGTCCAGCTCCTCCAGCAACGCCGAGACGTCGTCCAGCATCACCGCCCGCGTGCGCACCGGCACGATCACCACCGCCGCCAGCACCCCGGCCGCCGCGCCCACGGCGGTCTCCGCGACCCGGATCCACAGCACCTCGAGGCTGAACGTCCCCAGCAGGCTGTACAGCAGCCCGAGCATGCTGGTGATGAAGAACGCCATGATCACCTGCGACACCCGCGCCATGTAGACCATGCCGAACACGCACACCAGGATCAACGCCAGCGTCGCCGGCACACTGCCCGACACCAGCAGCGTCAGCACCAGCCCGCCCACGATCCCGATCAGCGTGCCGCCGAGCCGCCGGACACCCTTGACGAACGTCGCCCCCGCGGTCGACGAGCCGATGAACACCACGAACACGGTCAGCACCGCCCAGTACCACCGCTGGCTCGACACAAGCTCTCCGCCGAGCACGGCCAGACCGCCGCCCACCACGGCCTGGATGGCGCTGCGCGTCTGGTTGTCGTAGGCGAACGCCGACGACTTCTCCTCCTCGGGGTCTTCGGGATCGTCGGCGGCGTCGGAGACGTCGTGCTCGGCCACCCGCTGTGCGCGCACGTCGGCCAGCGCGAGTTCGGCGAGCGCGCGGCGGACGCCGTCACCGGGCGCGGCGTGCTCGTCGATCCGGCTGCCTTCCACCAGCATCTTACTGAACTCTTCGGTCTCGCTGATCAGCGGCAACTCTCGCGGGTCGCGCTCGATCAGCGACCGGAAGCGCCGCATCCGGGCGATCAGATCGTCGCGGACGTCCTCGTCGAGGTCTTCGGCGCAGGTGCGCTGCACCGTGATCGTGAGCCACTGCACCGCCAGCTCGACCTCGATCGCCCGGCGGCGGAGCCGGTTCACCGAGTCCGCGCCGATCACCTCCGGCGCGGTGTCCTCGATGAGCAGGACGGACTCGTGCATGCGGGCGTTCGTCCTGCGGAGCCGTTTGCGGGTGCGTTCGCTGCCGCCCACGGCGAGGTGGTCTTCGGCCGCGCGCACCACCGCGGCGAGCCGGGCCCGGAACGCCCGCCGGATCCGGAGGAACTCCGCGTCGGTGTGCCTGCGTACCAGGACGAACCGGACGACCGCGTTGGCCGCGATCCCGATGGTCAGCGCCAGCAGCAGCGCCGGGACCTGCTTCAAATGCGTCTGCAGGAACATCGCGAAGAAGAACAGGAAGAACGACAGCGAGCCCAGCGCGATCCCACGCGAGCCGAACCGCTGGGCGTAGACCGCGACGAAGATCAGCAGGACGAACACGACACTGTCCAGTGGCGGCACCGCCGAGCCCACGCTCGCCGCCGTGAGCGACGCCGCACCGAATACCAGCCCCAGCACCAGCGTCACCGCCTGCTGGCCCGGGGTCGCGTCGTTGACGGTGAAGGCTGACGTCATCCCCGCGATCGCTGCGACGAGGATGACCGTGAGCGGCTGGTGGAACGGCAGGATCGCCAGCACCGCGACGACGATGCTGAGGACGGCCGAG
This sequence comes from Amycolatopsis sp. NPDC043889, assembly GCF_056435645.1. Classification (NCBI taxonomy): domain Bacteria; kingdom Bacillati; phylum Actinomycetota; class Actinomycetes; order Pseudonocardiales; family Pseudonocardiaceae; genus Amycolatopsis; species Amycolatopsis sp. NPDC043889. The sequence goes on from NZ_JBWKEC010000017.1 coordinate 13,379, forward strand.
AAGCCGAGCCGGAGCCGGACCAGGCCCGGATCGGAGGCGACCAGACGGTCGGTCGTGGCCTGGGTGATGCGGGTGATCATCGGGCGAGCAGCTCTCCTTGGGCGAGGGTGACCCGCCGGGCGGTGGACGAGGTGACGCGAAGACGGTATCGGGCGTACCTCGCCGTCCCGGCGAGGGCGAACGGCCGCGTCTGGCGGCGCCAACGGAACTTCTCGCCTTCACGCTGGTCCAGCAGCGTCCAGTGCTCGCCGTCGTCGGATCCCTCCAGCACCCACGAACGCGGATCGCCCCCGCGGCTGCCCGAGGTCAGCGTGTACATCACCACCTCCCGCGACCCGTTCTCGACTGGGAACTCGATGACCGGTTCGCGCTCGGGGAAGGTGACCTCGGTCTTGGTGGTGTCGTCGAACAGGGGACCGCCGGCCATCGTGATGTCCGTGAGCGGCCGCGGGTCGGCGGGCTCGGCTGGGGAGCGGCCCCAGTCCGACGGCTGCTCGCCCATCGTGAACCGCAGCACGGCGCCCTCGGCCAGCGTGGAATGCGGGAGCGAGCTGCTGTCGTGCGGACGTCCGTCGATCGTGAGCCCTTGGACGTACACGGTGTCGCCGGTGTTGCCGGGCGCCTCGATGACCAGGTCCTTCCCGTTCTCCAGGTGGACGGTCGCCTTCGTGAACAACGGTGCGCCGATCACGTACTCGGGGCTGCCCATCGCCAGCGGATAGAACCCGAGCGCGGCGAAGACGTACCAAGCGGACATCTCGCCGTTGTCCTCGTCGCCCGGATAGCCCTGGCCGAGGTCGCTTCCGACGTAGAGCCGCCGCAGGACCTCCCGCACGATCCGCTGCGTCTTCGAGGGCGCGCCCGCGTAGTGGTAGATCCAGGGGATGTGATGGGACGGCTGGTTGGAATGTCCGTACTGTCCCATCCGGACGTCGCGGGCCTCGGTCATCTCGTGGATCAGCCCGCCGTAGGAGCCGGGTTTGAGTCCGGTCTCCGGGGTCGCGAAGAAAGTGTCCAGTTTGGACTCCAGCGCTTCGGTGCCGCCGTGCAGCGCGGCGAGCCCGGCGCCGTCGTGGGGTACCGAAAAGGCGGTGTTCCACGAGTTCGTCTCGGTGAAGTCGCCGCCCCATGCCTCGGGGTGGTAGCCCTCGGGGGCGAAATGGCGGCTGCCGTCGCGGTTGCGACCCTGGAAGAAGCCGATCAGAGGGTCGAAGTGGTTCGCGTACTGCTGCGAACGCTGCCAGAAGTACGCGGCGTCGTCGTGGTGCCCGAGCGCTTCGGCGAAATTGGCCAGGCCGAAGTCGTTGATGCAGCCCTCCAGTGCCCACGACAGCCCTTCGTGGACCGACGTCGGCGTGAAGCCGAGGAAGATCGACTCGTGCAGGCCCTTGCGGCCGACGCTCTGCCCGCGCGGCGTCACCGTCGCGTTCTTCAGCGCCGCTTCGTAGGCGGCCTCGACGTCGAACCCGCGCACGCCTTTGAGGTACGCGTCGGCGAACGCCACGTCGGAACTGGTGCCGGTCATGAGGTTGGCGTAACCGGGGGAGGACCAGCGCGAGATCCAGCCGCCTTCGCGGTACTGCTGGACGAACCCGTCGATCATCCGCCCGCACCGGCCGGGCGTGAGCAGGGCATACGCGGGCCACGTGGTGCGGTAGGTGTCCCAGAAGCCGTTGTTGACGTACATCTCGCCGTCCACGACCTTCGCGCCGGTCCTGGTGCGCGTGCTGGGCCAGAGGCGGCGGATGACCGGGCTCGCGTGACGGACACCCTTCGGGGTGACTTCGTGCGCGGAGTTCGGATACAGGAACAGCCGGTAGAGGTTGGAGTAGAACGTGGTGCGCTGGTCCTCGGTCGCGCCCTCGATCTCGACCCGGTCCAGCACCTCGGCCCACTGCGCGCGGGCCTGGTCACGGACCTGCTCGAAGCTCGTGCCTGCCGGGATCTCCTGATCGAGGTTCCGCTTGGCCTGCGCGAGGCTGAGCAACGACGTCGCGATCCGCATCGTCACCTCGCCCGCGGCGAACTCCAGGAAACCGGTCACCGTGCGCCACACCGGACGCCGGATCCTCCCTCCGCGTTCGGCCGGGACGTCGAACTCGGCGTGCACGAACATCCGCCGCGCCCCGGCCGACAACCTGCTGCGCACCCAGGTGTGGCCGGTGACCACGCCGTTCGCCGGGTCGAGCCTCAACCCGCCCCGGTTGAGGGCGTTGTCGAACAGCAGCCAGCCGCGATCACCCGGGAAGGTGAAGCGGAACAGCGCCGCGTGATCCGCCGGTGCGATGTCGGTGGTGACGCCGTTGGCGAACCGGACACCGTAGTGATGCGGCCGGTCGACCTCGTCGTCATGGGAGAACGCGAGCGCGCGCCGGACCCGGTCGGCCTCGACCGGACCGATCCCCGGCATCACCTGGAAGGTGTGCCGGTCGCCCATCCACGGGCTCGGCTGATGCGACAGCGCGAACGCCTGCAGCGCCGGACGGTTCGCGGCGTCGTTGTGCCGGTGATAGCTGTAGATCCAATTGGTGGCGCCCGCGTCGGTGACCGGGGACCAGAAATTGAAGCCGTGCGGGACCGCGGTCGCGGGGAAGTTGTTGCCGCGCGAGAACTTGTCGCTGGACTGTGTGCCGCGGGTGGTGCGGACGTGGTCGACCGGCTCGCGGATCCCGACCGCGCGTTCGGCGATCCGGACGTCGTCCACCCAGCCCGTGCTCTCGCCGTCCGGTGGTTCGCTGACCAGGGCGACCCGGGCGATCCGCCGTCCGGCGAAGTCGCCCAGCCGGCGGCGCACGAGATTCCACTGGTCCACGTACAGCGTCTTGTCCAGCCCCTGCTCCGTGGCGCTGAACCCGGCCGATGTGCCGTCGGCGAACTCGACGTCCAGCGCCACGAAGGTGCCGCGGTAGTCGGTCCCCGCTTCGGGGAAGACCACATAGGACAGTTCGGTGTCGCCGGTGACCTCGACGTCCACTTCGAACACGGTCGCGCGCAGCGTGTTCTCGTAGCGGAGGGCGTGCGCGCCGGTGAAGCCGACGCCGGTCTTCGCGGTCGGCGACGAAGCCGGGCCGGTGCCGACGCGCAGGGCCGGATCGACCGGCTGCGGATCACCCGTTTCGAAGGAGGAGAAGAACCCGGTGATCGTCACCAGGCCACCGTAACTCGGACGCGTGAGCGCGGCTCGGTGTGCCGCATCCAGAGGACTAAACGCGTGAGGAAAGGAACTCCTCGAAGGTGCCGACGCCGGTCGCGTTCTCCGGCGTCAGGTTGCCGCCCGCCCGGAACGCCCGGGCCGCCTTGCCCGGCAACCACAGCGACACGATCGGCTTCCGGCGTCCCACCGACCGCTGATACGCCTCCGCCAGTTCACGGGCGCTGCGCACCTCGGGGCCGCCCATGTCCGGCACCCGCCCCGACGGCGCACCGGACACCAGCTCGACCAGCCGATCCGCGACGTCGGCGGTGCTGACCGGCTGGAACCGGAACCCCGACGGCATGAACGTGACCGGCAGCCGCCGCTGCGCCGCCGACGCCCGCGCGACGAGTTCGTGGAACTGCGTCGCGCGCAGCACCGTCCACGGCAGACCGGACTCCTCGATCACCTTCTCCGAGGCCAGCTTCTCGTCGTAGTAGAAGAATCGGATCACGTCGATGCCGACGATCGAGATGTACACCAGATGCGGACCGCCCACCCGCCGCGCCGCCTCGACCAGGTTCCGCGTCACCCGCTCGTCCCCGCGGCCCAGCGTCGACGCGCAATGGATGATCGCCGAGACACCGTCGACCGCCTCGGCGAGGCCGTCACCGGTCTTCAGATCGCACCGCGCCCATTCGGTCGGCTCGTCGGCGGGACGTGGTCGCCTGCTCATGATCCGGGTCGGCCGACCTTCGGCCACCAGCCGCCGCACCACCTCACGGCCGAGGTCGCCGGTACCGCCGGTCACCAGAATCGGGTTCGTCACCTTGATCCTCCGTTCACGAGAGCTTCCACCCTCAAGAACCGGCGGGCCACCCCGCCGGATGCCCTGTACATGGACGTGCGGAAACTGGCGGTGCGGGGCGCTTCCGCCTGGCCTCGTGAGTGGTAAGGACGGTTAGAACCGTCCTTACCACTCACGAGACCGATGTGATCATGGCGGTCCCAGAGGTAGTGAAGGCCTCCTTGCCAACCCTCAGGGTAGGCAAGGAGGCCTTCACGGACCGGCCCGCGGCAGATCCCGAGACCACGGTCGGACCTAGCCGTCCTTGCCGCTCACGAGCGCCGTATGATCGGGATATCGGGGTAGAAACGTGCCCGCCGTACCGGGCACGCGCATACGCGGTATCGAATGAACCGTCACTCCTTCACTTCGAAGGAGTACGTGATGCGTTCCCCTGTCCAAAGCCCCTCCCTGGCCGGGAAATGGCCCGCGCTGGCCGGGCTCTCGGCCGTGTTCCTGGTCGAGATGCTCGACAACTCGATCCTCAACGTCGCGTTGCCGACCATCGGCCGTGAGCTGTCCGCCTCGACGACCACCCTGCAATGGGTGACCGGTGCCTACTCCGTTGTGTTCGGCGGCCTGATGCTGGCGTTCGGTGCCTTGGCCGATCGGGCAGGAAGGCGCAAGATCATGCTCACCGGGCTCGTCCTGCTCGGACTGGCGAGCCTGGCCACGCTGCTCGTCACCTCCGCGTGGCAGCTCATCGCCGTCCGGGCGCTCATGGGTGTCGCGGCCGCGATGACGACGCCGGGATCACTCGCCCTCGCGTTCCGCCTGTTCGACGACGACGTCCTGCGCGTCCGCGCGACCACGCTGATCTCGACCGTGGGCCTGATCGGCCTCGCCGTCGGCCCCACCGCCGGCGGGCTCGCACTCACCGTCGCGCCGTGGCAGTCGCTGCTGCTGGTGAACGTGCCGGTCGCCGCGCTCGCGTTCCTCGGCATCCCCGCCGACGAGCCCGCCGACCTGCGCCACGATCCGATCGACGTCGCCGGTGCCGTGCTGGGAACCGCCACGATCGTCCTCGCGCTGGTCGCCCCGACGCTCTTCGTCGAAGCAGGCACCGCCTCGACCCTGCCTTGGGGTGCCACCGTTGCCGCGCTCGTCGCCGGAACTTGTTTCGTCGTCCGCGATAAGACCGCCCGGCATCCCTTGCTCGACCTGGAACTCATCGCCCGCCCGCTCGTGTCCAGCGGCCTGGCGCTCAAAGCCGCGGCGGGGCTGGCGACCGCCGGCCTCGGGTACCTCGTGACACTGCAGCTGCAGTTCGGTCTCGGCTGGGCACCCGCTCAGGCGGCGCTGGGAATGCTGCCCCAAGTCATCGTCCTCATCGCCGGAGGCGCCCTCATCGGCCCGCTGATCACCCGCGTCGGCCTCGACAAGGCCGCCTGGCTCAGCGCAGCCGCGGTGGTGTGCGGGCTCGCGGTCTACACGGTGTTCGGCGGGCTCGGTTACGCCTGGATCGCCGTCGCGCTCGCCCTCGTGGCAGCGGGGAGGCGCATGGTCGGTGTCGTGGCGGGCACCAACGTCATGCGCGGCCTGCCCTCGAACCGGACCACCATCGGAGCCGCGCTCGTCGACACCTCCAGCGAGGTCACCACCGGGATCGGCATCGCGCTCAGCGGCACCATCCTGGCGCTGGTCTTCCCCGGCGCGTTGACGGCGGCTCAGCGGTCGGCCGACTTCCCGAAGGCGATCACCTGCGCCGGGCTCGCGCTCACCCTGCTGTCCGCGGCCCTCGTCGGGTTCGGTATCTTCCGCGGCCGACGTCCCGAATAGACGTGAAGGCCCCCTTCACCGCGCCAGGCGCAATGAAGGGGGCCTTCACGTACTCACCGGAGGACTACAGCTTCGCGCACTGCCCGGCGGCCGGGCCGCGGACGGTGTTCTGCAGGTCGTAGTCCGTCGGAACGGGGGAGTTGGCCGCGCACGCCAGAGGTCCACCGATCGTGCTGGCAGTCAGCACCGGCCCCTTGTTGCCCGTCAACGCCACCGGCCCGCCGATCTCGGTCAGCTCGATCGAGACCGACCCGGTCGTCCCGGTGATCGCCACCGGACCGCCCACCTTCGTCCGGTCCAGCACGACCTGCGCCGCGCCGGTCGCCGTCAACGGCCCGGAAATCGAGCCGCCGCGAACGATCAGGCTCGCACCCGCCGCCACCGACACCGGACCGGAGATCGTCGCACCGTCCACACAGGTCACGCCGCTCCGGACGGTCAGCGGACCCTTGCGCTCGCCGGTGATCGTCTCCGTGCATGCCGCGTCGGGCTTGCCCAGCACCTCGAACTCCGACAGCGACGCCTCCCCGCCCGTGGTCGCGGTGACCTCGAGCCGGTAGTAGGCGTAGTGCGCCGGATTCGCGATCTTGAACGCCCTGGTCTGCTGGCGCCACTGGAACGTCTGGTCGGTCCGCCGATCCGCGACCGCCCACGTCTTCCCGTCGTAGGAGCCCTTCAGCACCCAGCTCTTCGCGTCACCCGCGCCCTTGCCCGAAGTCAGCGTGTAGAACGAACCCGCCTCGTTCGTCGAAGGCACCTGGTACTGGATCGGCGCCTTGACCTTCGCCTCGGTCCGCGACGTGTTGTCGAAGAACGCGGCGTCCCCGCCGGAGACCGGCTTGGTCAGGTCGTGCACCGGGGTCGGCACCGCGTCGCCCTTGGTGATCGACTTCGGCGCGTCGTCCGGGCCGGTACCCCACGACGACGGGTTCGGGCCCATGTCGAAGTCGAGCGTCCCGCCGTTCGCGATCGCCGAATGCGCCAGTGACGTCGAGGTCTGCGCCTTGCCGTTCACCTTCAGACCCTGCACGTAGACGTTCTTCGCGCTGTTCTTCGGCGCGTTGACCACGATCTTCTTGCCGCCGGGCAGGTTCACGGTCGCCTTGGTGAACAGCGGCGAGCCGATCGCGTAGTCCGAGCTGCCGACCTGCAGCGGGTAGAAGCCCAGCATGCCGAACAGCCACCAGGCCGACTGCTCACCGTTGTCCTCGTCACCGCCGTAGCCCTGGCCGAGCTCGCTGCCGACGTACAACCTGGCGAGCGCCTCGCGGACCTTCGCCTGTGTCTTCGACGGCTGACCCGCGTAGTCGTACATGTAGAGCGTGTGATGCGCGGCCTGGTTGGAATGCGCGTACATGCCCATCCGCACGTCCCGTGCCTCGGTCATCTCGTGGATGACACCGGGGTAGGTGCCGAACTTGAGACCCTGCTCCGGCTTGGCGAAGAACTCGTCCAATTTGGACGCCAGCCCCGCCTTGCCGCCGAAGAGGTTCGCCAGGCCCTGTCCGTCCTGCGGCACCGAGAACCGCATGCCGTACGCGTTGGTCTCGGTGTAGTCGATACCCCAGACCTCCGGGTCGAACTCCTCCTTGCTCCGGGTGAACTCGCCCGCCGCGTCACGGCCCTGGAAGAAGCCGACACTCGGGTCGAACACGTTCACGTACTGCGTCGCCCGCTCGGTGAAGTACCCGTAGTTGTCCAGGTACTCCTGCTTGCGCGGATCGTTCGCCGGAGCCTCGTCGTGGAGCTTCTTCGACATGTTCGCGATGGCGTTGTCGTTGACGTAGCCCTCGATCGCCCACGAGAACCCGTGGTCCGCGGTGTTCGGCGCGTACCCGAGGAACGTGCCCTCGTCGATTCCTTTGCGTCCGACCGCGCCGTTCGGTGGGGTCACCGTCGCGTTCTTGATAGCCGAGTCGTAGGCCGACTGGACGTCGAAACCCTTGACTCCCTTGAGGTAGGCGTCCGCGAACGCGGCGTCCGAACTCGTGCCGGTCATCAGATCCGCGTAACCGGGGGAGGACCAGCGTGAAATCCAGCCGCCGTCACGGTACTGCTGCACGAAACCGTCGACGAGCTTGCCGGTGGTGTCCGGGCTGAGCAGCGAATACGCCGACCACACCGTCCGATAGGTGTCCCAGAACCCGTTGTTGACGTAGAACTCGCCGTCGACCAGTTTCGCCCCGGTCTGCGTCGGGGTGTCCTGACCGGCCTTGGGCGACACCGGGCTCGCGTACTTCTTCACCGGCTTCTCGACGGTGCCGACGTTCTCGAAGCCCGAGTTCGGGTACAGGAACAGGCGGTACAGGTTGGAGTACAGCGTGATCAGCTGGTCCTTCGAGGCGCCTTCGACCTCGACGACCTTGAGCTTCTCGTCCCACGCGTTCTGCGCGGCACCGGCGACGGACTCGAGCGTCGCGTTCGGGGCGAGTTCCTGCTCCAGGTTCTTCTTCGCCTGGTCCACGCTGATCAGCGAGGTCGCGATCCGCATGTTCACCGTCTTGTCGGCGCCCGCGTCGAACTTCAGGTAGCCGAGGACGTTGTCCCGTTTCTGGTCGCCCGAACCGGTCGACAGCTTCGAACCGGCGGTCACCGGCTTGTCGAAGGTGGCGTAGACAAACATCCGGGTGGCGCCGGCCGACAGCCCGCTCTTCACGTCGCTGTACCCGGTGATCGCCCGGCCGGCGGGGTCGAGGGTGAGCCCGCCGTTGTTGTTGACGTTGTCGAAGATCAGGTTCGAGTCCGCCCCGGGGAACCTGAAGCGGTACAGCGCCGCGTGATCGGTCGGCGCGACCTCGGCCTTGATCCCGTTCTCGAAGTCGACACCGTAGTAGTGCGCCCGCGCCGTCTCGTTCGAGTGCTTGAACGGCAGCTTCCGCGCCTCACGGTCGGGATTCGGCACGCCGGACGCGGTGGAGGGCAGGAACTGGAAAGTCTGCCGGTCCGCCATCCACGGACTCGGCGCGTGACTCGCGGAGAACGCCTGCAGCGCCGGGAGGTTCTGCTCGTTGTTGCGCGAGTGGTAGGAGTACATCCAGCTCAACGTGCCCGCGTCGGTCGTCGGGATCCAGAAGTTGAACCCGTGCGGAACCGCGGTGGCGGGCATGTTGTTGCCCCGCGAGAACGACCCGTTCGACAGCGAGCCGCGAGTGGTGAGCACGTTGTCGGACGGGCGAAGGCTCGCTGGCGGTGTCGGCGTCGCCGAAACCTTGATGTCGTCCAGCCAGCCCTGCAGCGAACCCGGGCCGTCGGCGTTGTCGTAGCCGACGAGGATCCGGTCGATCGTCTTGCCCTTCGCGACCACACCGATCTGCGAGCGCACCAGGTTCCACTGGTTGGTGTACAGCACCTTGCTCGCGCCCTGGCCCTGCGGGGAAAGCCCGAAACCGTACTGGTCGACCGCGCCGAGCTGGCTCAGATAGGTGCCGTCGGTGAACGCCAGGTCCACCGCGACGTTCGTGCTCGGGTACTTGAGGTCGCCGCGGATGAACTCCGGCTGCACCTTGTACGACAGCTCCGAGGTCGCCGCCACCGGGAGGTCGACGTCGAAGATCTTGTTGTACGACCAGCCGTGCCCCTGCGCCTTGTGGCTGCCGGAGTAGCGGAACGCGCGCAGACCGGTGAACCCGACCCGGTTCTTGCTGGTGTAACCGCTGCCGGGGCCGCTGTCGGTGAAGCTACGCATGTTCGGCAGCGCAGGCGGGGCCGGGTCCTCGTTGGCCAGCAGCAGCTCCGAGAGCTGCATGATCGGGCCGCCGTTGTTCTTGGTGATCTCGAGCCGGAAGAACTTGTACGCGGCGCTCGCGGCGGCGAGGCGGTATTCCTTCTTCTGGAACGGCTCGCTGAACTTCTGCCCGGTCTGCTTGTCCAGATCGGTCCAGGTCTGGCCGTCGGCGGAGCCCTTCAGCGTCCAGTCCTGCGGGTTGCGGTTGTCGAAGTCGTTCGCCGAGGACAACGCGTACCGGGTGATCGACGTCGGCTCGGACAGCGTGATCTGCGCCCAGCCGGTCGGGGTCCAGGCCAGCCACTTGGTGTCGGTCGAGCCATCGACGAGGTTCGCCACCCCCTCGTTGGGGGTGTTCTCGCTGTTGGCGGAGACCTCGGTGACCTTGCCGCGGATGTCACCGGGGATGGTGGTGGCGTTCGCGCCGTCGACACCGAAGGCCTTCGGCTTGCCGGACGGGTCGACGTCGACGGTGTCGCTCCACGTCGGCTCCGGTTCGCCCGGCTCGAACGAGGAGTAGAAGTCCGGCGGGGCCTCTTCGGCCGCGGCGGTGGCGGGGAGGGCTACCAGCCCGGACGCCACGACCGTGGCACTCAGAAGGCTGCAGACCCAAGGTCTGACGCTTCGGGGCATCGTTGCACCAATGCTTTCTCGCAGGGGACCGGTGACGCCAAGAGAGAAAAGCTCGCGTGTGACATCGATGTCAAGACACTCGGACAAACCTGGCCCGAACTGGACAACCCGGATGCCCGGAAACCTGGTGGACAACCGCCGGGGCCGGGGCCAGGGTGAAGAGACGACTGAAGCCGATCCGGGAAACTGGGGTGGGGACATGCGGCGGTTGTCCATGCTCGGCGTGGCAGCGCTCATCACGGCAGGCTCGATACTCACGGCTCCGGCGGCCACTGCCGGAGAAACGACGTTCCGCCCGGTGCGCACCTGCGCCGATCTGGTGCGGACCTATGACATCCCCGGCGCGGTCACGCATGTCGAGACCGCGACCGTGGTGCCGGCGACGGCGACCGAACCCGAGAACTGCGACGTCCGCGGCTACGTCGAACCTGCGGTGCGGTTCCAGCTCCGGTTGCCCACCAAGACCTACGCGGGCCGGTACCTGCAGTTCGGCTGCGGCGGGTTCTGCGGGGTGGTCACCACGCCACCGTTCGCTGACTGCGGCCTCCCGCACGGCGGCGACGTCGCGGTCGCGGCCACGGACGACGGTCACGTCGGCAAGACCTCCGCGATCGTCGATGACGGCAAGTGGGCCGAGAACGACCAGGCCGCGCGCGACGACTTCGCGTTCCGCGCCCCGCACGTGGTCTCGAAGGCGTCCAAGCGGCTGATCACGCAGTTCTACGGCGCTCCTCCGAAGAAGTCGTACTTCAGCGGTTGCTCCGACGGCGGCCGCGAGGCGCTTCTGCTCGCGCAGCGCTATCCCCACGACTTCGACGGGATCCTCGCGGGCGCGCCGGCCGGATATTGGGGGCCGCTGCTCGGCGTCTACCAGACCTGGCTCGCCAAGGTGAACACCGGCGCCGACGGCGAGCCGATCCTGACCGAAGACAAACTCCCGGCCCTGCACGCCGCCGCACTGTCCTCTTGCGACAAGTCCGACGGGCTCGGCGACGGTGCCATCGACGATCCGCGCACGTGCCGCTTCGACCCGGCCACGATCGCCTGCCCGCCGGGCACCGACAACGCGGGCTGCCTCACCACCGCACAGGTCGAAGCCACCAAGAAGATCTACGCGCCGCCGACCGACGAACGCGGCCGCAAGCTGTACCCGGGTGGCCAGACCGTCGGCTCCGAACTCTCCTGGTACGGCTGGATCATCCCGTCCCCGGAAACCGGCGGGATCCCGTTCGCGCACTCGCTCGCCGACAACTACCTGAAGTACATGGCGTACCCGATCGGGACACGGCATTCGTCGGTCGAGAAGTTCGCCTTCACCGCTCGTGAATTCGACAGGCTGACCCCGGAAGGCGTCCGCTCCAACGCGATGTCGACGGACCTGCGCGAATTCCGGCGTGCGGGCGGGAAACTCGTGATCTGGCACGGCTGGGCGGACCAGGCGATCCCCGCCGCGGGCAGCATCGACTACTACGAGCGGCTCACCCGCGCCAATGGCGGCCCCGCCGCGACGCGGGACTGGGCGCGGCTGTTCATGGTGCCCGCGCTGTACCACTGCGCGACCGGCGACAAGCTGACCGAGTACGACCCGCTGAAGGAACTCGTCTCCTGGGTCGAGCGAGGCGCCGCGCCGGACCGGACGGTCGCCACCGGCCGCGGCGCCGACGGCAAGGTCTTCCGCACGCGGCCGGTGTTCCCGTATCCGCTGCAGGCGAAGTACGACGGCACCGGAAGCGTCGACGACGCGGCCAACTTCGTGCCAGTCCCGCCCTCGCGGCCTTCGCGCGATCTTGTGAACTGGGCGGGAAACGGGCTGTACGGGAAGGCAGGGCCGGTAGCTCCCTAGAGGTGTTGGGGCGCGTCTCGTGGGTGGTAAGGACGGTTAGAACCGTCCTTACCACTCACGAGTCAGGAGAGGACGCCGTCCAGCAGTCGTACCCGCCGGTCCGCGATCCGGTGCACCTCGTCGTCGTGCGTCGCCACGATGACCGCGGCGCCCTCTTCGGCGCAGCGCCGCAACAGCCGAAGCACCCGCGGCGTGCTCCCGGCGTCCAGGTGCGCCGTCGGCTCGTCGGTGAGCAGGACCCGGGGCCGCCCGCTGACCGCCCTGGCGAGCGCGACCCGTTGCTGCTGCCCGAACGAGACCTCGAGAGGGTAGCGGTCACCGAGATCGCCGATCCCGAGTTCCTCCAGCAGCTCCGAAACCCGCGTGTGGATGTCTTTCGCGCTGGGCTTGGGAACGTCGGATCGGAGCCGCAGCGGCAGCGCCACGTTCTCCGCGATGGTGAGCTCGTTCGCGAGGCCGAGCGCCTGCGGCAGGACGGCGCAGGTGTGCCACGGCGGCGCGCCCGCTATCGGGACGCCGTCCAGCAGGACACTGCCCGAATCGGGCGAGTCGAAACCGCACAGCAGCGCCAGCAGCGCGCTCTTGCCGGAACCCGACCGGCCGGACACGGTGACCAGTTCTCCCGGGGCCACCCGCAGTTCGAGCCCGCGCAGGACTTCGACGTCCCCGCTGGGATGGGGGAACCGGCGGCGCAACCCGACGGCCTCGAGGGCGGGTTCCGCCATCACGGCACGACCTCCCGTTCTTCGACTTCTTCCAGCCTGCCCTTGTGCATCCGCGCGACCCGGCTGCCGAGTTCGATGAGCCGGTCGTCGTGCGACGCCACGATGACGGCGAAATCCTGATCCGCCAAATACTTCAGGGTGTCGAGCACCCGGTCGGCGGAGCCTTCGTCCAATTGGGACGTCGGCTCGTCGGCGAGTACGACGGTCGAGCGTCGGGCGAGGGTGCAGCCGAACGCGAGGCGCTGCTGCTGTCCGCCGGACAGTGCGGAGATCCGCCAGCTGCCGGTCCCGCCGAGCCCCAGTTGCTCGAGGATGTCGTCAGGCAGGCATTCGGTCCCGGCCGATTCGGCCGCCGCGCGGAGATTGTCCGCGACGCTCAGATACGCGAGCAGGTTGTCGGTCGGATTCTGGAACACCAGGCCGAGGTGGTTCCGCCGCAGCGCCCGCCGGTCACGATGCCGCAGCTTGCCGGTTTCGCTGCCTTGGAAGGAGATCGTGCCCCGTACGGGCTGCTCGAAGAGGCCGAGCGTCCGTAGCAGGGTGGACTTGCCGGAGCCGGACGGCCCCGCCAGCACGGTGATCCCGCGCGCCGGGATGTCGAAGGTGACGTCCTCGACGCCGGTGACCGTGCCCGCCGGCGTCTGGTAGTCGACGCCGATCCCGCGCAGCCGGAAGATCGGTTTCTCAGGCACGGATCAACTCCGCGGTTCGGGCGGTGCGCACCGAGCGCATCGCGATCCAGCCCGCCAGCGCCACGACGAGCACACCGACGGCGAGCACGGTCAGGGCGAGCGGGGTCGGGTCGGGCAGCGCCGACTGCGGCGGGAGGAACGTCGCCGGATCGAACCGTGGCACCGAAAGCCCCGCGACCGAGACACCGCACACGACGCCGATGACCACGGCGAGCCCGCTGAGGGTGCCCAGTTCCATCAGATGACTCGCCAGCAGGGCACGTGGCCGCATTCCCATCCGCAGCACCAGAGCCCCGGCGAGCGCGTTCTGGCGCCGTCGGACTTCGACCGCGACCAGCAGCGACAGCACGGCCACCACGCCGAGCACGGCCCCGAGCAGGGCCATGAACGAGAACGTCCAAGACACCACGTAGAACGGGAGCGCGTCGAGCGCGGACTCACGGGTGACGCGGTTGACCGCCGTCATCACCCCCACCGAGGCCAGCGCCTCGGTCACCCGCGTCATCGACGAGCTGGACAGCACGCTCCACTTGGGCACGGTGCGCAACTGCGCCTCGGTGAGCGATTCCCGCGAGATCACGTACCCGGCCTTGGTGCCGATGATCGGGAACATCGGCAGTTCACCGATCGCCTTGGCCTCGGCGAGACCGGCGGGCAACGTGGTCTTCTGGGCCGCGTCGTGTCCGATCCGGATCGCCGGGACACCGGTGCCCTGGCTCGACAGACCGCTCAGCAACCGGTCGACCTCGGCGCCGTCGAGCGGACCGAGCGTGGCGGCCTGCCGGAAGGTCCGCGGGTCCACGACCAGCACGACATTGCCGGTGCCGGTCAGCTCGCCGACGATCGTGGTGCCGCCGTCCAGTGAGGCGGGCAGCGCGACCTTCCCCGTGCCGACGACGCTTTCGGTGTCGACCCTGGTCTCGGCCCCGACGAAGATGGCGGACTTCGTCTGCAGGGCTTCTTCCTGCCCGCGCGCGATGCCGATCCCGGTGGCCAGGGTCCCGATGGCGAGCGTGCCGATCACGAGCACACCGGTGACCGGCGCGCGGGCGCTGGCGAGCCGCCGGATGGCCAGTTGCAGTGCAGGCCGGGACCACAGCCGGGCGCGATGCGAGGCGTGCAGGGCGAGCCAGGCCAGTCGTGCGGCGACGAGCCCGACCGTCAATACGACGAACACCGGATACGTGAGCGCGAGCGGGTCGACCTGGGGGAGCGGATTGCCGATCCGCGATCCCTTGCTGTAGTCGACGAGCCGGTTCCAGCCGAGCAGGGCGACACCGGCGGTGAGCAGTTCCCACGGGAAGAAGGCCAGGAACTTAACCTTCTTGCGCCGTCCGGAGCGGACCCTTCCGAGTTCGAACTCCCGATGGGTCCGGACGGAGATCACCCCGGCGAGCAGTGCGAGCGAGACGAGCAGGATCCCGGCCGCGACGAGCGATCCCCAGAACGTCGCGCCATCATCCAGTTCACCTGGTGGTCCGTAGAGCCCGAGCAACAGCCGCGCGAGCGCCGCGCCCAGCGCGCCACCGGCGACGATCGGGAGCCCGAGTTCGGCGACCGCGAGCAACCCCAGCGCCCCAGGGCCGCTGCCGCGTGCCGACAGCAACCTCAGCTGCGGGTGCCGCCGCTGGTACCACTGCAACGCGACGGTGCCGATCCCCGCGCAGCCGACGAGAATGCTGATGGCCGCGAGCGGCAGGATCGAGACCAGGACGTTCGATTCCGCCTGGTTGCTGATCTCGACCGAGCGCTCGAACGGCAGCGACCCGACGATCGCGTCACCGAGGCCACGGGAGCCCAGATCCGCCTTGACCGCGGCGATGAGGGCCTTCCCCCGTTCCTCCAGGTCCTCGGCTTCGCTCACGGTCTTGGGCGGAGCCTCGTAGAACGACATGTGCAACGTCTTGATCGTCGGGACGCCCAGCGCGCGGACCGTGTCGTCGAACGTCTTCCCGTCGTTGGCGAACATGACCGAGTCGAGCGGGTCGTTGGCGAGCCTGCTGACGACGGCGTTCCGCTGCTGCGAGCACCACCAGCGCGGCGCCGTGTCGGGAAGGTCGCGGTACAGCCCGGTCACCGGGGGTATCGGGGTGCCCTTGATGCTCGGCGTGGCTCCGACCTTGATGTTCTCCGCCCCGGCGACGACGGTGCCGAGCAGGAACCCGGCGCCCGCGGATCCGCTCGTCACGTCGAGGTGGCCCTGCGTCGCCTGGTCACGATGGGCGAGAACGACCTTGTAGTTGGGGTCGCCGTTGAACTCGGTGCCGTAGAGGTACTGCGTGTAGCGGGAGGTGACCGGCGCGGGAAAGCCGTGCGCCGCGGCGTTCCGGCGGACCGAGTCGACGACCTGCGGAGCCACCGCGGCGGGCACGTTGTCCTTGCTGAAGACCGGCCCGTAGTAGTCCGGGCACACGATGCCGGACTGATACGTGACGGCCGCGCCACCCGCGGCCGAGGCCTGCAGGACGGCGGCGGTCCCGAGGAAACAGGCCAGCAACGCGGTCACCGCGGCGATGATCAAAGTCAGGGGACTGGTCAGTGCCGCTTTCGGAGCCGCTCGCCACGGCATCGTCACCCTGGGCCCGCCGGGAGCCCCCCACTTCACCCGCATGGATACGCACGCTACCGGTCATGGCGCTCCGGCGACAGGAAGAACTCACTGTTTGTTGCTGACGTGAAGTAAGGCCTGGTCCATTGTGGTGACACGGGCCCGTGCTCACTGACTGTCCGTCACCAATTGATCGATGGGTGTCGTCTCACCCGCCTCGCACTCCGCCGAGAATGCGGTTTCTCCGAGCGCCGCGACGATCACGCCGGTGATCCTGTCGACGTCGTCGCGTTCGGCTTTCGGCAGGGGTGCACCCACCGAGCGCCGCGAAGCCGCCGCGGCACCGAGCAGCCGCGCGGCCAGGCGATACGAGCCGGCTGCCGCCTCCGCGCCGGCCAGGCCCTCGAGACCGAGCGCGATCGCACGGGGATCCTCGCTCTGGCGAGCGATCGCGAGACCGTCCAGGTGGAGCCGCTTCGCCGCCACCGCGTCTCCGCGTTGCTCGGCGATGAACCCGAGCTCCGCCAGGATCAGGGTGCTGCCCGCTTCGGACTCCACACGGCGATGCCAGTCCAGTATGGACAGCAGCCGCCGCTCGGCCTCATCGAACAGCCCCTGGCGCCGTGCGCCGAGCGCGAGCCCAGTCTCGGCGTACACCTCACCGGGTTTGAAACTGTGCTCGACGGCCAAGGTCCTGGCCCGCTCGTGGAACTCCTTCGCTCCTTCGAAATCGCCAGTGAGCAGCGCCGTCCGGCCCAGCCACGACAGTTTGTAGGAGACCTCCGGCCACAACTCCAGTTCCTCCGCGCGGCGAAGGCTTTCCCGATGGACGCGGGCGGCGTGGTCGTAATCCCCGGCGATCGACGCCAGCATGCCGATGACGAACGAAGCCTGAAGCCAGCCCCAGCGTTCGCCGAGCCCGTCGAAGATGCCGGCGCTCTGCGCCGCGATCCGGCCACCTCCGGTGAGGTCGCCACCGGCGATCAGGTGGGCCGCCCTGTCGCTCAGCGCGGCGGCGGCGCTCCAGTCGTCACCGATGTCGCGGGCGGTTTCCAGCGCACCGAGCGTGAGCTTCTCCGCCCGGCACAGGTCGCCGACCGTGGACCACGCGTAGCCGAGGAACCACAAGATCCGTGCTTGTACGAGAGGATCGGTGATACCCCACGCGATCTCTTCCGCCGCTCCGTCCGTGCCGGTGCCGTCGAGCACGGCGATCCCGGTGCGCCAGCCGAGGGCCTGCGCGTATTCGTCGCCGGTGCCCGCCTCGGTGCCGAGCACGAGGTCCAGCGAGCGCTTGGCCTCGGTGAGCCGTCCGCGGAGGAACCAGAACCACGCCGTCGCGTTCACCAGTCGCGACGCGAGCCGATGTTCTCCTTGCCGCAGCAGCGTTTCCAGCGCGCGCCGGGTGTTGGCTCCTTCAGCGTCCAGCCTGTCGAGCCAGCGCCGCTGCTCCCTCCCGCGCAGGCCCGTGTCCCCGCGTTCGGCCAGCTCGACGTGGAAACGGGCGTGCCGCAAGTACAGGTCGTCGAGTTCGCCCGCCTGCTCGGCGTGGTCCAAGGCGTATGCCGATACGGACTCCAGGAGCCGGAACCGCGGTTCACCGGACCTGCCGGGCCTGCTGACCACCAGCGACCTGTCGACGAGCCGGGACAGGAGATCCAGCACGTCACCGGCGGCGATCTCACCGCCGGCGCAGACCGACTCGGCCGCGTCGAGCCCGCAGCCCTCGGCGTGGACGGCGAGCCTGCGCAGCACGATCTGCTCGGGCTCGCTCAGCAGGCTCCAGCTCCAGTCGATCATCGCCCGGAGCGTCTGCTGGCGACGCGGCCCGCCTCGCCTGCCCGACGACAGCAGGGCGAACCGGTCGTCGAGGCGGGCGAGGAGTTCGTGCACGCCCAGCGTCCGCACGCGGGTGGCGGCGAGTTCGAGCGCCAGCGGGATGCCGTCGAGCGTGCGGCAGATCCGGGCGACCACGGCCGCGTTCTCCGCGTCGAGCGCGAACCCCGGCGCGGCCGCGGCGGCACGCGCGGCAAACAACCGGACCGCGCTCGACTCCCGCACGGCGGCGAAATCCGGCAGCTCGGGCAGCTCCAGCGGCGGTACGACCCAGACGTTCTCCCCTGGCAACCCGAGCGGCTCCTGGCTGGTGGTGAGCACGCGCAGCCGGGGCGCCGCCGCGAGCAGCCTTTCCACCAATGCCGCGACCGGCTCGACGACCTGTTCACAGTTGTCCAGGACCAGCAGGATCTCCTTGTCCCGCAAGGCATCGGCCAGCGACTGGGACAGCGTTCCAGTCGACGTCGCGTCCTCCCGGAGATCCAGCACGGCCGCCAGGACGACGGCGACGAGATCCTCGGGCGGGCACGTCGGGCACTCGACGTTGTCCAGACCCGCCAGCTCGACGAGCCAGGTGCCGTCGCCCATCACGACCTTCGACGCGGCCTCGATGGCGAGCCTGGTCTTGCCCACACCGCCGGGGCCGGTGAGGGTGACCAGTCGTGCGTCGGTGACGAGCGCTACCACTTCCTTGACCGCTGTCGTGCGGCCGATCAGCTCGGTCACCGCCTCCGGCAGGTTCCCGCGCACCGGCCCGGCGGCGCGGACTGGCTCGAGGTCCGGACTGCGGGTGAGGACCGCCTGGTGCAACGCCGCGAGCTCCGGCCCCGGTTCGAGACCGGATTCGTCACGCAGGCGGGCGCGCAGTTCGGCGTAGGTCTCGAGAGCTTCGCTGTGCCGTCCGGCCGCGTACAACGCGCGCATCAGCAGTCCGCGGAGCCGTTCCCTCAGCGGATGGCGCGAGACCAGCGCGGCCAGCTCCCCGGTGAGGACGCCGTGCTCGCCGAGCGCCAGCCGGGCTTCGGCTCGCTCCTCTTCGGCGAGCAGCCTTTCCTCCTCCAACCGCTGAGCAGCGGCGACGGCGAACGGCTCGTCCTCGAATCCGGCGTACGCGGGCCCTCGCCACAACGCCAGCGCATCCGCCAGCAGTGCGGCACGGGCGCTCGGGTCGACGGCGTCGCGGGCCCGTGCGGTGAGCGCGCGGAACCGATGGACGTCCAGGTCACCCGGCTCGACGGCGAGGACGTACCCGGCCGGTTGGTGCGTCACGAGTTCCCGCGCGCCATGCTCGGCGCGATCCAGCGCGCGGCGCAACTGGGAGATCTTCGTCTGCAGGGTGTTGCCCGGATTGCCCGGCGGATGCTCGCCCCACAGGTCGTCGGTCAGCGACGACACCGACGCCGCCCTGCCGTCGCGGCTCAGCAGCCCGGCGAGCAGGAGGCGGACCTTCGCCTCGGGCACGACGACGGGCTCGCCCGCGGTCGTCCACACGGCGAGTGGTCCCAGCACTCCGAATCGCACGAAACCGACGTTAGCGCGGAGCACCGACAAGATCGTGCGCGAGGCCGTGCGCGGACCCGCAGCGATCCGTGCGCGGCCCGCGTCACGGTGGTCCCATGAGCGAACACGGCAAGACCCCGGTGACGGTACTGGGGCTGGGCGCGATGGGAACCGCGCTCGTAGAGGCACTACTGGCCGCGGGACATCCGGTCACCGCGTGGAACCGGACCGCGAGCCGCGCCGAGGCGGTGGCGGCGAAGGGAGCTTCGGTCGCTTCGACCGTCGAGGACGCTCTCGCGGCGAACCAGATCGTGATCGCCTGCCTGCTCGACTACGACTCGGTGCACGAGGTCCTCGACCCGGTGGCGTCCGGGCTCAAGGGACGGCAGCTGATCAACCTGACCAACGGCACCCCCGGCCAGGCGCGCGAAATGGGTGGTTGGGCCGAGGAACTGGGCGCGGAGTACTTGGACGGCGGGATCATGGCCGTCCCGCCGATGATCGGCACCCCCGCGGCGTTCATCTTCTACAGCGGCTCGGGCACGGTCTTCGGCCGGGCACGCACCGCGCTCGACACCTTCGGCGGCGCCAACTACCTCGGCGCGGATCCCGGACTGGCGCCCCTGCACGACATCGCGCTGCTCAGCGGGATGTACGGGCACTTCATCGGCGTCATCCAGGCATACACGCTGGTCGGCTCGGCGGGGGTCAAGGCGCGGGAATTCGCGCCGCTGCTCCGAGCCTGGATCGACGCGATGAGCGGCTTCCTGGAGCGCGCGGCCGAACAGATCGACGACGGCGACTACGTGACCGACGTCGTCTCGAACATCGCGATGCAGGCGGCCGCCTACCCGAACCTCGCCAAAGCCGCGGCGGAACAAGGCGTCAGCGCCGAACTGCTCACCCCGCTGCAGTCGCTGATGGACAAGCGGGTCGCCGATGGACACGGCGCCGAAGACCTGATCGGCGTCATCGAACTCCTCAAAAAGTAAAGGAAGACACAATGATCACACTGATCGGGCTCGGCCCGATGGGACAGGCCATGGTCCGGGTACTCCTGGAGAACGGCCACGGAGTGACGGTCTGGAACCGCACCGCCGCCCGCGCGGACGACGTCGTCGCGGCGGGTGCCGTGCGCGCCGCGACTCCCGCGGACGCGGTGGCGGCGTCGGAGCTGGTGCTGCTGAGCCTCACCGACTACGCCGCCATGTACGACATCCTCGGCAAGGCCGAGGACGCACTGGCGGGCAAGGTGATCGTCAACCTCAGCTCGGACACTCCGGAGAAGACCCGCGAAGCCGCGGACTGGGTCAAGGCCCGTGGCGGGCAGTTCCTCGCGGGTGGTGTGATGGTGCCCGCCGAGTTGGTCGGCAAGGAGGAGGCGTACGTCTTCTACAGCGGCCCGGCTGACGTGCTCGAGAAGCACCGCGAGACCCTGGCGCTGATCGGGCGGCCGGATTACCTCGGTGACGACGTCCGGCTGGCGCAGCTGTTCTACCAGGCGCAGCTGGACGTCTTCCTGACCTCGCTTTCGGTGTTCATGCACGCGAGCGCGCTGGTGCGCTCGGCCGGTGTGCCGGTGGAGAAGTTCCTCCCGTACGCCAAGGACAACTTCAAGATGATGGATTTCTACCTGGACGCCGCGGCCGAGCAGATCGAGAAGGGCGAACACCCCGGCGACGACGCCAGCGTGACCATGATGGGCGCGACGGCCGACCACATCGTCCAGGCGAGCCGGGACGCCGGGGTCGACCTGGCCCTGCCCGAGGCGGTCAAGTCGCACTACGACCGGGCGATCGCCGCCGGACACGGACGTAGCTCGTGGACCAGCCTTTTCGAGATCATCAAGGCGGACCGCAAGTAAGTGCCCGGCTCGTGCGGCCACCAAGGTCGTGAAGGCCTCCTTGCCTACCCTGAGGGTTGGCAAGGAGGCCTTCACGACCTTCGGGCAGGGTGCGAAGGGCGAGTTTCGCTCACGACGCCCAGAATCTCCAGGAAGGCCTTCGCCGCCGGAGTGACCGTGAAGCGGTTCCAGACGAGATGTTCGATCCGCGCGGGCGCGTCCCGCACCGGCACGGTGACCACGTCGGTCAGGTTCGGCACGAATTTCGACGGCAGCAGCGCCACCCCCAAGCCCTGATGGATGAGCCGCGCCATGAAGTCGGCGGCCGTCACCTCAAAGGCGACCTCCCGGGTCACTCCCGCCGCGGCGAAGGCCTGATCCGTCTGGGCACGCCCCGCGGATCCGGACGGGAAGTCGACGAACACCTCCGACGAAAGCCGCTTCAAATCCACTTCGGACTCGACGGCGAGAGGGTGTCCGGGAGCCACCACGGCGATCAGATCGTCCCTGCCCAGTTCGCAGGTGGCGACGCCGTCCGGCCGGTCGGTCACCGGAAGGCCGAGGAACGCGACCTCGATCGCACCGTCCTTGATCTGCTCCACCAGCTGCCCGCTCGCCCCGACCCGCAGCCCGATCCGGACGTGCGGATACCGACCGCGAAAGGTCTGCAGGGCGGCCGGGACGTCGACCGCCGCGACGGTCGGGATCACACCGACGGTGAGCCGCCCGCGGATCTCGCCGACGGCCGCCGCGACCTCCGATCCGGCCCGCTCCGCGGCCTCGAGGCATTGCCGGGCGGCGGGCAGGAACGCCTCTCCGGCGGCGGTGAGCCGCACCCGTCGGCTCGTGCGCTCGAACAGCCGCGCGCCGAGTTCTCGTTCCAGCCGCGCGATCTGGTGGCTCAGCGCCGACTGCACGACGAGACACCGTTGCGCGGCACGCGTGAAGCTGTTCGTTTCCGCCACGGCCACGACGTATCGCATCTGCTGAAGCTCCATGAATCCATCTTGAATCACGATGGATCAAGTGACAAACATGTGTTGGACTCATTGATCGTCGGCGTCGAAGCTGGGAAGCGTGAAAACGCTGACGACCACACCGCTCGCCGCAGGTCTCGCCGGAACCGCGCTGACCGCCTTCGCCCCCATGGTCTGGGGGACGACCTACGTGGTCACCACCGAACTACTTCCGCCTGGACATCCGCTCTTCGCAGGGCTCATGCGCGCCTTGCCCGCCGGACTGATCGCGCTCGCCGTCACCCGCACACTCCCGCGCGGCACCTGGTGGCTGAAGGCCGCCGCGCTCGGCGTCCTCAACATCGGGATGTTCTTCCCCTTGCTGTTCGTCGCCGCCGAACGGCTGCCCGGCGGCGTCGCGGCCACGCTCGGTGCCGCCCAGCCGCTGCTCGTCGCGATCCTCGCCGTGGCCGTGTTACGCCAGAACCCGTCCGCGTGGCGGTTCGCCTGGGGGATCGTCGGGATCGTGGGTGTCGGCCTGGTGGTGATCGGACCCGCGGCGGGCTTCGACCTGATCGGGGTGCTCGCCGGACTCGGTGGCGCGGGCACCATGGCGCTCGGCGTCACGCTCACCAAACGATGGGGACGCCCTGCCGACGTCGGGCCGACCGCGTTCGCCTCGTGGCAGCTCACCGCGGGCGGGTTGTTTCTGGTACCGGTGACCTTCTTCTTCGAAGGCGCACCGCCTGCCATCGACCTGAACGCGGCACTCGGCTACCTCTGGCTCGGCCTGATCGGCGGCCTGCTCGCCTACGTGCTGTGGTTCCGTGGCATCACAGCCCTGCCGGTCACGTCGGTCGCGGTCCTCGGCCTGCTCTCGCCGATGGTCGCCGCGGTACTCGGCGCCGTGCTGCTCGGTCAGTCGCTCGGGCCGATCCAGCTCGTCGGCTTCGCGCTCGCTCTGGCCTCGATCGTGGCAGGCCAGATCACCCCGAAGAGCAAGCAGGAAGGCGCTGTCCGATGAAGATCGCCGTTGTCGGAGCGTCGGGAATGGCGGGTTCCCGCATCCGGACGTGAACGTCGTGCGCGGCGACGTCACTGACACAGGGCACATGAGAGCGGTATTCGGGGGAGTCGATGCCGTCGTGGGCGCGACGAGACCGGCGCCCGGCGCCGAAGACACGGTCGCCGCCACGGTCACGGCCCTGCTCGACGCCGCGGCGGGCACTCGCGTCCTGGTCATCGGCGGCGCCGGGCCGTTGCGGACGCCGTCCGGCGGGCTGGTGATCGACGACCCGGCGTTCGTGCCGCCGGCATGGCGGACCATCGCCTCGGCCAGCGCGAGTCAGCTTCAGGCCTGCGAGGCCCACGCGGGCGACTGGGTGTACCTCAGCCCGCCCGCGATGCTCGAGCCCGGCGTCCGGACCGGCGTCTACCGGCGGGGAACGACGACCATCCTCACCGCGGAGGACGGGTCATCCGGGATATCGGCGGAGGATCTCGCGGTCGCCGTCGTGGACGAGCTCGAGAATCCGGGCCCGGACCGGCATTTCACCGTCGGGTACTGACGCTACAGCCGCCACTTCAGCTCGGGCGGGTCTCCGGGCGAGGGCGTTTCGGGGCTCCGTTCGGCCTCGATCTGGATCTCGATGTTGGTCTTGTGCGAGATCGGGTCCCAAATATCCTCGATCGGCGCCAGCAGTGACTGGCTGACGCCTGCCCGGCGGGCACGCGCGGCGTACCACGCGAACCCGGCCAGGAAGAGGGGAAGGCTGAGGAACGCGGCCACGGGCGCCAGGACCTCCATGCACCCGACGATACAGTAACGTCGTGTATCCAGAAACGTTCTGTTACTGAATAGGGCGGGCGATGACCAGGCTGACACGGGCCGAGCAGCAGCAGCGCACCCACGAACACCTGCTGGAGGCCGGACGCCAGGTCTTCTTGCGGCGCGGCTTCCTGGCGGCGACGGTCGAGGAGATCGCGGCCGACGCCGGGTACACCCGCGGCGCCGTCTACAAGCACTTCGGCGGCAAGGAAGGGCTGTGGCTGGCGATCATCGAAGCCACCGCGGAAGGACACCTCTCGGAGCTGAAGAAATCTCTCGCCGTGGCCACCGACAGGGACGACGTCATCGCGGCCTTGGCCCCCGGCGACGTGGTGGACAAGGATGCCGCCCGCTGGAGCGCGGCGGCCGCCGAAGTGCTCGCCGCGACGGCACAACAGCCCGAAACCGCCGCTCTCGTCGCCGCCGTCCAGCGGCGTCACGACGACGACGTCGTCTCCCTGCTCGTCGAGCATGCGCGGCGGCTCCGCCTCGAACCTGCCATGCCGCTCCACGAGGCCGTGGTGATGCTGGGAGCTCTGGGTATCGGGCTCGCCCTGCGGCAGGCGGTCGCACCGGCCGCCGACTCCGCCGCCATCCTCACTCACGTGCTGGACTCGGTGTTCCCGCCCGAGGCGACATGAGAAGCTCGTGCGCGTGATCGATTCCTTCACCACCGCCGACCTCGTGGACGAACACGGCGACCGGCTGCGCGTCTGCGACACCCAGTTCCGCCAGTTCGGCGGGCACCGGAAGTTCTCGGGCCCGATCCGCACCGTCTCCTGTCACGAGGACAACGGCCTGGTCAAGAAGACCCTCGCCACCCCCGGTGACGGCGCCGTCCTGGTGGTCGACGGTGGTGGCTCGCTGCACAGCGCGCTCACCGGCGACATGATCGCGAAGTCCGCCGTCGACAACGGCTGGGCGGGCATCGTCGTCAACGGCGCGGTACGTGACAGCGCCGAGCTCGCCGGGCTCCCACTCGGGGTGAAGGCGCTCGGCACCAACCCGCGCAAGAGTTCCAAGGCAGGCGCCGGCGCTGTCGACGTCCCAGTCGGTTTCGGGGGAGTGACGTTCACCCCCGGAGACACGCTCTACGCCGATGACGACGGCGTCGTGATCCTTCCCGCGGCCGGATCCTGAACCGGCTCAGACGACGATGACCCGGCGGCCGCGGGTGTGCCCGGCGTGGCTGTCGGCATGCGCCGCCGCGGCGTCGGCGAGCGAATAGGCCTTCTCGACCGGTATGTGCAGCTTCCCTCGTGAGATGAGATCGACGGCCTCGGCCAGTGCGTCCGGCACGCTCCCGGCCACGCCGGAGAAGCGGACACCGAACTCGGGCGCGCCGAGGTCGGCGATGGAGATGACCTTCCCCGGATCCCCGGTGAGCTCGACCAGGTCCGGGATCACGCCGGATCCGGCCAGGTCGAGAGCGGCGTCGACGCGGCCGAGCCGCCGCACCCGCTCCACCCAGCCCTCACCGTAGGTCGTGGCGAGCGCGCCCAGGGCGCGCAGGTAGTCCTGGTTCGCGGCGCCCGCCGTGCCGATCACCGCGATGCCGCGTTCCCGCGCGATCTGCAGCACCGCCGAGCCGACCCCGCCGGACGCGCCGCTGACCAGCAGCATCTCGCCAGGCCGCACTCCGGCTTCGCGGATCAGCCGTATCGCCGTCTCGACCACGGAGGGGTATCCGGCCGCCTCCTCGAACGTCAGACCTTCGGGCATCACAGCCCACGCCGTCAGCACGGCGAACTCGGCATAGGTACTCGCACCCTCGCCGAACACGAAATCGCCGACGTCGACTCCGGTGACGGCTTCGCCGATCTCGTCCACGACCCCGGCGGCGTCCAGGCCCACGCCGGACGGCAACACCGTCGGATGCGCGCCCAGGACCTGGCCTTCACGGATTCTCCAGTCGACGGGGTTCACCCCCGCAGCTCGCACAGCGATGCGTACCTGGCCTGGGCCGGCGTGCGGATCCGCGGCGTCGACGAGCTGCAGGACTTCCGGACCACCGAACTCGGTGAAGATCACTTTCTTCATGCGATCGACCGTAGCACTAACGGTTAGCGTTTTGAAACCGTTGTTTTTTTGGATCTGATAGCGTCCCCGCATGACCGTGCCGACTGGACGGCGTGAGCGGAAGAAGGCCGCCACCCGTCAGAAGATCGCCGACACCGCACTGCGGCTTTTCCTGGAACGTGGGTATGACGCGGTGGGCATCCGCGAGGTGGCCGCGGAGGCCGACGTGGCCGTCACGACGCTCTTCTCCCACTTCGCCTCGAAAGAGGCCTTGGTGTTCGGGCAGGACGCGGAGTTCGAGCAGGGCCTCGCGCGGGCGGTCACCGAAAGGGCGCCGCACGAGCCGCTCATTCCCGCGCTGCGCCGGGAGGTCCACGCGATGGTGCGCCATTGCACGGCGGACGGCGCCGCACCGATCTGGCGCATGATCGACGAGTCGCCCGCGTTGCGGGAGTACGAGGACTCGATGCGGCTGCGCCACGCGGAGTCCCTGGCGGCGGCCATCGCGGCGGATGTGGAGTCGTCGCGGTCCGCGATCGCCTGCCGGACGATCGCGAGGTTCGTGATCGACGCCTACTCGCTCGGCCGGGAGGCGGCCGATCCGGCGGCCGCGGTGGACGAGATCTTCCGGATGATCGAAGCGGCCTGGGAAGCCAGCCGTAACGGGACAGCACAAGCGGAGGGATCGCCGTGCTGACACAGGTCGCGGAGGGTGTACTGGTCCACCAGAGCGCGCTGCTCGAGAACAACACGGTCGTCGTGGAGGGCAGGGACGGCGTGCTGCTCGTCGACCCCGGGATCACGGGCGACGAAATGGCCTGCCTCGCGCACGATCTCTCCGATTCGGGCCGCCCGGTCGTGGCGGGTTTCGCGACCCATCCCGATTGGGATCACGTGCTCTGGCACGCCGAGCTGGGTGACGCACCCCGCTACGGCACCGCCCGTTGCGCGGAGTACCTGCGAGATCTGCGGTCGAACGCGGACTGGAAGACCGGCGTCGCCGAGGGGCTGCCGCCGGAAATCGACGGACAGGTGCCGCTCGACCTGTTCGGCCTCATCACCGGCCTGCCCGCCGGAACCACCCGGATTCCTTGGGACGGCCCGCGAATCCGGATCGTCGAGCATCCGGCCCACGCTCCCGGTCATGCGGCGCTGCTGATCGAGGACCGCGAGGTGCTCATCGCCGGCGACATGCTTTCCGACGTCCTGGTCCCGATGTTCGACGACGACAGGGATCCGATCGAGGACTACCTGGCCGGGCTCCGGGTGATCGAAGACGCGGCGGGCGACGTCGACGTCGTCGTACCCGGCCACGGAGCCTTCGGCGGAGCCGGTGAAGTGCGGGCACGGATCGACCTGGATCGCGCGTACGTGCACGCCTTGCGCGACGGCCGGACTCCGGACGACCCGCGAATCGGCCCGTCGGCGAAACCCGGCTGGGAATGGGTGAGCGATCTGCACGCCGGGCAAGCCCGAAGCCTCGCCCGGCGACAACCGTCCTGAGCCGTCATCCCCTCGGCATGACGCAGAGTTCCCTGGACCGCCCCGACTTGAAGTCGTAGACGACGGGGTTGCCGTACTCGTAGCCGGGCACGGAGTTGCAGTCCGAGCCGGACCCGGACGAGAGCTGGGCGATCACCGAATAGTTGGCGGAGCTGTCCGAGCAGTGGACCCGGACGGCGCCGGCGCTGAACGCGCCGTTGCTGCCGGCGTCTTCGTCGGCCGAGATGCAATCCCCGGCCTGCGCCGAGAACGGGTCGGGGTCGACCTCGGGAACGCCGGCACCGGAAGCGCCGCCGCCCGTGGTGATGGCCACGGTCACCGCGATCGCCCCGCCGGTGACGACGACCGCCGCGGCGGCGATCCCCACGATCAGCCCCGTCTTCGGGGTCTTCTTCGGCGTCGCGACGGGGTACTGCTGCCAGATGGGCGGCTGCTGCTGAGGGTAGGTCACGCCATCAGGATCGGCCACGTCGATGAAATTCCGATGACACGGTTCACTTGCGGGCGACGAGCCGTTCCACCAGCCCGAGTTTGAACCGCTCCCGGTGCTCCACGGCCAAGCCGAGACCGTCGACCTTGTCGAGCGGGCGACGGAGGAAGTGCTCGCCCGCCATCGGCACGGTGATCTTTTCGGCGATCCATTGCAGACCGCGGACGGCGCGCGACGAACTCGCGATGTGGTCGAGCAGGATGAGCCTGCCCCCTGGCCGGAGAACCCTGGCCATTTCCCGCAACGCCTTGCCGTCGTCGGGGATGGCGCAGAGTCCGAGTGTGCAGACCACGGTGTCGAACGAATCGGCGTCGAAGGGGAGGTCATGGGCATCGGCCCGCCGCAGCGTCACCGGATGGCCAAGGCGTTCGGCGCGGCCGCGGGCGATGGTGAGCATTCCGTCGCTGAGATCGATGCCGGTGAGCGTGACGTCTTCGGGATAGAGCGGCAGGTTCAGGCCGGTCCCGACGGCGACTTCGAGAACTTCGCCGGTGGCCTGGCCGCAGGCCCACGTACGGGAATCACCGAAGAGCTTCCGGTCCAGGAACTGCATCTCCCGGTCGTAGTTCTGGGATTTGCCGTCCCAGTAACGGTTCCATCGGGCGGGCCGGGTCATGACGCTCCTTTCAGCAGCAGTGTTCCCCGCGCCAGGCCTCGCGGCCTTCCTTGATCGCGACGGCGGCTATGACGAGCGCGACCAGCGGGTCGGCCCAGTACCAGCCGAGGAGGCTGTTGAGCAACAGCCCGACGAGCAGCACACCGGAAAGATAGGTGCAGAGCAAGGTTTGCTTCGAGTCGGCGACGGCGCTGGCGGAGCCGAGTTCGCGCCCGGCGCGGCGCTGGGCGTAGGACAGGAACGGCATCACGAGCAACGAGACCGCCGCCAGCACGATGCCGACAGGGGAGTGTTCGGCGGGGTCGGCGCCGAACAGGGCGCGTACCGATTCGACGGTGACGTACGCGGCCAGCGCGAAGAAGGACACCGCGATGACCTTGAGCGCCGCGCGTTCGCGGGCTTCGGGGTCCTTTCCGGAGAACTGCCAGGCGACCGCCGCGGCCGAGGCGACCTCGATGACCGAGTCCAGGCCGAAACCGATCAGGGCCGTCGACGAGGCGATGGTGCCCGCCGCGATGGCGACGACCGCCTCGACGACGTTGTACGTGATCGTCGCGGCGACCAAGAGCCGGACCCGCCGGGAAAGCACGGCACGGCGATCCGGGGCCACTGTGGACCTCGCGGCGCAGCAGCCATCCGCACAGGAACCGCTCTCCACACTCATCGGAGCGCCTCGTCCATGCAGGGCTCGGCGGTGTCGACGGCCAGCACGACCTGGACAAGTTCCCGCAGGGCGCGGGCGAGATGCTCGTCCGCCAACGAGTAGCGGACCTGCCTGCCCTCATAGGTGGCCACGACCAGCCCGCAACCACGCAGGCAGGCGAGATGGTTCGACACGTTCGAGCGGCTCAACCCGAGTTGCCCGGCCAGCAGCCCGGGATAGTTCACGCCATCGAGCAGGGCGACCAGGATCCGGCACCGGTTCGGGTCGGCGAGGGCACGACCGAGCCGGGCGAGTGCGGCCCCCTGGGTCTCACATGTCAGCACAGGCGAGACAGTACAGCCAACGCTGACGTATCAGCAAGGGCTGAACCATTGCCCCTACTGAGGGTCCGGACGCGACCCTCTGTTTCGTCGCGGTCTGTCAAGTCATCGCCGAACAGGGACGCCGGACCAACCCGAAAGAGCCCGGTGTGGCCACTCCAACGGCCGCATCGCGGGTACCCGGGGGAATCCCGGCGCGGCTTCGCGTGACACCTCAGCGCAATTGCTGGCCCGATTGCGTGGTCACCGTAAAACGTCGAGTGACTTTGTCAAAAGGCTTCGCGCGCAAGGGAAATTCGGCATTCGGGTGGCATTGTCGTATTACCTGAAAGTGCGCTTGTGTGGGAAAAACCCCTTGCTATGTTGATCCTGCGGACCGCACTTCGGGGCAGGACCGGCGCGCCGCGAATTGTGGATCTTGTTTGTTCACACGACTATCGAAGGGTGGACCTTGCTGTGACCGTGACCGAATCGGACACTTCCGCCGAAGGTGTCCAGGGGCCGGAAAATCCGCAGCTGAGTTTGGGTAGGGCCGCCGCGCGCAACCTGGCGACGACCACCAAATCCGTTCCGCAGATGCAGGGAATTTCGTCCCGCTGGCTGCTGAAGTCGCTCGAATGGGTTCAGGTGAACGGTGGTGCCTACCGGGTCAACCGGAGGCTCAATTACGCGGTCGGCGACGGGCGGGTGACCTTCTCGAAAGCGGGCGCCGAGGTGAGTGTGATCCCGGCGGAACTGGGAGAGCTGAAGCCGCTCAAGGGATATGACGACGAGGAAGTACTCGCCGAAATCGCCCACCGATTCGAACAGCAGGAAGTGGCGGCCGGCGACGTGCTCGTCGAATTCGGCCACCGGGCCGACCGGGTCTACCTCATCGCACACGGCAAGATCACGAAGACCGGCCCTGGTCCTTACGGTGACGAGACCGCGCTGGGCGTGGTCAAGGACGGCGACTATTTCGGTGCGCAAGCCCTCGTGGACGGTGACGGCATCTGGGAGTTCACCGCCAAGGCGGCCACCGCCTGCACCGTGCTCACCCTGACCCGCCAGGACTTCGAGCGCATACTGGAACAGTCCGAATCGCTGCAGGCACAGATCGAGCAGGCGTCGCAGGACTCCGGGCGCGCCAACGACTTCGGCGAGGCCGAGATCGACATCTCCTCCGGGCACGACGGCGAGCCACTGCTGCCGGGTACGTTCGTCGACTACGAGACCTCGCCGCGCGAATACGAACTGAGCGTCGCCCAGACGGTGCTCCGGGTCCACAGCCGGGTGTCCGATCTCTACAACCAGCCGATGGACCAGACCGAGCAGCAGTTGCGCCTGACCATCGAGGCGCTGCGTGAGCGGCAAGAGCACGAAATGATCAACAACACGGACTTCGGCCTGCTCCACAACGCCGACTTCACCCAGCGCATCGCGACACGCACCGGCCCGCCCACTCCTGACGACTTCGACGACCTGCTCGCACTGGTGTGGAAGGAGCCCGGCTTCTTCCTCGCGCATCCGCGCACGATCGCCGCGTTCAGCCGCGAGTGCAGCAAACGTGGGATCTACCCGACCGGCACCGACCTCGGCGGGCACAAGGTGCCGTCCTGGCGCGGCGTGCCGATCCTGCCCTGCAACAAGATCCCGGTGAGCCAGACCAGCACCAGCTCCGTGCTGCTGATGCGCACCGGCGAGAAGAACCAGGGCGTCGTCGGACTGCGTCAGATCGGCCTGCCGGACGAATACGAGCCCGGCCTGAACGTCCGGTTCATGGGCATCTCGGAGCAGGCGATCATCTCCTACCTCGTCAGCACGTACTACTCCGCCGCCGTGCTCGTACCGGACGCGCTGGCCGTCCTCGAAGCCGCCGAACTCGGCCGCGAAGGATGACCGCCACGACGCCGGAGGCCGACCGGCGGCTCAGTCTCGGCCCCGCCGCCGCGCGCAACCTGGCCACGACCACCAAGACGCGGCCGCAGATGCAGAGCATCACCCCGCGCTGGCTGCTGAAGATGCTGCCCTGGGTCGAGGCGTCCGGCGGTACCTTCCGGGTCAACCGGCGGCTGACCTACGCGATCGGCGACGGGCGGGTGAGCTTCACCAACGTCGGCACCGAGGTCCGCGTCGTCCCACAGGAACTCGCGGAATTGGCCCTGCTGCGGGGTTTCGACGACGAGGACACGCTCAACGCGCTCGCCGACCGGTTCGTGCAGCACGAGTACCAGCCCGGCGAGACCATCGTCGGCCACGGGACTCCGCTCGACGAGGTCGTGCTGGTCGCGCACGGCAAGATCGCCAAGGTGGTGCCGGGCGAGTACGGCGCCGAGGCCTCTGTCGGCAGCATGGCCGACGGCGACCACTTCGGTGAAGAAATGCTCGCCGGCATCGACCGGAACTGGCCGTTCACCGCCAAGGCCGTCACCCCGGTGATCGTGCTGACCCTGCGCGCCGAAGACTTCGCCGACATCAACGGCCGGTCCGAGGCGATGCGCCGCCACGTCCAGGACATGCTGGCGCACAAGGGAAAACCGCAGAACGCCAAGGGCGAGGCCGAGATCGGGATGTCCTCCGGGCACGACGGCGAGCCGCTGTTGCCTGGCACGTTCGTCGACTACGAGATCTCTCCGCGCGAGTACGACCTCGCCGTCGCGCAGACTGCGCTGCGGGTGCACACCCGGGTCACCGATCTCTACAACGGGCCGATGGACCAGTTCGACGAGCAACTCCGGCTGACCGTGGCGGCACTGCGGGAGCGGCAGGAGTACGACCTGATCAACAACCGCGAGTTCGGGCTGCTGCACAACGCCGACCTCAAGTCGCGGTTCCAGACCCGGTCGGGTCCGCCGACACCCGACGACATGGACGAACTCGTCAGCCGTCGCCGCAAGACGAAGTTCTTCCTCGCCCATCCGAAGGCGATCGCCGCGTTCGGCAGGGAATGCACGCGCCGCGGCCTGTATCCGGAGGGCACCACGGTCGACGGCAAGGTGGTCGCCGCGTGGCGCGGCGTGCCGCTCCTGCCCTGCGACAAGATCCCGATCACCGACAGCGGCACGTCCTCGATCCTCGCCATGCGGACCGGTGTCGAGGACAACGGCGTGATCGGACTGCACCAGACCGGCCTGCCCGACGAGTACGAGCCGGGCCTGAACGTGCGCTTCGACGGCATCAACGAACAGGCGATCGCCAGCTATCTGGTCAGCACCTACTACTCGGCCGCCGTGCTCGTTCCGGACGCGCTCGGTGTCCTGGAGAACGTCGAGGTCGCGCGGTGACCCCTCACCCCGCGACGACAACGGACAACAACGCTCCAGAAAGGACCACACACGTGACCATCGCCCGTACTCCCGCTCCTGCCAAGGTGTTGCGCACCGAGTACCAGAAGTCGGTGGCGTCGTACTGGAACAAGGAGAAGGATCCGGTCAACCTGCGTCTGGGCGATGTGGACGGGCTCTACCACCACCACTACGGGGTCGGCGAGGTCGACTGGTCGGTGCTGGAAGGCCCCGAGAACACCCGCGACGAGCGGATCATCGCCGAAATGCACCGACTGGAGACCGCTCAGGCGGACGTCCTGCTCGATCACCTCGGCGACGTCAAACCGGACGACCGGCTCCTCGACGCCGGCTGCGGACGCGGCGGGACCAGCATCATGGCCAACGCGCGCTTCGGCTGCCACGTCGACGGCATCTCGATCTCGGAGAAGCAGGTCGAGTTCGCCAATCACCAGGCGGATATCCGAGGTGTCGCCGATCGGGTGCGCTACCACTTCCGGAACATGCTCGACACCGGCTTCGAAACCGACTCGCGCAAGGCGATCTGGAACAACGAGAGCACGATGTACGTCGACCTCCACGAACTCTTCGCCGAGCACGCGCGGCAGCTGGAGTTCGGCGGGCGGTACGTCACCATCACCGGGTGCTACAACGACGTGACCGGCGGCCGGTCCAAGGCCGTCGCGCAGATCGACCAGCACTACACGTGCAACATCCACCCACGCAGTGAGTACTTCAAGGCCATGACGGCGAACGACCTGGTGCCGATCTCGGTGGTGGACCTGACGCCGGACACGATCCCGTACTGGGAGCTGCGGGCGAAGTCGTCGGTGGCGACCGGGATCGAAGGACCGTTCCTGGACGCCTATCGCGAAGGCAGCTTCCACTACCTGCTGATCGCCGCCGACCGCGTCTGATCCCGCGAGACCATCGGAGCAAGCGATGACCGAACAGGGTGCGCTCGCCACACTGCTGGCCGGTCCGAGCGGGCTGGGCACGTCCGCCGCCCGGCTGGCGGCCCGGCTGACCGCTGTTCCCGCGGCGGTGGAGGACGGTCCACCGCCGCAGGAGCCCGCTCTCGACCCGGCGTACGCCTACCGGCCGTGGGGCGACGGGTCGGCGCCGCCGCTGTACTGCCCCGTCACCGAACGGATCAACGATCCGCTCGCCCTGGAGGTCGACCGGCGGCTCGTCCTGTGGGCGGGGGAGTGCGGGTTCGACGAGGAGGAGTGCGAGCAGATCGGGAAGGCGGGATTCGGCAGGCTCGTCATGCTCGCCCACCCGGACTGTGAGGATCCGGACCGGCTGTTGATCTCGGCGAAGCTCAACGCCGCATGGTGGGCGGCCGACGACCTCTACGCCGACGACACCTCCCTCGGCGCCGTGCCCGCCGAGCTGCCGCCTAAGCTCGCGCTGGCGATGGCAGCGATGGACCCGGTGCCGTCGTTGGGCGAATTCAGCCGCGACCTCGACGAAACACTGCGGAACGACCGGGTTCTGGTAGCCCTGGGCTCGGCGACGGACTTCCTGCGGCGATCCGGGACCGCGGCGCAGGTCCAGCGAGTCTGCTACTCGACCTTCGCGATGTTCGTGAGCTGGACCGCCTACGCCGCGTGGCGCCACAGCGGGAAATACCCGCCGGCGTGGGAATACCTAGCGGCACGGCAGCACGACAGCTTCTACACCTCGATGACGTTGATCGACGTCCTCGGTGGCTACGAACTGACCTCGAACCTGTACTACGACCCCCGGGTTCGCGAGGCGGCGATCCAGGCGGGGACGGCGGCCGTGCTCGTCAACGACGTGCACTCGGTCGCCAAGGACCTGGAGGACGAGTCGCCGCCCTGCAACGCGGTCCTGCTGATCGCCGGCGACCGGAAATGCTCGATCGAAGAGGCCACGGCGATCACCGTCGAACTGCACAACGACGTCGTACGGGACTTCCAGGCGGCGCACGAAAAGCTGAGCGCCGTTCCGTCCCTCGAGCTGCAACGGTTCTTACGCGGGTTGCGAGGGTGGATGGGCGGCGGTTTCGAATGGCACTCGACGAGTCCGCGGTACAAGCTCGTGAGTGGTAAGGACGGTTAGCACCAAGGGTGTCTTCGGTACCTACGTGGTTCCCGGATGCGGTTAACGTGGGGTGAGCCGTGAAGGCCTCCTTGCCTACCCTGAGGGTTGGTAAGGAGGCCTTCACTACCTAGGTGACCGCGACGTTCGCCCCACAGGAGCCAGCAGCCACGCCACTCACGAGACCCATCGCTAAACAACACCGGCCTCGATCAACTGCTGCCAGATCACGCCTTGGTCCACGACCTCGACTTCGAGTTTCTCGGCCTTGGTGAGCTTGCTCGCCCCGACGTCGGCGCCGGTGATCAGCATGTCCGTGTTCGCCGAGACCGAAGACGCGATGGTCGCGCCCGCCCTTTCGCACAGCCGCTGGAAGGTCGGGCGCGGCACCTTCTCGCCGGAGCGGGGGTCGCTGATCGAGCCGGTGACCACGACCGTCTTGCCTTCCAGCGGCGCGCCGGCCGCGACGACCGGCGGGAGGTCTTCTTCGCGTACGTCCAGCGAGACTCCGGCTTCCCGCAGCCGCTCGAGCTCGGGACGAAGCCGAGTGAGGTGTTCGATGAGGGACGCGGCGACCTTCGGGCCGATGTCCTCCACGGCGACGAGGCCTTCCTCGCCGGCGTCGGCGACGGCTTCCAGCGAACCGAACCCTGCCCGGCACAGTCGCGCGGCGGTGCCCTCGGACGCCATCGGGATCGCGAGCCCGATCAGCGCCCGGCGCAGGCCGACGGCCCGGCTCGCGTCGATCGACTCGATCATGCGGGTGGCGGAGATTTCGCCGATCCGGTCGAACTCCAGCAGCTTCTCCTTGGTGAGCCGGTAGAAGTCCGACGGGTGCTCGAGAATCCCGGCCTCGGCGAGCCGCTCGATCCAGACGCCGCCGATCGCGTCGATGTCCGCGGCCGCGCGAGACGCCCAGTGGATCAGCCGCCGGACGGTCTGCGCGGGGCAGGCGACGTTGGTGCAGAACAGTTCCCGGCTGTTGCCCTGTTCGGTCAATGGTTCTTCGCACGACGGGCACACCGAGGGCGGCACGATCTCCCGCTCCTCGCCGGTGCGTTTGGCGGCGTCGAGAACGCCAGCCACGAACGGGATCACGTCGCCCGCGCGGCGCACCAGCACGGTGTCGCCGATCTTGATGCCGCGGGCCTTGATGACCTCTTGGTTGGCCAGCGTCGCCCGGGTGACGGTGGTCCCGCCGACGAACACCGGCTCCAGCCACGCGACGGGTGCGATCTTGCCGGTCTTGCCGACGTCCCATACGACATCGGCGAGCACGGTTGTCTTCTCCTCGGCGGCGAACTTGAACGCCAGCGCGCCACGCGGTGAGCTGGACCTGGTGCCGGCGGCGGCATAGGCGTCGCGATCCGCCAGGCGCAGCACGGCACCGTCGAGGTCGTAGTCGAGTTCGTTGCGCTGCTGCTCGATGGTCGTGATGACCGCCTGTGCCGCCTCGGCGTCCTCGCAGTGGCGCATGTCCGCGGCGGCGAACCCGAGCGTCCGGAGAGCGCCGTCGAGATCGGTCTCCGCACTTTCGGGCTCGGTGGAGAGGTCGAAAGCGAAGAACTGGAGACGCCGCTCGGCGACGGTGGCCGGATCCTTGGCGCGCAGGGTGCCGGCGGCGGCGTTGCGCGGGTTGATCAGCGGTTTGTCCGGGTGGACCTTGTTGTAGGCGGCGAAGGTGGAACGCAGCATGACCGCCTCACCGCGGACCTCGACCCGGCCGGGGGCGTCGACGGTGTCCGGGACGCCGTCGGTCAGCGCCCGGACCAGCATGGTCACGTCGTCGCCCGTGGTCCCGTCGCCGCGGGTGACCGCCCTGGCGAGCCGTCCGTTCTCGTAGACCAGCGCCAGCGACAGGCCGTCGAGCTTCGGCATGACGACCACCGGCTGGCCCGGGAACCGGGTGAAGAACGCCGCGACCTGCTCGGGCTTGGTCGCCTTCTCCAGTGACAACATCGGGCGCGAGTGCCGGATGGGCGCGTGCAGGATGGCGGGCGCGCCGACCTGGTCGAGCGGGTTCGGATCCGGGGTGAGCTCGGGGTTCGCCTCGATGAGCCCGCGCAATTCGTCTTCGATCGCGTCGTAGTCGGCGTCGGCGACCTTCGGCGAGCCACGGTAGTAGGCGTCGCGAAGGACGACGATCTGATCGGCGAGTTCTTGGA
Organism: Amycolatopsis sp. NPDC043889; assembly: GCF_056435645.1. Lineage (NCBI taxonomy): Bacteria > Bacillati > Actinomycetota > Actinomycetes > Pseudonocardiales > Pseudonocardiaceae > Amycolatopsis > Amycolatopsis sp. NPDC043889. Next base: position 50,373 of record NZ_JBWKEC010000017.1, read on the forward strand.
TGCGGTTCCGAGCGTTCACGGGGCAGAGATTACCCGGGACCACCGACAGAACACCGTCCGAAGAGGACTCGTGTCACGGGTTGATGGCCAGCACCAGGAACGCGGCCAGCAGGACCAGGTGCACCCCGCCCTGCAACCGCGTCGCGCGACCGGGGACGACGGTGAGCACGCTGACCGCGATCGTCAGCGCCAGCAGCACGATGTGCGTGGCGCCGAGGCCCAGCAGCAACGGCCCGTCCAGCCAGATCGACGCCAGTGCGATGGTCGGGATGGTGAGCCCGATGCTCGCGATCGCCGAACCGTAGGCGAGGTTCAGGCTGGTCTGCATCCGGTCGCGCCGCGCGGCCCGGGTCGCGGCCAGGGTCTCCGGCAGCAGCACCAGCATGGCGATCACGACGCCGACGAACGACTGCGGGAACCCCGCGGCGCGGACTCCCGCTTCGATCGCGGGCGATTCGACCTTCGCCAGGCCGACTACGGCGACCAGCGCGACCAGCAGCAGCCCCAGACTGGTCAGGGCGGCCTTGTTGGTCGGCGGTTCGGCGTGTTCTTCCTCCTTGACGGAGCCCTCACTGTCGACCGGCAGGAAGAAGTCGCGGTGGCGCACGGTCTGCGTGAGCACGAAAAGTCCGTAGAGCAGCAGTGAGGCGACGGCGGCGAAGGTGAGCTGTGTGCCGTTGAAGGCCGGGCCGGGGGTGCTCGTGGTGAACGTCGGCAGCACGAGGCTGACCGAAGCGAGTGTCGCCACGGTGGCGAGCGCGCCGCCGCTGCCTTCGGGGTTGAAGTGTGTCTCGCCGTAGCGGCGGGCGCCGACCATGAGCGAGATGCCCGCGATGCCGTTCATCGTGATCATCACCGCGGCGAACACGGTGTCGCGGGCGAGTGTCCCGGCCTCGGGGCCGCCGGAGGACATCATCGTCACGATCAGCGCGACCTCGATGACCGTGACCGCGATCGCCAGCACCAGCGAGCCGAAGGGTTCCCCGACGCGATGCGCGACCACCTCGGCGTGGTGCACCGCGGCCAGCACGGTACCGCCGAGCGCGAGCGCGACGATGGCCACGGGCACCGGGCCCAGGTCACGGCCCCAGCTCAGCGCCAGCACGACTATGGCGAGGACCGGCATGACGGTGGTCCAGGACACGGGAAATCGTCTGCGCGAAGCGGCCATGCCGTCACCTTCGCACACTCTGCGTGACGTCGCCCCTCCCTGGGGGTCGCGAGGCGAATGCCAGGCGAGTGTGGCTTGGTCTTACTTCCCTGGCCGCAACTGCCTCTCGAAGGGGCAAGACCATCACGAAGGGCGACCGTCGGGAATCGTGACCGTGATCCGCTCGTCCGCGGCGACGATCCGCTGAAGGCGGAACCGGCAGAGGGCGTAGAACATCTCGCCCAGAGCTTCGGGGTCGATGCGGCCTTCGAGGTCGCGCTTGCTCGCGTTGAGCACCCGGCTGATCACGGCCGCGGGTACGCGGCCACCGAACTCGCCCATCAGCCAGACACCGATTTCGCCGATCTCTTCCGTGATCGTGCGCTGCGCGGTCATCAGCCGTACCTCTCTGCGTCGGAGTGTCACGACACTCCGACGGGTGACGGAAACACCCATGACGGGATACTCGCGAGATTGCTCTGCTCGGCCTAACCGCCCGGCGTCGGTTGCACCGAACCGTGCAGCGGGCCGGGGCGATCTCCGGGAGAACCCCGATGTGATCGACATCCGGGTGTGCCAGCCTCGTTGATGACCATTGTGGACAGTCAGGGAGGAGGGCACACGCGTAGTGGCCCCAGCAAGTGATGAAGAGACCGCGCGATGGATAGCGGAGTTGACGGACCTCTGTGAGCTTTACCGGTCCGCGGAGATCGCGGGATCGGCGGAGGCGGTGTCACACGCGGGGTGGCACACCGGGGCCCGGATCGGGACGAGCACCGCGGACGGGCGGATGCTGGCCTACCACGATTCGGGTGTCGAGGCGGAGTGCGTCTTCCGGGAGGGAGAGCGCACGCTGTTCAACATCATGAGCACCGGATACGGGCGCGACACCGGCGAGCGCGGGTTCGCGGTGTGGAGCAGGCGACCGGGCGTGCTCGGCGCGATCGACACCGGGGTCACCCGGCTGGAGGTGGCCGACGCGGACGGCGACATCGTCCAGGCGGCGATCGTGGCGCACACCTTCGCCGTGGACGTGGACCTGGGTCCGGTGCCCCGGACGATCGACGAAGTGTTCGCCCCGTGGGAGCCGCCGGAGCTGACGGTCCGGGTGTACGGCGAGGGTGACGCACTGCGGTACGAAGGTCCTCTGCTGACCACGTGAAAGTCGGTGAAGGCCCCCTTCCCACAAGGTGAAGGGGGCCTTCACGTACTTGTGAGGTCAGCCGTTCGGAGTCGTGATCACCGCGAACGTGGATCCCTGACTGGCGATCCGCTCGCTGAGATCGGTGGTGATCGTCTCGATCGGCGCGTAGTTGTTCAGCTCACCGGCCTGGCAGGGGCCCGACCGGGACTGCTGGTTGCCGACCAGGATGCCGAGTGCCGCGTGGTCGGCCTGGCTGAACAGCGGTCCGCCGCTGTCGCCCGGACGCGCGCAGAGGTCGGTGTTGATGCCGACGTCCGTGGAGAGGACGCGACCGCACCGGGTCCCGACGAGGTAGCCGGCGCCCGCGCCGCTGTCGACGGAATCGGGGTAGTTCACCGCGCTCGACGCCGTTCCGGAGGCGCAGACGACATACCCGGCCTTGATGTCGGCGAGCTTGCGGGCACTGGTGATGTACTCGTCGACCGAGGTGGCCTGCGCGCCGCACGGGGTGTCACCGTTGCTGTCCATACCGCCGTTGCGGCAATACTTCAGTACGCGGTTGCGGCCGGTCTGGCCTTCGAGCCACTGCGTCGACGCCGCGTCGTTGACGTACGGCAGGGCCGCGTAGTCGTACGGGTACGAGCTCTTCTCGATGCCGTGCTGCTGCAGCACGTCGTTGCCGTTGTGCTGCGTCGGCGTGTTGTTGGTCTTGGTCCGCATGCAGTGGCCCGCGGTGAGCACCCAGCCCTTGCCGGGGAACCCGCCACCGGTGGACCGCAGGTTGAAGCCGCTGGTGCAACCGCCCCAGGTACCGTTGTCCCGCTTCATGTCCAGCCGGAGGCCTCCGCGCATCGGGCCGTAGTTCGTGCAGTAGAGCGGGTGACAGAAACCCAGATCCACGTTCGCCGTGGACAGCGCGTTCGGGTTCTTCAGCACGCGGGAGACGACCATGCCGGATTCCGCCGCCGCGGCCTGGTGCGCGGCGTTCGTCTCGGCGGCCGCGGCGCGCACGGCCGCCTTCTCCTGCGCCACCCAACCGCGTTCCCAAAGCACGACACGGTTTTCGGACTCGCTCACCGAAGGCAGGTAGACCGCTTCCGGACCGGCGCCGACCTTGGCGGCGACGCGATACTTCGCCGCCGTGAGCTGCTGCAACGAGTGCTGGACCTGTTGCGTGCGAACAGCGGAGCGGGCGGGCATCGCCTTCAGATACGGCTCGGCCGCCGAGGGCTTGGTCATCGCCACGACCAGCTGCCCCTTGTCCTGGTCGAGCCACATGCCGCCGTACTCGGCACCGCGGTCGCGGCGCAGCAGTTCGTCCAGTTTGAGGCTGTCGGTCTGCAGTTCCAGACGCCGCAACGCCTCCTGCTCGCTCACTCCGTAGTTCTCGACCAGATAGCGCATCGACTCCCGCACCGAAGCGGGGTCGAGCGAGGTGTGGAACGACTGCACGGTGTCGGCCGACGCCGGGCTGCCCAGTGCCATGGCCGCCGCCAGCACCGAAACGGCCAGGGCCCCCAGTCTTCTAGCTCTCCGCACGAGATCTCCTCACATGTCGGGACTTCGCGATCATTCAACCGGAAGTCGCCGCACAGGCGGGGAGATTTTCCGACATTGCCGGGCGCCCCGTGTCCGCGAGGTGACGGGCACGGGGCGCGATGCGGTTACAGACTCGGCTCTCGCCGCTGTTTTCCTTGGCGGGACTTGACGATCCATACGCAGAAGAGGGTCAGGAGACCGACAGTGGTCCCTGCCGACAGCCCGATTTGCGGAGTGCTGATCCTGACGACGCCGACGACGATTCCGCCGCCGATCGTCAGCAGGAGGCACATCCGCAGCGTCGGGGCCCAGCCGGCGAGGACCGCCATCGCCAGGCAGAGCCAACTGTCGCGCGTCTGCTCTTTGCGGTGGCGTCCCGGTGTCCTCAGGAGCGGCCGCGCCGTGCGGATCATCTCCGCGGACGTCGCGACACGCCGAGCCGGCTCGGCGTTGTCGATGACGACTTTGACCCGTTGGGGCGGCTCATTGTCTGGTGTCTTCGTGTTGTCAGGCTGTAAGGTCACGACCGTCCTGTCCTTGTTCTAGCGAGCGGGCGAATGGACATTCGCGTGGCCTCCTGTGACAGCAGGGGGCCACGCGTGCGTTACCGGTTCTTGACCGGTGCGGCTGAAGACATCTTGGCGAAAGCAGACTGTGACCGTTCAGTAGTACAGCGTGTGTCGCGCTGAACGGTATGCACGCGTCGCTCAACGGTCCGGGTGACTTCGAAAACTACTAAAAGTAGTGGGTGGCGCCGAATGGATCAGTGCCGCCGAGAGATCTCCGCGGCCCGGCAACTTGCCTTCCCGGTGTCGAGTCAGGTCATCGCCAGATGTGCCGTGGTAGCGAAGTCCCCCAGGTGAAGCCCGATGTTGGCGCTGTCGTGCACGCTGTTTTCGCATTGTGCGAAATGCTGATCGCAACTGCCGAGTTAAGTCGAACTTCGCCCAGGTCCAACGAGATCCGAGCAGCGTGCTCACGGTGTGTTCACCCGATCAGGCGGGTGTTCACCCGTAGTCGCCTCGCTCGGCTTACCAACAGCGAGTGACTGCTCTGAACGGGTGGTCGCACTCCGAACACTCTCGCCGGTTGCCGGCTCAGCCGAGCAGGAGGAGCGCGTAGTAGGCAAGGAAGTGTTCGACCATGTAAGCACCGCCCGTGGTTTGTGCGAGTGAAGCGTGGGTATGGGCGTGCGTGGCTTCGAGGATGGCGGGGATCCGGTCGTCATTGCCCGGGATGGCGTCCGCGATGCGGTGCCAGCACCACGCCCGATGCAGGTTGAGACCGTGGAGATGGGCGAGTTGTCCGTCGGAGGTGTCCGTGACGGTCACCGGGGTGAAGAGAGTCGCGGGTCTACGCTCCGCGATGCCAGGAAGGAAACGTCCCAGCCAATCGGTGAATTCGGCCGCGGGCATCAGGCGGGACATGAGCTCGGCTTCGGCGAGCGCGGGGGACAGGAAATCGGCCCCGGACGGCTCCCAGGAGCCAGGGTAATCGCGGTCGGATCCGAACCAGCGCCATGCGGTCTCGGTGATGAGGCCGCGCAACCGCGGGTCGCCGTGGTCGGCGAGGTATCCCGCGTACGGCAGGGCGCGGGACAATCCGAACGCACCGTTGTCATGCACCCCGTACCGGATCGGGTACGTGGCCTGGGGAAGCCAGTCGAGGTAGCGGTTCACGAAGACGGCGCTCAACTCATGCAGCCCCGCTGACCAGCACGCGGCGTCCGGGTCATCCCAGGTGGCGGTTTCGAAGGTGAGTTCCAGCAGTGCCGACCAGCCGTACGGGCGTTGGGTGTTGCGCTGCTCCTCGGGGGCGAAGAAAGCGACCTCGCCCGCGAGCGCCTCGACGGTCAGGTGCTCGCCGAGAAGCCCGCGGATCTCCTCGGCGGGCACGAGTTCGGCGTGACGGCGCAGCAGACGCACGAGTACCCAGAACATCTCCACGCAGGAATGCCAATCGAAACTGCCGTAGAAGCACGGGTGCGAGAGCCGAGGGGAGAGGATGGGCACACCTTCGTCGTGCCAGTGACTCTCGTGGTGCGGATACTCGCGCAAGACGTTCGTCAGCGCCGTCCTGGCCAGCGCGCCGGCATTCGACTTCAGCAGCCGGTCGCGTTCGAAATCCCATTCGGTCATCGCACCGCCCTCCGTTACGCACGAGGTTACGATGCCGGAGTGGACGAACGACCGATCACCACGGCGCAGCGCAACTTCCGGCGGGTCGCCGAAGAGTTGGAAAGCATGGGGACCCAGGATCGTTTCACCTACATCTTCCGTTCCCGGCTGTGGAGTTCCTCTTCGGTCTCCGGGCCTGGTTCGGAGTCGGTCCAGACGCGGGAATTGAGCGACAGGTTGCCTGCTCTTCTCGCTCGTTTCGGGGTACGCACCCTGCTTGACCTGCCGTGCGGCGACTACGGCTGGCTCAGTGAGGTGGGCCTTGATCTCGACAGGTACATCGGCGCCGACATCGTTCCCGATCTGATCGAGATGAACGCCGAACGGTTCCGGGGCGACCCGGTCCACGAGTTCCGGGTGCTCGATCTGACCGGCGATCCGCTGCCGTCGGCTGATCTCGTGCTGTGCCGGGATTGCTTGGTTCATCTGAGTTTCGCCGATATCGGGCGGGCCTTGCGCAACCTGCGGCGGAGCGGTTCCCGGTATCTGCTGACCACGACGTTCACCGAACTGCGGACCAACACCGACATCGTGACCGGCGACTGGCGGCCGCTGAACCTGTGCCGGGAGCCGTTCGGGTTCCCGGAGCCGCTGACCGTGCTGGTCGAGGGGTGCACCGAGGAGGATGGCGCCTACGCCGACAAGTCCTTGGGCCTGTGGGAGATCTCCGCGATCGTGGACTGATCGCGGCGGCTTCACCGAAGCGGGGAGTCGGTGCCGTGTTCCTCCTTCGGGCGCGGGCCGTGGATACGCCGCTCGGTCTCGGAGATGGCGACGTCGTTGATGCTCGCCTCGCGACGGCTCATGAGACCGTGCTCGTCGAACTCCCACAGTTCGTTGCCGTAGCTGCGCCACGATCGACCGGCCCGGTCGTGCCATTCGTACTGGAACCGGACGGCGATCCGATTCCCGGTGAACGCCCAGAGGTTCTTGCGCAGCGCGTAGTCGAGTTCCCGCTCCCACTTCCCGGTCAGGAACGCGACGATCTCCTCGCGGCCGCGGACGAAGGTCTCCCGGTTCCGCCACACCGAGTCGGGTGTGTACGCCGACGCCACCTTGCGAGGATCCCGGGTGTTCCAGGCGTCCTCTGCCGCTTGGACTTTCCGCAATGCCGTCTCGCGGGTGAACGGCGGGTAGGGCGGGCGATCTTCGGTCATGTCGAGCCTCCTAGGTTGAGAACGTGCGTTCTCCACGTCTGGCGCCTACGATAGGGAACGCACGTTCTCAACGTCAAGGGAGACCCGATGCCGGCCGCCGTCACCGATGAGCAGAACCGCGTCGATCGCGAAGCCCTGCTCGATGCCGCTGAGAAACTTTTCTACGAAAACGGCATCCAGACAGTCGGCATGGACCAGGTGCGCGCGGCGTCCGGCCTCTCGCTCAAGCGGATCTACCGGTTCTTCGAAGCCAAGGAAGACCTCGTGGTGGCGATGCTCAAACGCCGTGATCAGCGCTGGCGTGGCAGCCTGGCCGCACATGTGGACCGGGTCGCGGATCCCCGCGAGCGGGTGCTCTCGATCTTCGACTGGCTCGCGGGGTGGTTCGCCGAACCGGGTTTCCGCGGCTGTGCCTGGATCAACGCGCACGGCGAACTAGGCGCGTCGTCCGAGGCGGTACTGGCCGAGGTGCGGGCGCACAAACAGGCGTTCCGCGAACAGATCGACACCTGGGTGCGGGCAACGGGTCTGCCGGTGACCGAACCGGTCTACCTGCTCGCCGAAGGAGCCATCGTGACGGCGGGAATCAGCGGGGACCCGGCGCCTGCCCGTCAGGCGCGCGAGGTGGTCGCGGCGTTGCTCGGAAGTCAGACCGCGCGGGCGATCGCGATCGAGCCGTCCAGGCGTGCCCCGGCCTCGTAGAACATGTACTCCTTGCCGTTCATGGTCCCGGACGACGGAGCCGCGCAGCGCCCGTTGTCCGGTGCTCCCGACATCGGGGCGTGGAAGACACCGAGGTGTTTGCGCTTGCTGAAGTCGTTGTAGATCACGTACGTCAACGTGCCGCGCTGGGCGATGGTCGGGGCGGATAAGCGAGGTCTGCGAGAACGTCCAATTCCGCCCGTCGGCGGACCGGCCCCAGCCGATCGAGCGATGGTTGCTCCTGTCGTTGATCATGAAGACCATGACGTACTTCGCACCGCGTGACGGGCTGATGGCGTCCTGCAACCAGGTGTTCAGCCTCTCCGACCCCACGAGCACACAGACCGTGCGGGCGTCGCAGTAGGCCGGGGTGCGCCCCGAACGCGCGATGGTCTCGACGCTGCCGTACACCTGGTGCTGTACCTGTGATCACGACGTCCGACGGGCTACGGCTCGACAGCGTCCGGCACGACGGCGGCCCGGAGACGGTCGTGCTCGTCCACGGCATCACCGCGGCGGGATTCTCGGTGCTGAGGGTTCCTTCCGCGGGCACGGCCGTAGTGACGGGCGGCCGAGGGACATGACCGTCGCGGGCGAACTCCTGGAACTGCGCGCCGCGGTGGACGAGCCCGTTTCGGTGGTGGCGTCGAGCTTCGGTGCCGTGAGCACGGCACTGTCGCTGGCGTCGCTGCCTGTGCGGAGGGTCGCGCTCTGGCAGCCGCTGCTCGACCTGCGGCGGACCTTCCTGGAGCCGGAGCTGCCCAGGGGGATCGCGTTGTACTCGGATCGTTCTTCGTTGGCTGATAACGGGTTTCTGGACATCGAAGGCCGGTTCGAGCTGGGCGCGCCGCTGTTCGAGGAGTTCGCTCAACTCGACCCGCGGGTCGCCTTCCTGGCGTCCAGGCCGCCCGCGCTCGTCGTCCATGGCTCGGGGGACGAGCACGTCTCTCACGACATCGCGCGGGAAACGGCCCTCGCGCGGCCCGAGACCGAGTGGCACTCTCTTGCCGGCGCGGGACACGGCTTCGGGGACTCGGCGGAAGAGGCCCTGGAGGTCACCGTGCGGTGGCTTTCGCGAGTCAAAGCCAGCTGAGCGCACCGTCGCTGAGGACGGGATGCCGTTCTCCAAGGCCGTGGACGTAGTTGTCGAGTCGCTCGGCGATCTCGTCGAGGATCTCGGTCACGCTCGCCCAGTCGGACCAGTAGATCCCCTCGCTGGCGTACCACTCCATGAGGCAACCATGGTGCTCGCCGGGCCGGAGATCGACGCACAGCAGACCTCCGTCGATGGCCCGGCCGATGGGGACGATCGCGGTGCAGAACGGGAATCCGGCCTGGCCCGCCTCCTTGCGGTGGGTGCCTTCCGGAGTGCAGCAGTCAGGGGCGGGATACCGCGACTGCCGGGTGTACTCCTCCTCGGCTCGCGCCACCGACAGAGGCTGGTAGCCCTTCGGGATCAGGTTTCCGGTTCCGCGAACACGTTCGTCGTCGACGCCGTCCATGAGGGCCCACCAGGCGAGCAGTTCGGGCGGGAGTTCGAGGCCGACGCGATTCCGCAGGCGCGCGACGTGCGCGGCCGGTGCCGGGGGCCGGATTTCCCGCGCGGTGGCGGGTGCGTGTTCGGACAACAAGGCCATGATGCGCCGCCACGTCGCTTCCACCGGTGCACCCTAGCGAGAATCGGCGGCCTCGGGCACGCGATCAGGTGACTGAAATGCGGGTCGGCAGGCCCCAGGCCTCCGCCACGCGTTCCGGGGTCAGCACTGACGCCGGAACACCTTCGCCGACGAGGCGGCCGTCCTGGAGCAGCAGGCAGTGATCGGCCCGGCCCGCCACATCGAGGTCGTGGGTGACGCGCAGGACCGTCGTGCCTTCGGCGAGTGTGGCGCGCAGGGCTTCGTCGATCAGGCCGCGGGCGTGCAGGTCGAGCCCGGCCGATGGTTCGTCGAGCAGCAGCAATCCGGCTTGCTGAGCCATCCCCTGCGCCACCAGCGCCCGTTGGCGTTGCCCACCGGAGAGCGTGCCGATCAACCGGTCCGCGATCGACGTGATCTCCAGTAACTCCAGGCATTCCCCGACGATCTCCCGGTCCGTCTTCGACAGCCGCCGCCAGTGTCCGCGGTGCGCCCAGCGCCCCATCGTCACGGTGGCGCGGACGGTGATCGGCAACGACCGCGACACCTCGCTCTGCTGGGTCACGTAGGCGACCCTCCCCGGGTCTCGCCGGGTCACCGTGCCGGTGGTCGGCGGGAGCACGCCCGCGACGAGGTTCAGCAGCGACGACTTCCCCGCGCCGTTCGCGCCGGCGATCGCGGTGAGCCGCGCCGACGGCACCTGGGCGGTGATCCCGCGCAGCACCTCGCGGGAGCCGTAGTGCGCGTGCGCGCGGTCGATCGTGAGTGCCGCTGTGTCCGGGGTCATCACACCTCTTTCAGATAATGACAATCATTACCACTATAGTGTGACGGGTGGAGTGGTTGCTGATCCCCTTCGAGGTGTCGTTCGTGCAGCGCGCGCTGGTGGCGGGAGCGCTCGTTTCGGCGGTGTGCGCCGTCGTGGGCACCTGGGTGGTGTTGCGCGGCATGGCCTTCATCGGCGACGCGATGTCGCACGGCATGTTGCCCGGCGTGGCGATCGCCTCGCTGACCGGCGTGAACCTGCTGATCGGCGCTGCGATCAGCGCCGGGGTGATGGCGCTCGGCGTGACCGCGCTCGGCCGTTCGCGGCGGCTGTCCGAGGACACCACGATCGGGCTGCTCTTCGTCGGCATGCTCGCGAGCGGCGTGATCATCGTGTCCCACTCACGGTCGTTCGCGGTCGATCTCACCGGCTTCCTGTTCGGCGACGTGCTCGCCGTCGGATCGGGCGACCTGGTGGGCCTCGCGATCACCCTTCTCGTCGTGGGGGTGGTGGCACTGGTGGGACATCGTTCGTTCACCGCGCTCACCTTCGACGTCCGCAAGGCGCACACACTGGGGCTTCGTCCACGTTTGGCGAACGCGGTGCTCCTCGGGCTGGTCACGTTGACGATCGTCGCGTCGTTCCGCGTCGTGGGGACGTTGCTGGTGTTCGGCCTGCTCATCGCCCCCGCCGCGGCGGCGCTCTTCTGGTCGCGGCGGATCACCACGATCATGCTCATCGCGGCGTTGCTCGGTATCGCCGCCACGGTCGGCGGCCTGCTCGTGTCCTGGCATTGGGGCACCGCGGCGGGCGCGACCATCGCCGCCAGCGCGGTCCTCCTGTTCTTCCTTTCCGCGTTCCTGTCCTTCGTACGACAGCGATTCCGTTCCTTGACACCGGAGATCGAGAGCTCACGATGAAACTGAAAGCAGCGACGGCGGTCGTCGCGGCGCTGACCCTGGCGGCGTGCGGCTCGGAGCAGCCGAAGGAGGTGACCGCGGAAGTCCCGCACGGCTACGTCGAAGGCGCCGAGGAGGCGGCCGAGGCGCAGTCACGGCTGATCGTCGCCGACACGGACACCGGCGCCGTTCGGGTCGTCGACCTGATCACCGAGGAGGTGCACGAGGTCGGCCGAGTCGACGGAGTGCGAGCCGTGACGGGTGACGGCCGCTTCGGTTACCTGACCGCTCGTGACGGCACGATCCGGGTGATCGACAGCGGCTCGTGGATGGTCGACCACGGTGACCACGTCCACTACTACCGGGCGAAGGTCCGAGATGTCGGCGTGGCGCCCGGCAAACAGCCCTTGGCGGCCTACAGCGATCCCGCCGTCGCCGCACTGTCCTATTCGGACGGTACGACGACCTTGCTGGATCGAGCCGCGCTCGACAAGGGCTCTGTGACCGAACTGGGGAAGATCACGCGCGAGCCGCACGCGGGTGCCGCGATCCCTTACCGCGAGCACATCATCGCCACGGTGGCGGACGCCGGAAAGCCGCTCGCCCGCGGAGTGCGCGTCCACGACCGTCAGGGCAAAGCCGTGGCCGAGATCGACCAGCCGTGCCCCGAGCTGCAGGGCCAGGCCGTGACCAGGCGCGGAGTCGTCTTCGGCTGCGCGGACGGCGCCTTGCTGGTGACCGAAAAGGACGGCGCGTTCGCCGGGGTCAAGATCCCGTTCCCGCGCAGCGTCACCGCGCGGGAACGTGCCACCGCCTTCTTCCACCGGCCCGGTGGCTCCACGCTCGCGGCGCGGGCGGGGGCGTCCGCGGTGTGGTCACTGGACGTCGGCCGACGCAGCTGGCAGTACGTCGAGACCGGCCCGGTCGCCGCGGTGAACGCCGTCGGCGAGGGCGGACCGCTGCTGGTCCTCGCCCGGGACGGAAAGCTGCGCTCCTTCGACGGCTCCGGAAAGGAACAGACGGCCGTCCCGCTCCTGACGCCCGAAGCGACCGCCGCCGAGGTTCCGTCGATCCAGGTCGATTCGACCCGCGCCTACGTCAACAACCCGCTCTCGGCCGAGGTGTACGAAATCGACTACAACGACAACCTCCGACGCGCCAGGACGCTGAAGGTCGGCGGCAAGGCGGGGCACATCGTGGAGACCGGCCGATGAGGCGCCGCGTACTCGCCCTGTGCATGGTGGCGCTGCTGGCGGCGGCAGGCTGCTCCGGGACCGGCGGGGGCGGCAAGTCGGTCGTCGTCACGACGAACATCCTCGGCGACATCACTCGCGCCGTCGTCGGCGATCAGGCCGAGGTGACGGTGCTGATGAAGCCGAACGCCGACCCGCATTCCTTCGGCATCTCCGCACAGCAGGCGGCCCAGGTCGAGCGTGCCGGTCTGATCGTCTACAACGGACTCGGGCTCGAAGAGGGGATCCTGCGCACTGTCCACACGGCCGAGGAAAGCGGCGTACCGGCGTTGCCCGCCGGGGAGCGGGTGAACCCGATCAATTACGCCGACAGCAAACCCGATCCCCACTTCTGGACGGATCCGGCACGGGTGCGCGACGCGGTCAAGACGATCGCCGACGAGGTCGTCGCCCATGTCGACGGGGTCGACGAAGCGGTGATCCGCGCCAACGCCGAACGCTATCGCGGGGAGATCGAGGCGCTCGACAAGGCGATGACCGAGAAGTTCGGCGGGATTCCTCCGGAGCGCCGGAAGCTGGTCACGAACCACCATGTGTTCGGCTATCTGGCACAGCGGTTCGGCTTCCAGGTCGTCGGTGCCGTGATCCCCGGCGGTACCACACTCGCTTCACCGAGCTCTTCGGATCTGAAGGCACTCGCCGACACCGTTCGCGCGGCGGGAGTGCCGGTGATCTTCGCCGATTCCTCGCAACCGGACCGGCTCGCGCGGGTCTTGGCCGAGCAGGCAGGGCTGCACGTCCAGGTGGCCCCGTTGTTCTCGGAATCGCTCAGTGAACCAGGCCAGGGCGCGGCCACCTATCTCGAAATGATGCGCGCCAACACCGAATCGATCACCACCGGTTTGACCCGTTCCTGATCGGAACAGACGAAAGGCACAGGAAAATGGCACGGAAAGCCCGATATCTCGCGCTGATGGCGACGACGGCGAGCACCCTCGCGCTCGCCGCCTGCGGGACCGAACAGCCGGCGGCGGAGCCCGCGAAGGACGCGGCTCCGGCACCCGTCGTCGCCGATCCGGTGGCTGTCACCTATGACGGCGGAATCGTCCTGCTCGACGGGAAGACCTTGAAGGAGGCGAAGAACCTCCCACTGGAAGGCTTCAACCGGCTCAACCCCGCCGGGAACGACCGACACCTCCTGGTCTCGACCTCCACCGGATTCCGGGTCCTCGACGCCGTCGGTGCCGTGCTCACGGACAACGAGGTCAAGGCGGCGAAACCGGGACACGTCGTCCGGCACGCCGGCAAGACGGTGCTGTTCGCCGACGGGACCGGTGAAGTGACCGTCTTCGACCCGAAGACGATCGGCACCGCGGCGCTCCCCGCGCCGAAGCACAAGACGCCCGAGGCGCATCACGGTGTGGCCGTCGAACTCGCGAACGGCGAACTGCTCACCACCGTCGGCGACAAGGACAAACGGTCCGGGATCGTGGTGCTGGACAAGGACAAGAAGGAGATCGCGCGCAACGAGCAGTGCCCCGGCGTGCACGGTGAAGCCGCCGCGCGCGGCGAGGCGGTGGTGGTCGGCTGCCAAACCGGTGCGCTGATCTACCGCAACGGCGTCATCACCAAGGTGACCAGCCCGGACCCGTACGGGCGCATCGGCAACCAGGCGGGCTCGGACGTCTCCCCGATCACCTTGGGCGACTACAAGGTCGACGAAGCGGCCGAGCTCGAACGCCCGACCCGGATCTCCCTGATCGACACCGAGAAGGCCACGCTCAAGCACGTCGACATCGGGACCAGCTACACCTTCCGGTCGCTGGCTCGCGGACCGCAGGGTGAGGCCCTGGTGCTGGGCACCGACGGTCAGATCCACGTGATCGACCCGGTGAGCGGTGCGGTGACGCGGAAGATCGCCGTCCTCGGTACCTGGCAGGAACCGATCGAGTGGCAGCAGCCGCGCCCGGCGATCTTCGTCCGGGGCGGAACCGCCTACGTCACCGATCCCGGCAAGAAGGAGATCCACTCCGTGGACCTCGCGTCCGGCACGAAGACCGCGACCGGGACGATTCCGGGAACGCCGAACGAGGTCAGCGGCGTGCTCGCCCACTGACCCACTCGTGAGTGGTAAAGACGGTTCCAACCGTCCTTACCACTCACGACCTATGCTCGACCACGCCGCCGCTGTGACCGCTGAGGCTGGTGGTGTTGCTGGGAGAGCGGGCGGCGATCACGTAGTCCGTGAAGGCCTCCTTCCCTACCTTCAGGGTAGGCAAGGAGGCCTTCACGGACCGCCACATTCAGCAGAGGAGGCGCTGCCGTTCAGCGCCGGATCAGACCGAGGTCGGTCGCGGTGGCGACGGCGGCGGTACGCGAATCGACGCCGAGTTTGGTGTAGCTGCGGGCCAGATGGGATTTCACCGTGCCCTCGGTCAGGTGGAGCCGATCCGCGATGGCCCGGTTGGACAGGCCGTCGGCGACCAGGACCAGGACTTCGATCTCGCGCAGCGTCAGCGCGGTGGCGGGCATCCGCATCCGGTTCATGAGCCGGTCGGCGACGGTCGGGGCGAGCGTGGTGCGTCCGGCGGCGGCGGTGCGCACGGCGGCGGCAAGATCCTCGGGAGGGGCGTCCTTGAGGAGATAGCCGGTGGCGCCGGCTTCGATGGCGGGCAGCGTGTCGGCGTCGGTGTCGTAGGTCGTGACGATGAGGACGCGGGGTGCGTCCGGCCGCGCCGTGATCGCCGCGGTGGCCTCGGCGCCGGTCATCCCGGAGCCGAACCGCAGGTCCATCAGCACGACGTCGATGTCGCCCTCGGCGGCGCGGGACACCGCTTCCTCAGCGGTCGCGGCTTCGGCCGAGACCACGAGACCCGGCTCGGTTTCCAGGACGGCACGCAGTCCCGCCCGGACGATGGGGTGGTCGTCGGCCAGCAGGAGCCGGATCGGGGGTTCGGTCACGGGCATTCCTTGGGCAGTCGCGCGGACACGGTTGTTCCGTGTCCGCGGGAGGACTCGACGGTGAAGATCCCGTCCAGCGCTTCGGTCCGGGTGCGCATCGCGGTGAGCCCGAAGCCGCTGTGTTCCGGGTCGAAGCCGACGCCGTCGTCGACGACCTCGAGGGTGACGTACTCGCCGCGGTAGCTCAGCGTGACATCGGCGGTGGACGCGTCGGCGTGCCGGACGGTGTTCGCCAGTGCCGCCTGACCGATGCGCAGCAACGCGACTTCGTGCGCGGTCGGCAGCGGAACGGGGTCGCCGGCGAGGTGGAAGCGCGCGGTGGTCCGGTGCCGGGCGCTGGTGGTGGCGCACAGCCGTTCCAGCGCGTCGGCCAGCGTGGTGTCGTCGAGCGCGGGAGGCGACAGGGCGACGACGAACCGGCGGGCTTCGGCGAGGTTGTCCGCGGCGGCTTGACGAGCCTGTTCGACGTAGCGGGCGGCGTTCCCCGCGGTATCGGGCAGTGTCCTTTCCGCCGCGCGCAACAGGAGTTGAATACTCGACAGTCCCTGGGCGAGGGTGTCGTGGATCTCGTGGGCCAGGCGCTCCCGCTCGGCGAGCACTCCCGCCGCGTGCTGGGCTTCTGCGAGGTCTGCGCGGGTGGCGGTGAGCTCCTCGATCAGGTTCCGGCGACGTTCGCTTTCGCGGTACAGCGCCTGGTAACCCCAGACGACGGCGACCGCGACGGCGGCACCGAGTGCCGGGCCGATCGCCGCCGCCGGGGCGAAGGAACCCTGGTGGACGGCGAACGCGATGATCGCCGCCAGCGCGGTCGCGATCACCGCGACCAGGCCTTGACGGCGCGGCAGCAAATGCAACTGCAGGAAGTACAGCGGGAAGGCGACCCAGACTCCGTCGGCGGTCAGCACCAGCAGGACCAGCCACACGAGGCCCACCGCGACCAGCCACCACAGGGCGGCCGGCCGGGACGTCCTGACGCGGGGCAGAAGCGGGCCGGCCGCGTACACCACGGCGCACGTCACCGCCACCGCGACGACCGCTCCCGCTTCGGGTGAGCCGTCCGCCACCGCCCGCGCGGCCGCCAGCGCGAGCAGGGCGACGAGCAGCAGGTGCAGACACCAGGTCAGCAACCGGCTGGTCGGGGTCAAAACGGGCGCGGCGGTCACAGTGCGTCCAGATTACGGAGCGGGATCGGCGAGCGCCTCTATCCAAAGGTAGAGGCGGCGTGCCGTCTTCCGGCGGGCGAAGTGCCATCTCCGGCCGGATGCCGTCACGGTCACCGGCGGCGATCGTGGAGAGGTACCCAGCCCACCCGCCGGAGAGGACAGACCCGAGCCGTGTTCGTCGCCTGGAGAGATCTGAGATTCGCCAAAGGACGGTTCGCCCTGATGGGTGCCGTCGTCGTGCTGATCACCTTGCTGGTCGGCTTGTTGTCCGGGCTCACCGCGGGGCTGGGCGAGCAGAACATCTCCGCGATCACCGGCCTGCCCGCGGACAAGATCGTCTTCGCCGCCCCCGGTGCCGGGCAGAGCCTCTCCTATGCCAATTCCGCTGTCACCGAAACACAGCGGCGGCAGTGGGCCGAGACCCCGGGTGTCACGGCGGCCGAACCGCTGGGCATAGCCACCACCAAGGCCACCGCGGGCGACCGCAGCGCCGGGATCTCCGTTTTCGGTGTGCGGACCGGGTCGGCGCTCGCCCCGGGCGCCGAAAGGATCTCCGGCGACTCGGTGGTGCTGTCGACGTCCGCCGCCGACGAACTTGGCGTCCGCAGTGGGGACACCATCGCCGTGGCCGGACGCCCGTTGACGGTCGCCGCCGTGACGGGAGACGCCTGGTTCAGCCACACACCGGTGATCTGGGCGGGCCTCGACGTCTGGGCGAAGACGGCGCCACCCACCGACGGCGCGCCGAGCGCGACCGTGCTCGCGCTGACCACCACGTCCGACGCCGATCTCGGGGCCACCGACCTCGCCGCAGGCACGACGACGGTCTCGAAGAGCGACTCACTGTCCGCGATCGGCTCCTACACCTCGGAGAACGGTTCGCTGCAACTGATGCGCGGTTTCCTTTTCGCCATCTCCGCCCTCGTGATCGGCGCCTTCTTCACCGTGTGGACCATCCAGCGCAGCGGCGACATCGCCGTCCTCAAGGCGTTGGGGGCGAGTACCGCCTTCCTGCTGAAGGACGCGCTCGGGCAGGCCGTCGTCCTTCTCGTCGGCGGCACCGCCATCGGAACCGGCTTGGCCGTCGGGCTCGGCACGATGGTCGACGGCTCCGCCGTGCCCTTCCTGCTGACTCCGGCCAGCGTGCTCGTGCCGTCCGCCGTGATGATCCTGCTCGGCGCGCTGGGCGCGGCGCTTTCCGTCCGCCGCATCACTTCCGTCGATCCGCTGACCGCACTGGGGAGTGCCCGATGAGCCTGAACCTGACCGGTGTCACCCTCACCTATCCCGACGGTGACACCCGCCTCACCGCACTCGATGACGTCACGTTGGACGTCCCACCGGGCACGCTCACCGCGGTCGCCGGCCCCTCCGGCTCCGGCAAGTCCAGCCTGCTCGCCGTCGCGGCCACCCTCATCACCCCGGACCATGGGACCGTCACGGTCGACGGCACCACGACCACCGGCCTCACCCGCGGCGAACTCACCGGACTTCGCCGGCGCAAGATCGGGATCGTCTTCCAGCAGCCGAATCTGCTGCCCGCCCTCACAGCCGCCGAGCAGCTTCAGGTCATGGCCCGGATCGACGGCCGCTCCCCGGCCGGAGCACGGGCCGTGGCCATGGACCTGCTGGACGCCGTCGGGCTCGCGGCGCAGGCGGGGCGTCGCCCGCACCAGCTCTCCGGTGGCCAACGACAGCGGGTGAACATCGCCCGCGCGTTGATGAACGAACCCACCGTGCTGCTGATCGACGAACCGACGAGCGCCCTCGATCACGAGCGCGGCGCGGCGGTCATCGACCTGATCGCCTGCCTGACGCGCGAGCGGGCCACCGCCACCGTCCTGGTCACGCACGACCGCGTCCATCTCACCGCGGTGGACCGGATCGTCGAAGTGCACGACGGACGGCTCTCCACAAAGGACGGACGCTCGGAACCGCCGTCTTCATTCCGATCCACACGTAAAAGGATCTCGTAATACGCGGCGAGCAGGGTAATTCATTCCGTTTTGTCACGCTGTCGCGCGCCCGGATTTCGAAGCCACTGCGAATACGTCATTCTTCTGCCCTAATTCCATCGAACTCGGCTGTTTGCCGCCATAATCTTGCACGCTGTCGCCGGGTTATGGCCCACGAGAAACGGACGGCCGATCTTTCGTACTTATGGAGGTATCCGTGGAATGCGTCCCGCACTACTTTCCAAACCTGTCATCCCTGCCAAGGCGCCTTGTCCGGCAGGGACTCCCGGACCCTGTCGTATGTCCAGCCGCGAATGCGGCCATTCGCGGCGACGACCCCATGAAGGAAAATGGTGAATTATACCCCGGAACTCGATGTCGGCCCGGACGCACCTTTACGTAATCCGCGAAGCGAAGGACTGGTCATACGAAAATACGGTGGATCGTCGCTGGCCACCCCGGCATTGGTGAACCAGGTGGCCGCCGAGGTGGCGGCGATCGCCGAAGCGGGACATCGGGTCGTCCTCGTCGTGTCGGCGATGGGAGACAGCACCGACCGGCTGATCGCGCTGGCAGGCGAATTCGCCGAACCGCCCGCTCCCCGGGAACTCGACCAGTTGATGGCGACCGGCGAACAGGCCTCCGCGGCGGTGCTCGCCATGGCGCTGGCCGAGCGCGGGGTCGAAGCCGTCTCGCTGTCGGGTGATCAGGCGGGGATCGAGGTCGCGGGCGAACCGGGAGCGGGAACCATCGTCCGGGTCGATCCCGGCAAGATCGTCGCGCGGCTGCGGGACGCGCGGGTCGTCGTGGTCGCCGGGTTCCAGGGACGGACCGCCGACGGTGAACTGCTGACTCTGGGCAGAGGTGGCTCCGACACCACCGCGGTGGCACTGGCGGCCGCGCTCGGTGGCTCCGAATGCGAGATCCGCACCGACGTCCACGGCGTTCGCACGGCCGACCCCCGGATCGTGCGGGACACCCGGCCGGTCCGGACGATCTCCTACGACACCATGGTCGAGCTCGCCGAGCTCGGCGCCCGCGTGCTGCATCCCCGATCCGTCGAGCTCGCGCGCCGTCACGGGGTGGCGGTGCGGGTGAAGCATTCTTCGGATCCCGGCCCGTCCACCGTCGTCACGGCGGGCGAAGAGCCGCTGGAAGGCACTCCCCGCGTCATCGGTATCGCGCACGAACGCGACGTGCGGCTGGTCCGGGTCGAAGTTTCGGCCGCGGACCCCGATCGCTACGCACGCGTGCTCACGATGCTGGCCGGCTGCGGCGTGAGACCGGCGAATCTGAGCTGGCCCGACCCCGGCGAACTCAGGTTCACCGTCCGGGGTACGGAGCCGCTCGGTCCGCCGATCACCCGGCTCGCGATGGAGCTGGACGCCCGCTCCACGGTCTGTGAGGAGCTCGGCTCGGTATCCGTGGTCGGTACCGCACTGCTCGATCCGCCCGGTTTCCTGCCCGAGTTGCTGCGGGTCCTCGCCCGTCACCGGGTCACGGTGCCGTCGATGACGACGTCGCAGTCGCGCCTCACCGCCGTGATCCCCGCCGACGTCGTCGACACGACCGTCCGAGCCCTGCACGACTCCTTCGGCTTGGCGGAGGACAGGACATGAGCCCGTACGGACAGTTCACCACCGACGGCCTGGTACTGACCTGCGACGGCCACGAACAGCGGGTTCGATGGCGGGCCGGTGACCGGCTGGAGCTGCTGTACGAGCGCCTCTGCGATCGGTTGCGCGCCAACGGGCTCGGAGACCGCCTGGCAGTGGACGCAGGAGGCGTGAAGGTCACGTTCGACGGGCTGGACGAGCGAGCCAATCGGCTCGCCCGGCACCTGCTGGCGCGAGGGGTACGGCCCGGTGACCGGATCGGGCTGCTGTTCGCCGAACCGGTGCATCCCTACGTCGCGATGCTCGCCGTGCTCAAGGTCAACGCGGCGTATGTGCCGCTGGACGTGGGCTTTCCGGACGACCGTCTGGCCTACATCGTCCAGGACGCCGGCGTCCGGCTCGTGATCTCGACCTCCGGGCTGCGCGATCGGTTCGAACCGGGCAGTGTCGACCTGGTCTGCCTGGACGACGACTCGGACCGGATCGCCGCGCTGCCGGGAACACGGCTCAGCACGGCCGAGAAGGGCACACCTGCCGACGAACTCTGTTACGTCGTCTACACCTCCGGCTCGACCGGACGACCGAAAGGCGTGACGATCGACCACGCCTCTATCTGCAACTTCGTCCTGGTCGCCGCCGACGTCTACGGCATCCGGGACACCGACAGGGTCTACCAGGGCATGACGATCGCGTTCGACTTCTCGGTCGAGGAGATCTGGGTGCCGTTGCTGAGCGGTGCGACGCTCGTGCCGAAACCCGGCGGTGCCGCCCTCGTCGGGCACGATCTCCTCGAATTCCTGCGGGAGAACCGGGTCACCGCGTTGTGCTGCGTCCCGACCCTGCTGGCCAGCCTCGACGAGGACCTGCCGCTGCTGCGGTTCCTCCTGGTGTCCGGCGAAGCGTGTCCCGAAGACCTCGTACGTCGCTGGTATCGCGCGGACAGGCGATTCCTCAACGTCTACGGTCCGACAGAGGCGACGGTCACCGCGACGTGGTCCGTGCTGCGCCCCGACCGGCCGGTGACCATCGGGGTGCCCCTGCCCACCTATTCGGTCGTCATCCTCGATCCGGACGAGCCGAGGGCGCTGGCCGCGGGTGAGCTGGGGGAGATCGGTATCGCGGGGATCGGGCTCGCCGGCGGCTATCTGAACCGGCCGGACCTGACCGAGCGCGCGTTCATCCCGGACTTCCTCGGCATCGGGCACAATCCGTCCCGCCGGATCTACCGCACCGGCGATCTGGGCCGGATCACCCCGGACGGGGAGATCGAATACCACGGCCGTGCCGATACACAGGTGAAGATCCGTGGCTACCGCGTCGAGCTCACCGAGATCGAGTCGGTCCTCCTGCGGATATCCGGCATCGCCCAGGCGGTGGTCGAGACCCACCATCCGGACGCGGGCACCACCGAACTGGTCGCCTACTACAGCCTGCGGCGCGACAACGAGGACGTCGATCCCGGAGAACTCCGTCGCCGCTTGGCGGAACTACTGCCGGGCTACATGGTGCCCGCCTATCTCGAACAGCTCGACCACATCCCGTTGACACCGGCGGGCAAAGCCGACCGTAAGCATCTCCCGGCACCCACGAACCCGAGAAGAGCGGCGAGCGACGTCGACTACGTGGCGCCCGCCACCGAGACCGAACTGCGTTTGGCGGAGGCCTTGAGCGGTGTCCTCGGGATCGATCCGGTCTCGGTGACGGGGCACTTCTTCGACGACTACGGTGCCGACTCCCTGCTGCTGGCCAAGTTCTGCGCCGTGATCCGGGATCGTGGCGAGGTCGCGCCGCTGTCGGCCAGAGAGGTGTACCTCAACCCGACCATTCGCGGCCTCGCCGAGTCGGCCACCTCCGCGGCCGAGGTCATGGTCGCTCGCGCCGAGGAGCCACGCCGGGCGTCCACCGCGTCGTACGTCCTCTGTGGAGTGTTCCAGCTCATTGCCTTCCTCGCCTATGCCGCCGGTTCGGGCTGGCTCCTGGACACGGGATTCGCCTGGATCGACGCCGCGACGGGCTTCGCCGAGAGCTACGCGCGCGCCGCCGGGCTCGGGCTCGCCGTGTTCGTCGTTCTCTCCGTGGTGCCGGTCTTGGCGAAGTGGGCGATCGTCGGCCGGTGGAAGCCGGGGGAGATCCCGCTGTGGAGCGTCGGCTACCTGCGCTTCTGGACAGTCAAGACCTTGGTCAGGTTCAGCCCACTGATGCTGTTCGTCGGCACTCCGCTGTACTCGTGGTACCTGCGGGCGCTCGGTGCGGACATCGGCAAGGGCGCCCTGATCCTCTCCAGGAACCCGCCGGTCTGCACCGATCTGCTCAGCGTCGGTGCCGGGGCGGTCATCCGGAAGGACGCCTACTTCTCGGGCTACCGCGCCAGAGCGGGCCGGATCCAGACCGGCACGGTCACGCTCGGCGCCAACGCCTTCGTCGGCGAGATGACCGTGCTCGACATCGGCACGGCGCTCGGAGACGACGCGCAGCTCGGCCACTCGTCGTCCTTGCACTCCGGACAGTCCGTCCCCAGCGGCGAGAGCTGGCACGGGTCGCCCGCTCGCCTCTCCAGCGTGGACTACCGGGCGCTGGGCACGGTCGCGCGCGGCAGGCTCAGGCCGATCGTCTTCTGCGTGGCCAGCGTGCTGCTTCTGCTGCTCGGCACGCTTCCCCTGACGCTGGGTGGTGCCGGTGTGCTCGTCGAACAGTGGTTCACGACGACGGTGGACTTCACGAGCTGGGCCTTCTACCTCGGCCGGATCGCCGACTCGGCGCTGATGTACTTCGGTGCGCTGCTCGCCGGGCTGGTGGTCGTCCTCACGATCCCGCGCCTGCTCGGCCTGTTCCTCCGGCCGGACCGTGTCTACCCGCTCTATGGCAGGCATTTCGCGATCCAGCGGCTGATCGCGCGGCTGACGAACTTGCGCGCGTACACGTACCTGTTCGGTGACAGCAGCTACATCGTGTACTACCTGCGTGCGCTGGGGTACGACCTGTCGAAGGTCCAGCAGACCGGATCCAACTTCGGGGTCGAGGTCAAGCACGAGACACCGTTCCTGAGCACGGTCGGCACCGGGACGATGGTTTCTGACGGCCTTTCGCTGCTCAACGCCGACTTCTCCGCTTCGTCGTTCCGGCTGCGCAGGACGTCCGTCGCGCCGCAGGCGTTCCTGGGCAACGAAATCGCCTTCCCGCCGGGCGCGAAGATCGGCCGAAACTGCCTGCTGGCCACCAAGGTCCTCGTTCCCTTGGACGGACCGGTCCGGGAGAACGTCGGCCTCTTGGGCTCGCCGGCGTTCGAGATCCCTCGCACCGTCCGCCGTGACACCGGGTTCGAGCACCTCGGCACGGGGGACGCGCTGCGCCGGGGCCTGAGGGCGAAGAACCGGCACAACACCGTCACCATCGGCGTCTACCTGCTCGTGCACTGGCTGCACCTGTTCGGAATCCTGTTGATCGGCGCGGCGGCCGGAGTCCTGCACGCGCGGTTCGGCCCGCTCGCCGTCGGTGGCGGCATCGTGGCGACGCTGGTGTTCTCGGTCGCGTTCCTCATGCTGGCGGAACTGGCCGTACAGGGCTTCCGGTCGATGCGGCCGCTGTTCTGCTCGATCTACGATCCGGCCTTCTGGCGGCACGAACGGTTCTGGAAACTCAGCCCCGCCCGCTATCTCGCGTTGTTCGACGGGACTACGTTCAAGCCGTTCCTCTTGCGCCGTCTCGGCGTCCGGATCGGCCGCCGTGTCTTCGACGACGGATGTGCCATCCCGGAACGGTCCCTGGTGAGCATCGGCGACGACTGCGTGCTCAACCTGCACACCGTCGTGCAAGGACATTCGCTCGAGGACGGGACCTTCAAATCCGACCACATCACCATCGGCGCGGGATGCACGCTCGGTGTCGGCGCCTTCGTCCACTATGGAGTGACGATGGAGGAAGGAGTGATCGCCGAGGCCGACGCGTTCCTGATGAAGGGCACCGTGGCCCCGGCGCGAACCCGCTGGCACGCCAATCCGGCGGTCGAACTCGAAGCGGCCGCCGAGATCGCCGCGGTAAGGAGGTCGCCATGACCCACGCTTCCACGACGAGGCCGGCGCTGGCACCTCGCGTCGAGGGCTCCCTGCCGGGGCCGCGCTCCGCGGAGTTCCTCGAACACCAGCGCCAGTGGGAATCCAGTGCGCGGGCCTATCCACGCCACCTGCCGATCGCGATCGCGGGTGCGGCGGGAAGCTACCTGTGGGACGTGGACGGGAACGTCTTCATCGACTTCCTGGCGGGCGCGGGTGTGCTCTCCCTCGGCCACAACCATCCCGAACTGGTGCACGCGGCCACCGAACAGCTCCACGTGCTCACCCACGGCTTGGACTTCCCGACGCCGGCGAAACGTGACTTCGTCGACGCTCAGCTGTCCATGCTGCCGCCTGGCCTGCGCTCGCGGATGCGGATGCACTTCTGCGGTCCCGGCGGGGCCAACGCGGTGGACGCCGCGATCAAACTCTGCAAGACCACGACCGGCCGTGGCGACTTGGTGTCCTTCCAGGGCGGGTTCCACGGCTCGAGCCACGCGGCGATGGCATTGACCGGTCTCGTCGACCAGAAACGACCGATCGTCAACGGCGTACCCGGCGTGCATTTCTTCCCGTACTCCTACTGCGCCCGGTGTCCGGTGGGCCTTGCGCCCGACACGTGCGAGACCAACTGCGTTGGCCTGCTGGAACGATCGCTGCGAGATCCCAACGGCGGTATCCCCCTTCCCGCCGCGGTGATTCTCGAAATGGTGCAAGGCGAAGGCGGGATCATCCCGGCGGACCGTGACTTCGTACGGCGTGTCCGCGCGCTGACCGCGGAACTGGACGTCCCGCTCGTCGTCGACGAGGTGCAGACGGGCTGCGGCCGCACCGGAACCTGGTTCGCCTTCGAGCACTACGACATCGAGCCCGACGTGATCATCGCTTCGAAGGCCTTGAGCGGGATGGGGCTTCCGGTGGCGGTGATCTTCTACGACCGGCGACTGGACGGCTGGGCGCCCGGCGCGCACACTGGCACGTTCCGGGGCAACCAGACCGCGTTCGCCGCCGGCGCGGCGGCCGTTCACGTCGTCCGGCGGGACGACGTGCTGGGCAACGTCCGGCAGCGCGGGCGGCAGCTCTCACGACGACTCGACACCCTGCACGAGCACGTCTGGGTCCGTGAGGTCCGTGGCCTCGGCCTGATGTGGGGGATCGAGCTGGCCGATCCGAGCGATGGCCGCCCGGCAGGCGGATATGCCCGCGCCGTGCGGGCCCACGCGCTGCGGCATGGGCTGATCGTCGAGCTCGGCGGCCGCGACGACAGCGTGATCCGGCTGATGCCACCGCTCACCGTGACCGCCGAGGAGATCGAGCTCGCGTGCGGGATCCTGCTCGACGCGATCGAGCGCTGCTGCCCGGCAGGGTAGGGCACCGCTGATTGGTATTATTATACCGCCTACTGCTAGGGTGCCGGTATAATAATACCAATCAGCGACACGAGGATCCGATGATCGAACTGAAGACGCCCGCCGAGATCGAGCGCATGCACGTGACCGGGCGTTTCGTCGCCGAAGTGCTCACCGAGGTCGGCGACCTCGCGAACGTGGGCGTCAACCTGATGGACTTGGAACACCACGTACGCGGCATGATCGAGCGGCGGGGCGCGGAGTCGTGCTACTGGGACTACGCGCCGTCCTTCGGCAAAGGCCCGTTCCGCAACGTCATCTGCCTGGCGGTCAACGACGCCGTCCTGCACGGCCTGCCCCACGACTACACGCTGCGCGACGGGGACGTGCTCACCGCGGACCTCGCGGTGAAGATCGACGGCTGGGCGGCCGACTCGGCGCGCACGGTCATCGTCGGGACGCCCGCCGAGGAGGATCTGCGGATCGTCCGCGCCACCGAGGAGGCATTGGAGGCCGCGATCGAGGCCGCGCGTCCGGGCAATCGCCTCGGCGACATCTCCGCGGCCATCTGGGCGGTGGCCTGTGCCCACGGCTATCCGGTGAACACCGAGTTCGGTGGCCACGGCATCGGCCGCACCATGCACGAGGAACTCCACATTCCCAACAAGGGCAAGGCGGGCCGTGGTCTGAAGCTCCAGCCGGGACTCACCGTCGCGCTCGAACCCTGGTTCGCCCGCACGACCGACCGGATCGTCTTCGACGACGACGGCTGGACCATCCGCTCGGCCGACGGTTCCCGCGCGGCCCATTCCGAGCACACGGTGGCGATCACCGAAGGCGCTCCGCTGGTGCTCACCAGGCGCGAGGACGACGTTGCCGCCGACCGTGTGTCCACAAAGGATTCCTGAGCCCGTTCGCCTTTTCGGGCAGCGCCGGTGTGCGTACCAGGCGGCGTCGCGGGGTTCTCGTTCTCCGGTGCCGCCGGCGTGAATAGGCTCGCTCGCGTCCGGTCACCCAACCGGGCGATCATCGGCCTTCGCCATCAACACCGTCGTCTGTGGCAACAGGGATGATTTCGTGAAGCCGGACATCTCGTTTGGCGACGGGATGGGACCAACCGGTGCTTCGCGAACGCCGGCGTCACCGGCACGGAGGCCGGGCGGTGTGGCATCGCCCGGCCTCCGTCCTGGTCGCCCCTGGGTGATGTTCGACCGAAAACTCCGAATACGGCCCGTCGTCACGGCGCGACCGTTAGAGTGAATGGTCGCTGTTGTCATCACCCATGAGGAGTAGCGGTTCATGATCGCCGAGAGCGCGAACCAGCAGAGCGTGACCTTCCCGCAGGAAGCCACGCCGATCTTCGACCTGGTCGCGAAGATGGTGGCGCGGACGCAGACCGAGGATGAGCACGACTTCGACCGCGAAGCCGGTCTCGCGACCTCGGTGTAGCTTCCCGCCGAGAGTCATTCAGGTGGCGTGCCCGTGTGGGCACGGAGTTCCGCGGCCGTGCGGCGGGCGTGGGCCAGACCGTCGAGGATCCATTGCGGGGGCTGACGGTCGCTGGTCGCGATCCGCTCGTAGGCGGCGACCAGCCTTTCCGCGATCTTCAACCGGGCGTCCGCGGCCGCCGGTTCGCGTACCGCTTCGCCTTCGCCCTGTTCAGCCGGGATCGTGACCAGGGCGAGGTGCCCGGCCGGCGAACGGGCCGGTTCCGTCGCGGACTCGGCGGTGTCGGGTCGCTGTTCCGGAGTCGGCAGCCGTCGTAGGTGGAAGGCCGTCTGCTCGGTGTGCTCCGGCACACCCTCGCGGCGCGCGTTCTGCGAGGGGAAGGGATCCGCGCGGAACCGCGCGACCGAGGGCCAGTACCGGGTCCGCACGGACCGCGGGGTCGCGCCGTCGAGTCCGCACGCGATCTCCTGCCAAGTCTTCCCGTCGAGCCTCGCGGCGACCACCGCCGCCTCGAGGATCTGCTGTGCCATCCCGATCAAGCCGGAATGATCCCGCGTCGAGCACGCGTCCTCCCGGGCGGCGTTCGCGGCGAGATCGGCCAGCTCCGCCGCGTGCGCGGCGAGGACGAGGTGAGCCCGGGTGGCGGCGGTGGGGATGGAGTGGCGGGTGGTCACCGTCCACTCCTCGTGGCGGGCCGGGGGATCGACAAGAGGCTCGCGGAATCCCGCATGCCGTGACTCACAGGTGTTCTCACCTTCTCTGATATGCAGACTTGCATAATTGTGCAATTCGTGACCGTGTGCTGGTGCTCAAATAACGCGTTTTTGTGCCCTGATCGGGTGTGGTCGCGCCCGATCGGCGCGGAGTGAGGTTCGGCGGCTCCGGAAATCGGGCACGATCAGGGGTGTGCGGACGGCTGGACCTGCGGGGAAGGGATGCCGATGAACAGCCCCCTGTATCAGGCGACGGCGGAGTTCTTCAAGACGCTGGGGCACCCCGTCCGGATCCGTGTGCTCGAACTGCTCAGCGAGCGGGAGCATCACGTCTCGGAGCTGCTCGCCGACCTCGGCATCGAGCCCGCCAACCTGTCGCAGCAGCTCGCCGTCCTGCGTCGCGCCAACCTGGTGGTGCCCCGCAAGGAAGGCGCGACCGTCTCCTACTCGCTGACCAGTCCGTCGGTCACCGAACTGCTCACCGTCGCTCGCGGGATCCTGACCGGGGTCATCGCCGGCCGGCTGGAGTTGCTCGACGATCTGCAGAACTCCGCCGGATTTTCCGGTGATGTGTCTTCATCCGAAAAGGGATGAAAATCGAAAACGGTCTATTTCGTTTGCTCATGGCGTCAGGTGATCGTCATTTGTTTTCGTCGACGGCGTCCGCGCGTTGCTCGCTCGATTCTGAATTGTCATCGCGGTGGAGCGTGCCATTTCCGGCGGCCGTCCTCCTCGTCTCCTCGACCAGAGAGTCGAAGATGGGGGTTCCGCACAGCTCCACATGGTCCTCCATCGTGCCGGTCTTCGTGCCCGGCCATCTTGCCCCGGAATGCCTTCTTCGATCCAGTTCCGCCGGGCAATGCACTCGATAGAGATCACCCTCTGGGGTGAGCCATTCGCTGATGTGAAAAGCCGAGTGTATGACACGACTCTTTCCGCGCGCGCACTCAGTCCCGCCGGTTTGCGGAAATAAGGATTCCACTTTCCCATGAGCGGGCGAGAAAAGGATTTCTCTCGCCTCGGGCGGCCCGCGTGTCTAACCCGTGGCGATCAGCGCGGGGCGGAGAACTCGACTCGGTAGCGCGTCGGCGTCGTGCCCAGCGCGGTGGCGAAGTGTTCGCGAAGACGGGCAGGGGTGCCGAAGCCGGACTGCGCGGCGACCGCGTCGATGCCGAGCGAGGTCGTCTCGAGGAGTTGGCGCGCCCGGGCGAGGCGTTGTGCGACGAGCCAGCTGTGGACGGTGGTCCCGGTGCGGGCGCGGAACGAGCGAGTGAAGGTGCTGCGGCTCATATGTGCCCGGGCGGCGAGGTCGTCGATGCTGTGCTGCGCGTCCAGATGGGACCGCGCCCAGCTCATCACGGTGGTGAGCGGATCCTCGTCCGCGGCGGGGACGGGCAGTTCGATGAACTGGGCCTGGCCGCCGGGACGGTGCGGCGCGGCGACGATCCGCCGGGCGACCCGGTTGGCGACGACCTGCCCGGCCGTGCGGGCGAGCAGGTGAAGGCACGTGTCGATCCCAGCGGTCGCGCCCGCGCCGGTCACGACGTCACCTTCGTCGACGTATAGCTCCTCTGGACGCAGTTCTACGAAGTGGAAGCGCCTCCGGAAGGTTTCGACCCATTTCCAGTGGGTGGTCGCGGCGCGCCCGTCGAGGATGCCCGCGTCCGCGAGAGCGAAGACTCCCAGGCAGAGCCCGACGACGAGCGCTCCGCGTTCGTGCGCGGCTCGCAACGCGGCGGCCACGGGCGAGGGCGTCGAGGTTTCCGGGTCGGACCACCATGGCACCACGACGATGTCGGCTTCCGCGAGGGTGCCGAGACCGGCGGGAACGTCGATCGAATAACCGGCGCTCGTGGTGAGTCTGCCCGGTTCGACGGCGACGACCGTGATCGGCCACGGCTCCATGTCGCCCGCCGGCGATTCGGGTCCCCACACCAGCGACGGCACGGCGAGATGGAACGGGCTGATCCCCTCGAACGCCAGGACGGCCACACTCGGAGCGCGCATCGTTCCCTTCCCGCGGATGTCGGCCGATCTCGACCACAGCTGACCCGAATCCGTATCTCACTATCGGATCGGGTCAGCAATCATGGTAGCCGTACCGACCGGAAAGCGAAGGAACACACGATGACCAGCACCACTCTCCGCGAAATCAGCACCTTGCCGACGACCCCCGCGACGCTCTCGGACGCGACCGTGATCCTCGTCGACTACCAGAACACCTACACGCGCGGCGTGATGGAGCTCGACGGCTGGGGAGCGGCACTCGACGAGGCGGCCACCTTGCTGGAGCGCGCTCGTGCCGAGGGCGCGACGGTCATCCACGTCATGCACGACGGCGGCGAGGGCAGCCCGTACGACCTCCGGCAGGACATCGGCCGGATCCACGAACGTGTCGCCCCCGTTCCGGGCGAGGAGGTCGTGGTGAAGACCGCGCCGAATTCGTTCGTCGGAACCCGGCTGGGGGAGCTGGTCGATGCCGCAGGGCACCAGGACGTCGTCGTGGCCGGGTTCATGACCCATATGTGCGTCACGTTCACCGCGGAGGGCGCGTTCCTGCGCGGGAACACCCCGACCGTGGTCGCCGCGGCCTGTGCCACGCGCGCGCTTCCTTCCGTCGCCGGTCCGGTGACCGCCGCGGAACAGCACCGCGCGGCGCTCGCGACGATCGGTGATCTCTACGCCGTCGTCGTCGGTTCCTCGGCGGAACTCGGCTAGGGCCGCGCCTTCACGGACCCGGCAAGCGCCACGTCCACCAATAGTCACAGCAGCTGCGCGTGAAGGCCCCCTTCCCTCGGCTCAGCCGAGGAAACTCGACCTTCACACCTTGCCGAGTACATGAAGGACCTCTTCCTTGCGCCTAGGTACAGGAAGGGCTCCTTCATGTACTTCGGGCGAGCAAGGGGGCAATGGCACCGACGCGGTCAAGCTTCAGCCGGTCCTTGGCGAGCCCACTCCCACCGCTGCCTCGATCAGGCCATTCTTGCCTTATGCCTCAACAGGACCTGCGAGGTGGGGTCCGCACGTGGATCATGAGGGTATTCGCCGCCGAAGCATCGAAGGGGTCGTGATGGCCAAGCCCAACGTCGCCGAGCAATTAGTCCAAGTCCTGGTGCAGGCCGGGGTGGAACGGATCTACGGCGTGGTCGGAGACAGCCTCAACCCCGTCGTCGACGCGATCCGCCGCACCCCGGGCATCGAGTGGGTCCATGTCCGCAACGAGGAGGCGGGTGCCTTCGCCGCGGCCGCCGAGGCCCAGCTGACCGGACGGCTCGCGGTGTGCGCGGGGAGCTGCGGCCCCGGCAACACCCATCTGGTGCAAGGGCTTTACGACGCCCACCGCACCGGCGCCCCGGTGCTCGCGCTCGCCTCGCATATCCCGTCCGGCCAGATCGGCACCGGGTTCTTCCAGGAAACCCATCCCGAACGGCTGTTCGTCGACTGCAGTGGCTATTGCGAACAGATCAGCAGGCCCGCTCAGATGCCCAGGGTGCTGCGGATCGCCATGCAGCACGCGTTGTCCCGCGGCGAGGTTTCGGTGCTGGTGCTGCCCGGCGACATCGCGCACCTCGACGCTGTCGCGCCCACGGGGACCGGGAAGCCGGTCACCGAGCACGGGACGGTCATGCCACCCGAACCCCAGGTGACACGGCTCGCCGAGTTGATCAACGACGCCGAGACCGTCACCTTGTTCGCCGGCGCCGGGGTGCGCGGCGCGCACGCGGAGGTGATGGAGCTGGCCGGGACCGTGCAGGCGCCGGTCGGCCACAGCCTGCGCGGCAAGGAATGGATCCAGTACGACAATCCCTACGACGTCGGGATGAGCGGGCTGCTCGGCTACGGCGCCTGCTACCGGGCCATGCACGACGCGGATCTGCTGGTCTTGCTGGGCACCGATTTTCCTTACGACTCCTTCCTTCCCCAGGCCCGGACCGTGCAGGTCGACCACGACGCGACCCGACTCGGCAGGCGTACCCCGCTGGAACTGGCGGTACACGGCGACGTGCGGGAGACCCTGCGGGCCGTGCAGCCGCTCCTGCGGCGCAAGACCGACCGGACGTTCCTGGACCGCATGCTGCGTGATCACTGCAAAACGCTCGAACAGGTCGTCGACGCCTACACCCGCAACGTCGAGCGGCACGTGCCGATCCACCCGGAGTTCGCCGCGGATCTCCTCGACGAACTGGCCGCGGACGACGCGATCTTCACCGTCGACACCGGCATGTGCAATGTCTGGGCGGCCAGGTATCTCACCCCCAACGGGCGCCGCCGGGTCATCGGGTCGTTCCTGCACGGCACGATGGCCAACGCCCTGCCGCACGCCATCGGCGCGCAGTTCGCCTATCCGGGACGCCAGGTCGTGTCGATGTCCGGCGACGGTGGGCTGGGCATGCTGCTCGGCGAACTGCTCACCGTGGCCTTGCACGACCTCCCGGTCAAGATCATGACGTTCAACAACTCCTCGCTGGGCATGGTGAAGCTGGAGATGCTGGTGGACGGCCTGCCCGACTATCAGACCGACCACCGCCCGGTCGACTTCGCCGCCATCGCCAGTGGTGCGGGTTTGCGCGCCGAGCGGGTGACCGACCCGACCCGGTTGCGCGCCGCGCTCAAGGAAGCGCTGAGCCACGACGGCCCGGCACTGGTGGACGTCGTGACCGATCCGAACGCGCTGTCCGTCCCGCCGCATATCACCGCCGGTCAGCTCGGCGGATTCGCCTTGGCCGCGAGCAAGGTCGTTCTCGAAGGCGGGGTCGGCCGGATGATCGACCTCGCCCGGGCCAACCTTCGCAACATCCCGCGGCCGTGACGCTTTCGCGGCACCGGGGTGCAGGTCGCGCGTCAGGCCCGGCCGGTGCCCATCCCGCGCCACAGCAGGTCGAGCAGGCTCGCGACGTCGCGCCGCCATTCGCCCTTCGGGTCGAGGTACAGCAGTCCGCCCAGTCCACGTAGGACGGTCTCGGGCTCCAGGCCCGCGCGCACGGTGCCGGCGTCGATGTTGGCCTGCAGCAAGGTGGAAACCGCGCCGACCATGTCCTGGTAGGCCCCCGCGGGCAGCTCGCCGCGTGAGGCGGTCGCGGCGCGCAGGGCGTCGGCCAGGCCGCGTTTGGTCATCATGTAGTGCGCCAGGTGGTCGGTCGTCCACACGCGGAACGCCTGCTCCGGTGCGTACTTCTCGAGCAGGCTCGGCACGATCTCGACGAGCTGGCGCACCTCACGCCGGTACACCGCCAGGATGAGGGCCTCCGGCGTGGGGAAGTGCCGGTACACCGTGCCGACGCCGACCTCGGCCTCCTTTGCGATGGCGTTGAACGAGACTTCGCCGGAACAGGCCAGCGATTTCGCCGCGGTGGCGAGGATGCGCTCGTGGTTGCGGCGGGTGTCCGCACGCCGGGGATTGACCGATCCCGTCGTCATGGTCCCTCCTGTCCGCCGACCTCGTTCTCCGGTGAATGTAGCCGAGGAACCCGTCGGACCTGGAGCGGCTCCAGGGCGAGCATCGACCTTGCCGAGCGGATTGTAATCCGCTAACTTGAAAATCGAAGCGGATGAATATCCGCTTCACTTCGCGAACGGACTTCCCACCACCTCAACCTACGCCGTCGGGCCCGGCCCGGACGACCTGCGGAAAGAGATCCAGTGGACATCTCACTCGAAGTCAATGGCAGTACGGAACATCTCGGGGTCGATCCCGGGGTGACCCTGCTCGACGCGCTGCGGGAGCGGCTCGCCGTCACGGGCCCGAAGAAGGGCTGTGACAGAGGGCAGTGCGGCGCCTGCACGGTGCACGTCGGCGGCCGTCCGGTGCTCTCCTGCCTGACCTTGGCCGCCACCGTGAAGCAGCCGGTGACCACGGTCGAAGCACTGTCCACAGAGGACGGGTTGCATCCGGTTCAGCAGGCGTTCGTCGATCAGGACGCCCTGCAGTGCGGATTCTGCACCTCCGGGCAGGTCATGTCGGCCGTCGCCGCCGTCGAGCAAGGCGTCGAGGACGTCCGGGAGTTCATGTCCGGCAATCTCTGCCGATGCGCGGCGTACCCGAACATCGTCGCCGCGGTCGAGCAGGCGAGGAGAGCCGATGCGTCCCTTTGAGCTGCTCGCACCCGAGACCGTCGAAGACGCGGTCGGCTCGTCCGGCACGTTCCTGGCGGGCGGGACCACACTCGTCGACCTGATGAAGCTCAATGTCCTGACACCACCGCAGGTGCTGGACATCAACGCGGTACCGCTGCGTGGCATCGACACCACCGACGGGCTCCGCTTCGGGGCGCTGGAGCGCATGGCCGACATCGCCGGACATCCCGGGGTGTACCCGGCGATCTCCCGTGCGCTGCTGCTCAGCGCCTCCCAGCAGATCCGGAACATGGCCAGCATCGGCGGAAACCTCATGCAGCGCACGCGCTGCTCGTACTTCCGCGACGTCGCCATGCCGTGCAACCGGCGAATCCCCGGCAGCGGCTGCCCGGCGATCTCGGGCGCCAACCGGATGCACGCGGTGCTGGGCACGAGCGATTCGTGCGTGGCGACCCACGCCAGCGACGTCGCCGTCGCACTGGTCGCCCTCGATGCGCGGCTCCGCCTGGTCAGCGAGACCGGGAGCCGCACCGTCGAGCTGGGCTCCTTCTATCGCCTGCCCGGCGACACTCCTGAGCTCGAGAACGACCTGCGGCCCGGCGAACTGATCGCCGAGGTCGAAGTCCCGCGGCTGGACTGGGCGTCGAACTCCACCTACGTCAAGGTGCGGGACAGGCAGTCCTACGAGTTCGCGCTGTGCTCCGCGGCGGTCGCGCTGCGGGTGGAAGACTCGCGCGTCGTCGACGCCCGGATCGCGGCAGGCGGCGTGGCCACCGTACCGTGGCGGCTGCCCGCGGTCGAGGAGGCCTTGCGGGGTGCGCCCGCGACGGTCGCCGCCTTCGAAGACGCCGCGGCACTCGCCGCCGAGGGCACACGCCCGTTGGCCGCGAACGGATTCAAGACGTCGTTGCTGCGGCGGACCATCGTCCGCGCGCTGCTCGAACTGACCGAGGGGAGCCGCTCATGACCAGCAGGGTGGACGGGCCGCTGAAGGTCACCGGCCGGGCCGAGTACGGGGCGGACCACACCTTCTCCGGACTCGTCCACGGTTACGTCGTGCTCAGCACGATCGCCCACGGCGAGATCGACACGATGGACGTCACGGCGGCGAAGGGCGCGCCCGGCGTGGTCGGCGTGTACACGCCATTCGATCCGCTGGAACTGCGCACTCCGGCCACGCCGTTCATGGGCGAGACTTGGGTTCCGTTGCAGGACAAGGAAGTCACCTACTACGGCCAGCCGATCGGGTTCGTGGTCGCCGAGACCTACGAGCAGGCGCGCGACGCGGCGATGCTGGTCGAGGTCTCCTACCTGACCAGGCCGGCCCAGACGTCCTTGGAGGACGGCCTCGCCTCGGCCGAAGAGCCGCCCGCCGCGAGAGATGGTGGCCCGTCGGCCCTCGCAGTGCTCGCCCCGGGTGTCGAGTCCATCGAGGACGCGCTCGCCGAGAGCCCGGTGGTCGTCGAAGCCACGTACACCACCGCGCCTCAGCACCACGCCGCGATGGAACCGCATTCCGCGGTCGCGGTGTGGGGGCCCGACGGCCTGACGATCCACAGCGGCAACCAGGGATCCGACCTCCAGGCGGCGGAGCTGGCGATGGCGCTGGACACGAAGCCGTCCGAGGTGCACGCGGTGAATCCCTTCGTCGGCGGCGCGTTCGGGGGCAAGGGCCGCACGTCCACCCCGGCGTTCCTCGCCGCGGCGGCGGCCAGGGTGCTGGGCAGGCCGGTGAAAGCCGTGCTCGGCCGGGAGCAGGTCTTCACCGCGACCGCGGGCCGCGCCGCGACGGTGCAGAAGATCGCCCTCGGCGCGGAGCACGACGGCACGCTGAACGCGCTGCGGCACGATTCGTGGTGCAGCACGCCCCTGGACCGGTCGTTCGTCGAGCCGACGTCACACGGCACGTCGCGCGAGTGGTACGCCACCCGGAACCTGGCCATCAGCCAGAAGATGGTGCCGCTCAACATCCCGCCGACCACCTTCATGCGGGCGCCGGGTGAGGCACCGGGATCCTTCGCGCTGGAGAGCGCGATCGACGAACTCGCGGTCGCGCTGGGCATGGACCCGATCGAGCTGCGGCAGCGGAACAATTCGACCGCTCCGCCCGGCAAGGATCTGCAGTGGTCGAGCAAACACCTCGACGAATGTTTCCGCGTCGGCGCGGCGCGATTCGGCTGGGCGGATCGCGCGCCCCACGGGCGCACGGACGGCGACTGGCTCGTGGGCATGGGCACGGCCACCGCCATGTTCCCCGCGCTGCGGTTCCCGGCCACGGTCGGGATCACCCTGCTGCCCGACGACACGGCGGTCGTCGAGACCAGCGGGGCGGACCCCGGGACGGGCCTGCTGACCGTGCTTTCGCTGGTGGGCGGGGAGTCGCTGGACATCCCGCCGGACCGGGTGGTGCCGCGGCTCGGCGATTCGACCCTGCCGCCCGGAGGCATGTCCGGCGGTTCCACGGCTACCGCGAGCGCGGGCACGGCCATCATGATCGCCGCGGCCAAGGCGATCGACGAGCTGCTCGCACTGGCGTCGGCACCGGGCGCGCCGTTCGACGGCATGGACGTCTCCTACGCGGACGGCCGGGTGCTGGCTGGAGACCGGACGATGTCCTTCGGGGAACTGTTGCGGGCACTGGGCCGACCCTCGTTGTCCGTGACCGGTTCCTCGGCTCCCGGCGAGGAGCTGACGAAACATTCGTTCAGCTCGTTCGGTGCGCAGTTCTGCGAAGTCCGCGTGCACGAGTGGACCCGCGAGATCCGGGTGTCCCGCATGCTCGGGGTGTTCGACGCCGGCCGGATCATCAACCCCGTGGCGGCTCGGAGCCAGATCCTCGGAGGCATGATCTGGGGTGTTTCGGCAGCCCTGCACGAGGGGTTGGAGGTCGAGGAGAACGGGCGATTCGCCAACGGTGACTTCGCGAGCTACCTGATCCCGGTGAACGCGGACATCCCCGAGGTCGACGTCCACTTCCTCGCGTATCCGGACACCCTGCACAACTCGGTCGGCGCGAAGGGGCTGGGCGAGATCGGCATCGTCGGGATGGCGGCGGCCGTCGCGAACGCCGTCCACAACGCCACGGGCATCCGGGTCCGGCACATCCCCATCCTCATCGAGGACCTCCTCGACGAGTCCTAGGAGATCGTGGAGATTCGGGACACGTGACGTCCCGGATCTCCACGAACGCGACGGTCGCCAAGGTCACTGAGCCACGTCACATCGGGCGTACCCGCGGTATCGGGGTGGCCGTGCCGTAACCGTCCGGGGAGGACACCTCCACCGGAATCGACAGCGGCCGGATGACCGTCCGGGTCCACACCGAGTCGATCCAGTCGGCGGCCGTGTCGACGACGAGGTCCGCCGAGAGCCCTCGCGGAAGCGGCGGTACGTCGGGTTCCCAGCCTGTTTCGTGGTGGACGACGCCGAACAGATGGCGGTGTTCGTCGATCGGTTTGTTCAGCACGTAGGAATCCCGGCCTTCGAACCGGGCCCAGACGTCGAAGGTGCCCTCGCCGTCCTGGTCGGGGAAGACCTCGATCTGCAGGCTTTCGACGGTGTCCCCGATCGCCTCGACGATCCTCCTCAGCCGCGTGGCGACGTCTTCGGAATGCGCGTCGAGCACGCGGCGCAGTCTCCGGCGGTACTCTTCCTGGTCCACACAGGACAATTTAGCGCGCCCGTGTGACCGCACTAGCGCCCCTTGTCACTCATGACCCCGGAACTCCGCATCGCCGGTCCGTCAATGCGCGGTCTCCCTATGGCGTCCGTAAGGCTTGGCGTCGATAAGCGTGACGCCCACCGCCCCGCCGCTGGGCACGCGATACTCCCGCCTCTCGCCCGGTTGCGCGCCGTGAAGCGCGCGGCCGAGCGGGGAGTCGGGGGAGTAGACCTCGAGTGCGCCGTGGCCGGCCTCGTCCCGCGTGCCGAGCAGGAAGGTCTCGGTGTCGCCGTCGTCGTA
Organism: Amycolatopsis sp. NPDC043889; assembly: GCF_056435645.1. Classification (NCBI taxonomy): domain Bacteria; kingdom Bacillati; phylum Actinomycetota; class Actinomycetes; order Pseudonocardiales; family Pseudonocardiaceae; genus Amycolatopsis; species Amycolatopsis sp. NPDC043889. The sequence goes on from NZ_JBWKEC010000017.1 coordinate 88,025, forward strand.
CCGGACGGTGAGCACCATGCCGGGCTCGGCGATCCCGTCGTCGGGAGGATCCTGTCCGACGACGGCGCCGCGCAGCATGTCCTCGATCTGCCGGATCCGGGCCTGCCGGTGGGTGTTGTGCGCGATTTCGTCGTCACCGTACCGGTCGCCGGTGCCGGGGCGCCGCAACGTGGCGAGTTCCCGCACCAGGCGCGCGTGCGCTTCCGGGGTCAGCCAAGGGCCTGACGAGACGGTGGACATGATGGTGATCGCCTTTCGGGGATACGTCTGTGGGGGCCGGGCGCGGAAACGGCCCGCCCCCCACAGACCTTCGGTGAAGCCCGCGTCGGTCAGCGGGCCTCGGGTTCGGGTGACTTGTGCCGGAAGACGCCGGCGTCGGTGGCGAACCCGATCGCGGCCTTCAGCAGAAGGTCCTTCTCGGCGCGGAGGAGGGCGTTCTCGGCGCGAAGACGGTCCACTTCGGACTGTTCGGCCGGCGGCGTTTCGTTGTCCGGAGTCATCGGCGAAGCGGGTCGAAGGGGCGCAGGGCCTCAGGTTGTTTGCCGGTGGTGATGTGCTCGGCCAGGAGTCGTCCGGTGATCGGGCCGTGGGTCAGTCCCCACATCCCGTGCCCGCCGGCGACGTAGAGCCCCGGGGTGCTCGTCGCGCCGATCACGTGCCGCCCGTCGGTGGTGACCGGGCGGGAGCCGACCCATTCGTCGGTGTGCCCCTCCCAGTCCAGGCCGGTGAGGAAGGGCCGTGCTGACGCGATGATCGCGGCGATCCGGGCCGGATCCAGCGGCGCGTCCGGCTTCCGGAACTCCATCGTCCCGGCCACACGGAGGCCGTCCCGGTACGGCGTGCACGCCACACGGATGTCCGGCAGGTAGAGCGGGCCGGGCACCGGGCGGTCGGTCGGCACGGTGAAGGAGTAGCCGCGTCCGGCGCGGACGGGGATCTTGACTCCCCACTTCCGGCCCAGGTCACCCAGCCAGGCCCCGGTCGCCAGCACGACCGCGTTGGCGTTCACCGTCTGGCCGGTCTTCGAGCGCACGCTCAGCGCGTGCCGGTGCGCGCGCAGGGAGGCGACCTCGAACTTGTGGCGGATCGTGCCGCCCCGGCCGACCACCGCCCGTGCGAGCGACTCGACGAACCGGCCAGGGTCCACGTAGCGCTGACCGTCGATCCGGACGGCGGCGCCGAGCCGGGCCGTGGCCTGGGGGAACCGCTCGGCGAGATCGGCCGCGGTGAGTCGTGTCCAGGAGATGTCCTGACCCGTCTCCGCGACGCGCCGCAGTTCGGAGATCAGCGCCGAGGCCTGGTCCGCGGTCTCGAACGCCGCCGTGATCGGCGCTTCGATGGTCGGCGCGTCCACCCCGTTCGCGGTGAGGACGCCGAAGGCTTCCAGGCACTCTTCGTTCAGGGGCGAGTTCGCTTCGACCGCGCGAGTCCACGATCGCCCGGTGCAGTTCGCGGCGAAGCGGGCGAGGAACGACCACAGCCGCGGATCGGGGGACGGCGGGACGTGCAGCGGTGCCTGCCGGTCCAGCAGGGTACGCAGCCCGTAGCGAAGGACGCCGGGATCGTTGAGCGGGATCGCGAGGCCAGGGGAGAGCCAGCCGGCATTGCCCCATGACGCTCCCGCCGCGATGCCTTCGCGATCCAGCACCGTGACGCCGACGCCACGTTCTTGCAGGAACCACGCGGTCGACAGGCCGACCACGCCGGCTCCGATCACGATCGCCGAACGCGGGCCGCCGTCGATCCGGTCGAGCTCGCCCATGAATTCCTCCGCTGCACGAGTGGTGCTGTCGCGGTCAGGATGGCTCGGATCCGGACGGTGGAGATTGTCCGGTTCCGACAATCCGGGCGGGTCGGTTTGGCCGGAACGGTCAAGGGGCCGGATCGGACACGGCCAGCTCGATGATCATCGCCAGCCGTTTCGCGGGCTGGTCGAGGCGGAGTTCGGTCACCTCCGCCATCTTCCGGAGCCGGTAGCGGATCGTGTTCGGGTGGACTTCCAGCCGCTCGGCGGCCTCCGCGAGATCCCCCTGTGCCTCGAGCCAGGCACGCAACGTCGCGACGTAACTGGTGGCGTTGGCACTGTCGTGCCGCCGCAACTCGGTGATCGGGCCGCGGGCCGGTGCCCTGCCGGACGCCGCGGCGGCTCGCAGCCGTTGCACGAGGATGTCGTCCCAGGCCTCGTCGTAGGCGATCGCGGATTTCGTGCCCGGCCGCACGGCGTGCAACGCAAGGCATTCGTCCGCTTCCAGCCTGCTGGCCGGCAGTTCGGCCGACGCCGCGCCCGCACCGATCCCGGCCAGCATCGTCACCTGCCGGGGCAGCGCCTCGCGGATCGAACGCACCCATGCCCTGGCCGCCCCGACATCGTCCCCGGGCAGGACCGTGTAGACGGTGTTGCTGAACAACGTGCTGCGGCCGGGCCGTGACCAGCCGAAACCCGTCGTCGCCCGCTCGAACGCGAGCAGGAGCGCGGCGTGACGCTCGTCGCCGATATGGGCCTGGAGCGCGATCACCCGGAACCGGCCGGGAGGCAGGCCGAGCCTGCTGAGCACGGCGGCGGCGTCCGGCGTTCCCTCCACCAGCCTGATCACGAGATCGGACTCGACCTGCCGCTCCAGGTCCGCGCTCGCCCGAGACCGCAGGAGGTGCAGGCCGACGGTGCGCGAGCTGTCCCGCAGGACCGCGCGCCGCGCGTCGGTCAACGGCCGGTCGCATTCCACCCAGATCGAGCCCAGTAGCTCCCGGCCCGCGCGGACCGCGACGACCATGCGCCCGGTCAGTCCGTGTTCGGGATCGGCTTCGACGAACAGCGGCTCGTCGGATTCCGCGAGATGCGCGAACACGCCGCGCCGTTCGAACAGTTCGCGGACCGGTTCCGGTACCCGCCTGCCGAGGATCGTCTCCAATCGCGCCCGGTCGGCCAGGTGCTGCCGGCTGGAGTAGGCCAGGACCCGGGAGAGGCGGTCCTCGATGGTCACCGCGCTGCCGAGCGCGTCCGCCAGGCTGTCGGCCAGCGCGAACAGATCGGTCGGACCGCGTCCCGACTCGGTCTCGCGGCCTTCCAACACGAGGCCGTAGACCACGCCGGCGAGCTGACCCCAGGACACATCCGGCTCCACCAGCAGCACCGCGACGCCGCCGCGCTCCGCACGTTCGGCCGCCGCCGGATCGGGCGCCGACCCGCGGACCAGGACGACCGACGCCCGTGCCGCCGCGGCCAGCTCGACGGCCGTCGCGACGGAGTCAGTCCCGACGGCGAGGTACACGTCCCCGCGCAGGTCGCGGGGGTCGGCGGCGTCGTGCATCACCACATCGCGCAAGGCCGCCTCGCGCGACACCGGGCAGCACCACAGCCGTGCCCCGTACCCACCCAAGACGTTCACGAGCCGATCCAGCGTCACCATGGCCGCGACCCTGCCATCAAATGGTGCCGGGCACGACGCGTTCACCCGTTGACTGTGAGTTTAGGAACCTTTTACACTGCAATCGTTAGGAAACTTACTTAACTAAAGCGACTCCGGCTGACAAGTCGCCGCCCACCGCCGGTACTCGCCGACTCCGCAACGTCGAGGAGTTCGCATGAAACGGAGAACACCCCTGGCCGGTGTCGCGGTGGCGACGCTGGCCCTGCTGGGGCAGACCTTGATCTCGTCGGGTACCACCGCGCAAGCGGAATCACTGCTGTCCGGGGGCAAACCGACCACGACCTCGTCGGTCGAGGGCGTCGAGTTCGGCGGCGCCAACGCCGTCGACGGCAACGCCACGACCCGGTGGGCGAGCGAGGAGATGGTCGATCCGCAATGGATCGCCGTCGACCTCGGCGCCACCGCGACCGTCACCAAGGTCAGACTGAACTGGGAAGTCGCCTACGCCAAGACGTACAAGATCCAGGGCTCGGCCGACGGCAGGACCTGGACCGACATCAAGTCCGTCGTCGACGGCGACGGCGGCATCGACGAACACCTCGGCCTCAACGCCACCGCACGCCACATCCGCGTCCACGGCACGGCTCGCGGCACGACCTACGGCTACTCGTTGTGGGAGCTGGAAATCTACGGTGATCGCGTCGGCGGCGGTGACACGCAGGCGCCGACGGTGCCCACGGGTCTCGCCACGAACGCCACCACGACGGACAGCGTCACCCTCGGCTGGACCGCGTCCACCGACAACGTCGGGGTCACCGAGTACGAGGTGCTCCGCGACGGGAACGTCGTCGGGACCACGGCGACGACCACCTACACCGACAGCGGCCTGGCGTCCGGAGTGGAGTTCGGCTACTCCGTGCGGGCACGGGACGCGGCGGGCAACGTCTCCGCGGCGAGTCCGGTGATCAGGGCCGCGACCCAGCCGGGCGGCACCGGCCCCGTCACCCTCGCGCTCGCGGGTGACATCGCCAACCCGGAGCTCTTCTCCACGCACCAGGGGACCGCGAACCAGGTCGCCAGAATCAACCCGAAGTACGTGCTGACCGTCGGCGACAACCAGTACCACAAGGGCACCATCTCCGAATACCGCTCGCACTACGACAAGACGTGGGGCAAGTTCAAGAGCATCACCAAGCCCACAACGGGCAACCACGAATGGGACGACCAGCTCAGGGGCTACAAGGAGTACTTCGGCGCGATCGCGTACCCGCAGGGTTTGCCGTACTACAGCTACGACATCGGTGACTTCCACTTCGTCGCGATGGACTCGAACCCGATCTACACCGGCGGTGGGTCCGACCAGGTGAACTGGCTGCGCAACGACCTGGCGAAGAACACGAAGTCCTGCGTCATCGGGTACTGGCACCACCCGCGCTTCAACTCGGGGAACTCCGGGGACAAGAGGCAGATGGCGCCGCTGTGGAACGAGATGGCCAACGCGAAGGCGGACATGGTGATCACCGGACACGATCATCACTACGAGCGGACGAAGCCGCTGGACGTCAACGGCCACGTCGACGAGGCCAACGGCGTCCGCTCGGTCATCGCCGGCATCGGTGGCGACTACCTCTACACGGACTACAGGGCGCGTGAAGGGGTCGAGAAGATCCTCGCCAAGCACGGGGTGATGAAGCTGATGCTGAACGGGAAGTCCTACTCCTGGGAAATCCACGACACCAACGGGAATGTGCTCGACAAGGCGGGACCGTACACCTGCCGCTGATCGCCGTGGTCCGGTGCCGAACGCGGCACCGGACCCGGTGTCGTGAGTGGCGATTCGGGCTATCGAGCCGAAGGGCGAACGTGGCGAGTTTCGGACTGACCACGGGAGCCCGCCGGGCGTTAAGTGTCCACAAGGGACACTTTCGGACGGTGATATGTCTTGTTCGTGTATGAATGTGCGGTTTTCGGGCGAGGTCGTGAGTGATAATGACGGTTAGAACGCTCATTACCACTCACGACCCCGCGCAAAGTGTCCAAAACGAACATTACTGCCTGGCCGGCGTCCCTTGTGGATGGTCAAGAACGCGCCAGGCTCCACCACCGACTCGCCATCGGTAGCCCCTAGTCAAGACATGACACATTGCTTACCCCTCAACATGAAACACGCCTTAAGTCCATCCAGGAGTACAGGTGAATCGAATGGTGAAGCCGGGCACCGCCGCGATCGCGGCGATCGTCCTGCTCGCTCAGCCCGTGATCGCTTCCAGTGCAGCGGCCGGACCGGCGGAATCCCTGCTGTCGGTCGGCAAACGCACCACGACCTCCACCGTGGAGAGTGAGGGTTTCAGTGGCGCGCTCGCCGTCGACGGCGATTCGACGACCCGTTGGGCCAGTCTGGAGAGCGATCCACAGTGGATCGCGGTCGACCTCGGCGGTCCGGCGGACATCAGCCGGATCAAGGTCTTCTGGGAATCAGCCCACGCGAAGGACTATCAGGTCCAGGCGTCCGACGACGGCCAGAACTGGAGCGACGTGAAAACCGTGGTGGGCAGCGACGGCGGCCTCGACGAGTTCACCGGGCTGAACACCTCGGCCAGGCACGTCCGGATCTTCGGCACGGCGCGGGCGACCGTTTACGGGTACTCGCTGTGGGAGCTGGAGGTCTACGGCGCCCGGACCGGTGACGGCGACATCCAGCCGCCGTCGGTGCCGACCGGGCTCCGGCAGACGTCGTCCACCACCGAAAGCATCACGCTCGGCTGGACCGCGTCCACCGACAACGTCGGGGTCACCGAGTACGAAGTCCTGCGCAACGGCAACGTCATCGGCCGGTCCACGACGACTTCCTACACCGACACGTCGCTGGCGTCGGGCTTCGACTTCCAGTACGCGGTGCGGGCGCGCGACGCGGCGGGGAACCTGTCCGGATCGACCGTGCCGGTGAAGGCGTCCACCCGGCCGACGGCGTCCGACGGCATCGTCATCGCGCTCGCCGGCGACATCGCCAAGGCGGAGCTGCCGTCCGAGCACCAGCGGACGGCGGAGCTGGTGAGCAAGATCAACCCCCGGTACGTGCTGACGGTCGGCGACAACCAATACGTCGACGGCACCATCGAGGAGTTCCGGACCTATTACGACAAGACCTGGGGCAAGTTCAAGAAGATCACCAAACCCACACCGGGCAACCACGAGTGGAACAACGAGCTGGCGGGATACAAGCAGTACTTTGGGAAGATCGCGACACCGAAGGGGAAGCCATACTACAGCTTCGACGTCGGCGCCTTCCACTTCGTCGCGCTCGATTCGGACCCGGTGTACAACGGCGGGGGCGCTGAGCAGGTGGCGTGGCTGCGCAAGGATCTGGCGAAAACGAAGAAGTCCTGTATCGCCGGATACTGGCACCACCCGCGCTTCAACTCGGGGAATTCCGGCGACGCGAAGAGTATCGCGCCGTTGTGGAACGTGCTGGCCAGGGCGAAGGCGGACGTAGTGTTCGCCGGGCACGATCACCATTACGAGCGGACGAAGCCGCTGGACGTCAACGGGCATGTCGACGAGGCCAACGGTATGCGGTCGGTCATCGCCGGTATCGGCGGAGACAGTCTCTATCTCGATTACAAGGCCCGTGAAGGCGTGGAGAAGATCCTGGGCAAGCACGGGGTGATGAAGCTGGTGCTCAAGGGGAAGACCTATTCCTGGGAGATCATCGGCACCAACGGGGAACTGCTTGACAAAGCGGGCCCGTACACCTGCCGGTGACAGGAAAGGGGACGGAATGAAGCTCCCGGTGAAGTTCGTCGTGGCGCTGGCGGGTGTCGCCGCGCTCGCCGCCGCCTCGGTGGTGTACGTGGTGCAGGCCAAGGCGAACAGCCCCGAGCGGCGGACGGCCGACGCGGCGGTCGCGGTGGATTCCTCGGGGCGGGTCGTACTGAGCGAGCCGGGGAGGCTGCTGTTCCGCAACGGCGCGCCGGGGCCGGGGTACGGGAACGTCGCATCGGTCCCCGTTTTCGAACCCGGGGGCCCGCGACGGATCAGTTCACTCGGCTGCGAACGGTTCTACACGGCGGTCGACGGCGGCCTGTGCCTGGCGAAGGAACCCACGCCGCTGCCGGGCGCGGTCGCCAAATTCGTCGACTCCGCGCTCGGCGAGGTCAAGCGCGTCGACGTCCCCGGCATCCCCAACCGCGCGAAACTCTCACCCGGTGGCCGGATGGGGAGCTGGACCACCTTCGTGACCGGTGACTCGTACTCGACGCCCGGCACCTTCTCGACGCGAACGGCCATCATGGATCGCGAACGGAACGAGCTTTCGAGCAATATCGAGGGCATCCCGCTGCGGATCGGGGACGCGGTCCACCGGGGCGAGGACGTCAACTACTGGGGTGTCACGTTCGCCACCGACGAGCGGACGTTCTTCGCCACGGTCGCCACCGGCGGGCGGACCTATCTCGTGGAGGGCGACAACGAGGCGTGGAAGGCGCGCACCCTGCGGGAGAACGCGGAATGTCCGTCGTTGTCGCCGGACGGCACGAAACTCGCGTTCAAGAAACGCGTGGCCGACGGCGACGTCCGGCCTTGGCGGGAGCATGTGCTGGACCTGACCACGATGCGGGAGACCCCGCTCGCGGAGGCGCGCAGCATCGACGACCAGGTGGTCTGGCTCGACAACGACACGATCGCCTACGGCCTGCCGCGCGGGGACGGCAAGGAAAGCGACATCTGGTCCGTGCCCGCCGACGGCACCGGATCACCGCGCCTTCTGGTCCCCTTGGCGTCGTCGCCGTCGGTCACGACGGCTCGTCGATAACGGCGAATCTCCCGTCCTCCCGGTACAGCCAGTACCGGCGCAGCATGCGCAACACCACGGAGACCTGCAGTGCGGTGATCCCGGGTAAGGGAGCGAGGTCCCTGGTGAGGAAGTCGGCCATTTCGTCCTCGTTCCGGAACACGCCCTGGTGGATGACCGAAGCGGTGCCGGCGACGATCGACACGTACCGCGCCGACGGATGCCGCGCCAATTCCCGGGCCACGGCCTGGATGGCGCCCGGGGTGATGGTCAGCGCGATGACCGCCTCCAGTTCGTAGCCGAGCTGCGCGGGTTCCACCTCGACGCGTGGCCGGACGATGCCGCGCCGCAACGTCGACTGGATCAGCCGGTAGGCGGTGGACTGGCTGAGGCCGAGGCTCCGGCCCGCTTCGGCCGCGGTGATCCGCCCGTTCCCCGCCAGCAGCCCGATGAGCCGCCGCTCGTCCGAGCCCACCTCGTCGGCGTCGAATCCGTCCGGCGCGGCCGGTATCACCTGATCGCGGGACAAGATCTTCTGCTGCTCTTCGCTCAGCCGGTGCAGACGCCAGGAGTCGGCCCTGGTCAGCGCCCGCAGCACCAGTTCCGAATGGGTCCCCGCCACGCCCGGCACCCCGGGGATGCGCTCGGCGAGCAGTTCGCGTGCCTCGGCTCGGTCCGGAACGTGCACGGCCAGGTAGACGTCCGACCGGCCCGCCGTCTCCGCCGCGAGCTGGACCTCGGGAAACCGCGCGAGCGCCTTCGCCGCCGAACCGGACGCGCCCGGTTCGGTCGTGACCCAGACATGCCGCGGGTTTCCGCGAGCCCTCGCCGTCCACTCGACCTGGCCGATCACCCGGAGGATCCGCTGTTCCTCGAGGCGGACCAGCCGTCGTCCCACCGTGCTGGCGGAGACGTCGAGCGCCTCGGCGAGCGTGGCAACCGAGGCGCGCGGGGCGATCTGGAGCGCCGCGATCAGGTCCAGCTCGGGTTCGGTCAACATGAGGTGAATATATCAGTCATCTGGCGCGCCTATGTGACTGTTCCGTGCGGAATACAGTTCAGGGTTGCACTATTCGTTCGCTTGAGTTTGTAATGGGCCTCCGATCAGGAAGGAGCCGCGCCGGTGAGTTCCAGCCAGGCCAGAACGACCTCACGTCCGATGAACCTCCTGCTGCGCGCGCTCGACGGCGTCGAGCGGCTCGGCAACAAGCTGCCGCACCCGTTCTGGCTCTTCGTCATCCTGAGCGCAGTGCTGGCTCTGGCCAGCTGGGGGCTCAGCGCGGCCGGGGTGTCCGCGGTGAACCTGGCAACGGGCAAGACCGTTGAGGCGAAGAACCTGTTGTCCTCAGACGGCGTGCGGATGATGGTGACCGACGCGGTCAAGAGCTACACGTCCTTCCCGCCGCTGGGCACGATCCTCGTGGTGATGCTCGGCGTGGCGGTCGCCGAGAGGTCCGGTCTGCTCGCGGCCGTGCTCCGGTCCGGTGTTTCGAAGGTCTCGCCGCGGTGGGTGACCTTCGCGCTGGCATTCACCGGAATGGTGTCCCACGTCGCTTCCGACGCGGCCTACGTGGTGCTGATCCCGTTGGGGGCCTTGGCCTTCCGCGCGGTGGGGCGCAGCCCGATCCTGGGTATCGTGGTCGCGTTCGTATCCATCTCCGCCGGGTACGACGCGAGCCCGCTGATCACGCCGACCGACGCCATCCTGTCCGGGCTGACCACGGCGGCGGCGCAGACGATCGATCCGGCCTATTCGGTCACGCCACTGGCCAACTACTTCTTCTCGCTCGCCTCGTCGGTCGTGCTGGCCGCGGTGATCACGCTCGTGACCGAGAAGGTCCTGGCGCGGCGCGCCGAGGCGATGCCCGTCGACGACGACGCGGAGGAGGACGATCTCGGCTCGCTCCAGCTCAGCCGCCAGGAACGACGGGGCCTGCTCGCCGCGCTCATCGCGCTGGCCGTCTTCGTGATCGCCCTCGTGCTGGCGGTGCTGCCCGCGTCGTCGCCGTTACGCGGCAAGGGCGGAAGCATCATCGAGTCACCGTTGCTGACCTCCATCTCGATCTTCCTCGCGCTGGGTTTCCTCGCGGCGGGCTGGGCCTACGGAAAGGTCGCCGGGACGGTGACCAGCAGCCGCGACATCCCGGGGTTCATGGCACACGGATTCCGCGAGGTGGCGCCGATCCTGGTGCTGTTCTTCGCCATCTCCCAGTTCCTGGCCTACTTCAAGTGGACCGGTATCGGCGAGATCACCGCGATCAACGGCGCCGGTCTGCTCAAATCCGCCGGCGTCTCCGGACCGGTCATCATGCTGGGCATCCTCGTCGTGGTGACCCTGGTGAACCTGGTCGTCACCAGCGGCTCCGCCCAATGGGCGCTGATCGGCCCGGTGTTCGTGCCGATGCTGATGCTGCTGGACATCCCGCCGGAGACCACGCAGGCGCTGTACCGCATCGCGGACTCGTGCACGAACGCGATCACCCCGATGAGCCCGTACTTCGTGATGGCGCTGGGTTTCCTGCAGCGTTATCGGCGTTCGGCGGGGATCGGCACGCTGTTCTCGATGACGGTCCCGCTCTCGTTCGCCCTGCTGGTGGTGTGGACGTTGCTGTTCTTCGTGTTCTGGGTGTTCGGCATCCCGCTCGGCCCCGGTGCCCCCGTTCGGTAGAAAGGATTCTCTTGTCACACACGGATTGGTCCCGCCAGGCACTGCCGGCCATGCTCGACGATCTGCGGACGATCGTCGAACTGGAGACGCACAGCTACGACAAGCCGATGCTGGACAAAGGCCTCGACACGATCCGGGCCTGGGTCTTCGACCGCCTCGGCGCACCCGATGCCGAGGCCCGCCACACCGACACGGTCCGCGGCGACGTGCTCGAACTGAGCTATGCGGGGACGGCGCCGGGAATGGTGCTGCTGCTGAGCCACTACGACACGGTCTGGCCGACCGGGACGCTCGCCGGATGGCCGTACACCGACGAGGACGCCCGCGTCACCGGGCCGGGCGCGTTCGACATGAAACTCGGCTTGGTGCAGTCGGTCTGGGCCTTGCGAGGCCTCCGCGAACTCGGCCTTCCGCATCCGTCGGTCAAGTTCCTCTTCAACGGCGACGAGGAGATCGGCAGCCCCCACTCGCGGCCGTACATCGAAGCGGCCAGTGAAGGCGCGCTGGCCACGCTTGTCTTCGAGGCGTCACTGGACGGCAAGCTGAAGACCGCGCGCAAGGGGGTCGGCCTGTTCGACGTGACCGCCACCGGCGTCGAGGCGCATGCGGGCCTGGACCCGTACGCGGGAGCGAGCGCGATCCACGCCCTCGCCGAGATCGTCGGACAGCTGGCGGCCGCGGGCTCGCGTGAACACGGGACCACGGTCAACGTCGGCACCATCTCCGGCGGTACCGGTCGTAACGTCACCGCGGGCGGCGCGAGCTGCGGCGTCGACATCCGCGTCGCCGAACCGTCCGAAATGGACCGGATAGACAAGGTGTTCGCCGGCCTGGAGGCCGCCGATCCTCGCGTGACCGTCTCGGTCGAAGGGGAGTGGAATCGACCACCGATGACGCCGAACGACCCGTCGCGGGCGCTGTTCGCGACCGCTCGGAAGGTGGCCGCCGAAGAGGGCTGGGAGCTGGAGGAGACCGCGGTGGGAGGGGCGAGCGACGGCAACTTCGTGTCCGCGCTGGGCCGCCCGGTGCTCGACGGGCTCGGTGCGGTCGGAGGCGGCGCCCACGCGCGCGACGAACACATCCTCGTGAGGCACATCCCGGAACGGACGGCGCTGACGATCGGGCTGATCGCGGCACTCGCCTGAAGAGTTTGCCCGCCTCCCGCGTGGGTATCCCCGGAGCTGTCGAAAGGAGGTCACGATGGCCGACCACTTGCCGTTGGCGAATTACGACGAACTGCCCGCGGGGACGCTTCAGCACCGCATCCGTGCACTGACGGGACCACAGCTGCGCGAACTGATCGACTACGAGCAGGAACACGGTGGGCGTACTCGGGTCCTCGAATTGCTGCGGGTCCGTCTCGACGAGGTCGTCGCCGATAATCGTGCGGTGGCCGAAGTGCTGCAGGACAACCGGTTCGCCACGCTGTTGCTGGATCTGCTGACCGAGGACGAGAACGCGCCGACCGGAGCACCGGCGAGTTGCGCTTCGACATTCCGCTCCTCGCCGACCGAGTGGTCACCGCGGTGAACGAGACCGGGCACCACGAGGTGGTCCGCGGCTTGCCGATCGGGTTGTTCGGTGCCAGTACGGGTGCCGCGGCGGCGCTGATCGCCGCGGCCAGGGAGAAATCCGTTCGTGCCGTGGTGTCCCGTGGTGGCAGGCCGGACCTGGCGAGCGGCGCCTTGACCGAGGTGAGAGCTCCGACGCTGCTGATCGTCGGCGGCCTTGACCATCCGGTCCTGGAGCTGAACCGGCTCGCCGCCGGGCGACTCGTCGCGCCGAACCGCATCGAGGTCGTGGCCGGGGCCACCCATCTGTTCGAAGAACCGGGAGCGCTGGCCGAAGTGGCGAGGCCGGCGACGGACTGGTTCGACCGGCACTTGCCATGACCGGCAGGACGTGAGCAGTGATGTCAGCACCGGAATCCACAATGGACAAGGGAGCCGTCGTAACCGGCTACGACGGCTCCGAAGAAGCACGGAAGGCCGTGCGCTGGGCCGCGGGGGAAGCCGCTGCCCGCGGCTGTGGATTGGTCGTAGCCCACGTCGTCGGGTTCCCGTCCGTACCCGAGGCGGCCCCGGGTGGCGGGGCGTGGCCGCGGCCGGGGTTTCTCGAAGCAGGTCAGGAAACAGCACAGCGGCACGCCGAAGTCATGCTCGGCGACATCGCGCGGGAATGCCGCCGAGCATGGCCGGATCTGGCCGTTTCGACCCGGCTGTTGTCCGGCCGCGCACCCGACGCGCTGGCCCGTGCCGCGGAGAACGCGGATCTGCTGGTCATCGGGTCGTCGGGGCTCACCGCGCTGCCGAGGCTCCTGGTCGGGTCGACGGCCAACGAACTCCTGCACGACTACCACCGGCCCATCGTGGTGGTACGAGCCGGTGACGAACCGCCGGCGGACTGCGATCGGAAGGTCGTGGTCGGCGTCGACGGATCCGAGACCAGTGTGGAGGCCATCGGGTTCGCCTACGACTTCGCCGACCGGCACGGCTGCGTGCTGGTGGCCTTGCACGTCTGGTCCGATCTTCCGCTCGAAGCGATGGCGGTGAGTCCTACCGAGCACGACAGGGAGATCATCGAGGAACGGGGAAAGCCCCTGCTCGACGAATCGCTGGCCGGATATCGGGAACGGTATCCGGACGTCCCCGTCCACCGGGTGATCGCCGTGGACCGGCCCGCTCATGCGCTGGCGGAGCAAGCCGAGTGTGCCGCGCTGCTCGTCGTCGGCAGTCATGGACGCGGACCGCTCCGCCGTGCTCTGCTCGGATCGGTCAGCCGGGCCATGGTTCACCACGCGCCCTGTCCCGTCGCCGTGGTCCGTCACCACAAGGACTGAGACCGGTGTCAGGGCCCGGAACCACTTCGATCCGCGGAGTCGGCCGGCTTCGTCCGGAAGGTGTTGTGCGTCCACACGAGCGCGCTCGCGGCGGCGACTCCGCCCAGGAACACCAAACCCCTGTCGCTGAAGAGACCCACCATGATCATGAGGATCGCGGTGACTTCGGCGACGACGAGCACGGCCCACCAGGTCTGGACGCTCGCCGGACGCTTCACCTGGTCGAAGGCCGCCACGAGGTCGGGATCGCTCGCGGTCAGGTCTTCCTCGATCTTCTGCAGGACGCGGCGGTCTCGGTGTAGCACGATGCCTCCTTTGTCGTCGTGTACCCGCGCGTACCCGTCGAGGCCCGGAACAAACAGGCCGGTTCGCGGCGTCGGCTTCCGGGGAGCCGAACGCCATGGACCCGGTGTCGGAGGCAAGGCGGGCGGCGTGGCCACTCCGTGATCCGCGAGATCTGGACGAGGTGCTGGAGAGGACCTCGTCAGCTCGATATGTGCTGATCGGCGAGGCGTCGCACGGTACTTCGGAGTTCTGCTCGTGGCGCTCCGAACTGACGAAACGGCTGCTGGCCGAACAGGATTTCGCTTTCGTAGCCGTGGAAGGTGACTGGCCGGACTGCCATCGGCTGCACTGCTGCGTGGCAGGGCCCCGGTGACGCTGCCGACCGCGTCGTCCCGTCGACAGAATCGGTCATGAAGTTCATGCATCGCCTCTTGACCCTCGCCGTGGTCATGGCCGCGACACTTCTCAGCTCGCCTCCGGCCTCCGCCATCGGCACACCGAGGCTGCTCATCGGACAGGACTTCCCGGACCCCGACATCGTCAAGACCGACTCCGGCTACTTCGCCTTCTCCACGAGCACCGGTGCGGTGAAAGTGCCCTATGCGCACGCTCCGGCGCCGGAAGGTCCGTGGCGGGTGGCCGGTGACGCTCTCGCGGCCGCACCGCGGTGGGCGAAACCGGACAGCGGGTCCTGGGCTCCCGATGTGACCCGGCTTTCCGACGGTACGTTCCTGCTCTACTTCTCGGCGGCGGTGGCTCCCGGAGGGGAGATGTGCATCGGCGTCGCGACCGCCGCGAAGGCCGAAGGGCCGTACACGCCTGCCGGAGACGGTCCACTGATCTGTGTCCCCGGCGACGGCGGTGACATCGACCCGCAGACCTTTGTGGACTCGGACGGCTCGCGGTACCTGATCTACAAGAGTGACGGCGCGGCGGTCGGTCCGCCTGCCGCGATCTGGTCACAGAAACTGCTCGCCGACGGGCGGACACCGGACGGTCCGCGGATCGAGCTCCTGCGCGCCGATCTCGCGTCGGAGAACGCGGTCGTCGAAGCACCGTCGGTGGTGAAGACGGCGAGCCGGTACTTGTTGTTCTACTCCGCCGACACGTTCCAAAGTTCCGGCTACCACAAGGGATATGCCTCCGCGCCCGCGCTGAGCGGGCCGTTCGTGAAAGCCGGTACACCGTTCCTGTCCACCGATCTGCTCGGCGGCAAGGTCGACGCACCGGGCGGGGCTGACGTCGTCGACGGCCATATCCACTTCCACGGCTGGCTCGGGGGTGGCCGCACCGCCCGCGGGATGTACCAGCTGCCCATCGGATTCCCGAACGATGTTCCCCAGCTCGGCTGAGAAGGTTTCATCGCCGACGTTCGGGTATCCGCACGGTGAAACCGACCGAAGGAGCACCGGCGATGACAGCCCAGCCGCCCGACCCGGAACCCGAGAAAACACACCGCGAACCAGGAGGTGGTGTCGCACCGGGCGACACGCCGCCCGACTCGGCTCAGACGTCAGGGCTATCGCATCCGCAGCCGATGCCCTCCAAGGCGATGCCTGTCGCCTGGCTGATCCTCATCGGTGTTCTCGTCGTCCTGGCGAGCGGGTTCGTCGTCGCGCTGGCGCTGGGATGGCTCAAGCTGGGCTGACCACGGGCAGGCATTCGTCGAGCAGGCCGACGACGTCGCGCCACGCCCGTTCCGCGTGCCGCGCGTGGTAGGCGACGCCCGGGAGCACGGCGTGGTCGACCGTGGGATGATGGAAGGCGTGCTGGGCGCCGCCGTAGACCACGAGCCGCCAGTCGACGCCCGCCTCCTGCATTTCCGCGGTGAACGCCTCTCGCTGCGCGGGCGGCATGATCGGGTCTTCGGATCCGACGCCGGCCCAGACCGGGCAGCGGATGCGCGCCGCTTCGCCCGGACGGCCCGTGGTCAGTGCGTTGATCGTTCCGATCACGCGCAGGTCGACACCGTCCCGGCCGAGTTCCAGCGCGATCGCGCCGCCGGTGCCGTAGCCGATGGCGGCGATCCTGTCCGGGTCGGCCCGCGGCTCCGACCGCAGCACCTCGAGGGCCGCGTGGCCGATCTCCCGCATCCGATCCGGGTCGGCGAGCAGGGGCATCGCATACGCCAGCATCTCGTCGGGGTCCGAGAACCAGCGCCCGCCGTTGATGTCGAAGGCCAGCGCCACGTACCCCAACCCGGCGAGAGCGTCGGCCCGGCGTCGCTGGAAATCGTTCAGCCCCGGTCCTTCCGGCCCGATCAGGACCGCGGGACGGCGGTCGGCACCGGTAGGGAGCGCGAGGTGCCCGACCATCGTCAGTCCGTCGGCGGGGTACTCGACCGTGCGTGTGGTGACCGGCATGAACCGGACTCTAATGATCGCCGGACCCGGCCGGGCGGGTGTTCACGGACAGCGGAACCGCGTCGTGCGGTCCGTCCACTGTGGATTCCTCGGCGCGAGAAGGGATCAGGCGGAACAGAGCCATCGCGCTGATCATGCTGACGCCGCAGATCGCGGCCAGGTACCAGGTGATGCCGGCGGTCGAGCCGGTGGCGTTGAGCACCGCGGTGGCGATCATCGGAGCGAGCCCGCCGCCGAGGATCGCACCGCCCTGCAGCAGCAGGGACATACCGGAGAACCGGACGTTGACCGGGAAGGTGTCCGCGATGATCGCGCCCTGCACGCAGTGGGTGATCGGGACGACCAGGCCCATACCCGCCAGCGCGAGCATCGCGAGAACGGTGTTCCCGGTGTTCAGCAACGGGAAGAACGCGAGGCACCACAGCAGGAGCGCGGCAGACCCGGCGACGAACATGGTGCGCCTGCCGTGGCGGTCGGCGATCCGGGTCCAGATCGGAATGGTGGCGAACCACAGCACGGCCGATCCGGTCACCGACAGGATCAGGAACTGCCGGTCGTAGTGGAGGTTCTGGGTTCCGTAGGACAGGGTGAAGACCATGAACACGTAGGCGACCGCCGAGTTCGCCACGCCGACCAGCAAGGTGAGCGCGAGCCTGCCGAAGCCGACCTTGAGTGCCGCGCCGAGCGGGAACCGGACCACCTTGTCGTCCTGAGCCGCCCGGGTGAACGACGGTGATTCGGTGATCCTCAGCCGGATCATCAGGCCGATCGCGACCAGTACGAAGCTCAGGAGGAACGGGATTCGCCAGCCCCACGCGGCGAACGCGCTCGCGGGCATCACCGCGCTGCTGCCGAGGAACAGCAGATTCGCCAGCACCAGACCGGCAGGCGTGCCCATCTGCGGGAAGCCGGCATACCGGTTCCGTTGATCGGCGGGCGCGTGTTCCATCGACATCAGAGTCGCTCCCGCGCCTTCGCCTCCGAGCCCGATGCCCTGCACGATCCGCATCGCGACCAGCAGGATCGGCGCCCAGATGCCGATCGCCTCGTAGTTCGGGATCAACCCGATCAACGTGGAGCCGACGCCCATCAACATCAGCGACACCACCAGCGTGGACTTGCGGCCGATCCGGTCGCCGAAGTGGCCGAACACCAGACCGCCGAGCGGGCGGGCGATGAACCCGACGGCGAAGGTGCTGAACGCGGCGAGGGTGCCGACCGTGGGGCTCAGCGAGGGGAAGAACTGCTTGTTGAAGATCAGCGCGGACGCGGTGCCGTAGAGGAAGAAGTCATACCACTCGAGGGTGGTCCCGGCGAGCGTGGCGGCGGCGATCTTGCGGGGCGCGGGTGCGTTCATCTGCGAAAACCCAATCGACTCGGGCGACAGCCGATCGCGGCTGCTGGCGATTGGGCAGAAGCCTGACACCGTGAGGCATAGGCCACAAATGCCGAATTGGCGGTCTGCCATGTCTAAATGGGCATAGCTTGGGCGGGTGGGGATGCGCCCGGTCCCGCAACACGCTCGCTGGACCGTCGTGAGTGACGATTCGTGTTCTAACCCGAATCGCCACTCACGAGGCGTTCGGTGGGCTCGGTACCGGAGCGCCGATGCCGCCCGAAGTACATGAAGGCCCCCCTTCCTTGTGCCAGGCGCACGGAAGGGGGGCCTTCATGTACTTCGGCAAGGTGTGAAGGTCGAGTTTCCTCGCCTGAGCCGAGGGAAGGGGGGCCTTCACGCGCGGCCGCTGTGCCTGCCGTGGTCGCTGGTACACCTGGGACGAGAGCGGCGACCCTGAAGGTCCGTGAAGGCCTCCTTCACTACCCTCAGGGTAGGTAAGGAGGCCTTCACGGACCAGGCCCGGGGTGGCGTTCGCGTGGCTGAGTGGACGACTCCACGAGTCGTACGTCCAAGCACGCGTGTCGTCCATCGCGAACCTCCGGAACCCAACGCTGCGGTATGCCCTCCAGGGTATAGCTAGCGAGCAGATACGCATTTGTTCCGCATGGCGCGGCCCGTCAGAGTGAACGCCATGACGCAGTCAGTGCGGTGGATCCGCAACTTCGTGGACGGTGAGTTCGCCGCGCCGGACGGGCCGGGGTTCCCGGCGGTCGATCCGGCGACCGGCGCGGAGTTCGCCCGGGTGCACGAGGCCGACCGGGAGCTGGTGCACCGCGCGGTCACCGGTGCGCGCGCCGCGTTGCACAACGGCTGGGCGGACACTCCGGTGCGGGAGCGGACCGCGTTGCTGCGCCGGGCGGCCGACCGGATCGAGGCCCGGTTCGAGGAGTTCGTCGCGGCCGAGGTCGCGGACACCGGGAAGCCGGTCACCCAGGCCCGCGAACTGGACGTGGCCCGCGCGGTGGCGAACTTCCGCACGTTCGCCGACGTGATCGCGGCCGCCGGCCAGGAATCGTTCGTCACCGATCTGCCCGGTGGGGCGCAGGCGCTGAACTACGCGGTGCGCAAGCCGCTCGGTGTGGTCGCGGTGATCGTGCCGTGGAACCTGCCGCTGCTGTTGCTGACCTGGAAGGTCGCGCCCGCGCTCGGCTGCGGCAACGCGGTCGTGGTCAAGCCGAGCGACCAGACCCCTTCCACGGCGACCCTGTTGGCCGAAGTACTGGCCGAAGTCGGCCTGCCCGCGGGTGTCTACAACGTGGTGCACGGGTTCGGGGGCGACT
The DNA here is from genome assembly GCF_056435645.1 of Amycolatopsis sp. NPDC043889. Classification (NCBI taxonomy): domain Bacteria; kingdom Bacillati; phylum Actinomycetota; class Actinomycetes; order Pseudonocardiales; family Pseudonocardiaceae; genus Amycolatopsis; species Amycolatopsis sp. NPDC043889. The sequence goes on from NZ_JBWKEC010000017.1 coordinate 107,016, forward strand.
CGGCGGGCCAGTTCCTGACCGAGCATCCCGGTATCGACGGGGTGACGTTCACCGGCTCGTCGGCCACGGGAACCCAGGTGATGCGCACGGTAGCGCCCCGGGTCCGGCCGGTCTCGTTCGAGCTTGGCGGTAAGAACGCCGCCATCGTGTTCGAGGACGCGGATCTCGACGAGACGCTCGCCGGGCTGACCCGGTCGGTGTTCGCGAACACCGGGCAGGTGTGCCTGTGCACCGAGCGGGTGTACGTGCAGCGTTCGGTGTTCGAGGACGTGGCGGCAGGGCTGGTGGAGCGGGCGCGCGAGCTGCGGCTCGGCGACCCTTCGGCGGAGGAGACCACCACCGGCCCGCTGATCTCGCCGGAGCACCGGCGCAAGGTGCTGGACTACCTCGCGCTGGCCGAGCAGTCCGGCGCCAAAACCCTGACCGGCGGCGGGATTCCCGAGCTAGGACCGGAACTCGACGGCGGCTCGTGGCTGGAGCCGACCCTGTGGACCGGCCTGACCAACAAGGACCTGCCGGTGCGGGAGGAGATCTTCGGCCCGGTGGCCGCGCTGATCCCCTTCGACACCGAGGCCGAGGCGATCACGTTGGCCAACGACACCGAATACGGGCTGGCTTCCTCGGTGTGGACACAGGACCTGCGCCGGGGGCACCGGGTCGCGCAGGCCATGCACGTCGGCATGTCCTGGGTGAACACCTGGTTCCTGCGCGACCTGCGCTCGCCGTTCGGCGGAATGGGGCTTTCCGGTATCGGCCGGGAGGGCGGCGCGTCTTCGCTGCACTTCTACACCGAGCCGACGAATGTGTGCGTGCGGCTGTGAGCGCGCCGATCGAGGCGGCCGCCGCCCGTCTCACGACCGCGGCGAGCACCGCGACCCCGTGCCCGCCGGTGCGGGAATTCCTGGGCATGCAAGACGTCGACACCGCCTATGCGGTGCAGCGCAGACTGCGTGACGAGCGGGTCGCGGCGGGTGCCAGGGTGGCCGGGGCGAAGATCGGGCTGACGGCGCCTTCGGTGCAGCGGCAGTTCGGCGTGTACCAGCCGGACTTCGGCGTGCTCTTCGACGACATGCTGTACGCGCACACCGAACCCGTTCCGTATCGGCGGTTCCTGCAACCCCACGCCGAGGGCGAGATCGCGTTCGTGCTCGGCCGCGATCTGGACGTGCCGGGCGCCTCGGTCGTGGACGTGCTGCGGGCGACGGAGTTCGTGCTGCCCGCGATCGAGATCGTGGACTCCCGGATCGAGGCCTGGGATCTGTCCATCGTGGACACGGTGGCGGACAACGCGTCCAGTGGCGCGGTGGTGCTGGGATGCACCCCGGTCTCGTTGACCGGCCGGGATCTCGCCGCGATCGGGATGACGTTGGAGCTGGACGGTGAACCGGTGTCGTACGGCGCGGGCCACGCCTGCCTCGGCTCGCCGGTGGTCGCGGTCGCTTGGCTGGCTCGCGAGCTGGCCGCCCGCGAGCAGCCGTTGCGCGCGGGCGATGTCGTGATGTCCGGGGCGCTCGGCCCGATGGTGCCGGTCACGGGAGCGGGCCGGTTCCGGCTGCGGCTGGACGGGCTCGGCGAGGTCGACGCGGTGATCGAGGAGGAGACTCAGTGACAGCAACGGTTCCGGTCGCCGTCATCGGCTCCGGCAACATCGGCACCGATCTGATGATCAAGGTGCTGCGGTTGTCGAAGACGCTGCGGATGGCCGCGATGGCGGGTATCGACCCGGCCTCGGACGGGCTGGCCAGGGCCGCCAGGCTCAAGGTGGCCACCACCCACGGCGGTATCGACGGCCTCGCCGGGCTGCCGGAGTTCGCCGACGTACGGGTGATCTTCGACGCGACCTCGGCGGGTGCGCACCGGCGGCACGCCGAGGTGGCCGAGGCGCACGGCAAGCTGATGATCGACCTGACCCCGGCCGCGCTCGGTCCGTTCGTGGTGCCGCCGGTGAACCTCGACGAGCACCTCACCGCGCCGAACGTGAACATGGTGACCTGCGGCGGACAGGCCACGATCCCGATCGTGGCCGCGGTGTCCTCGGTCGCCCCGGTCGCGTACGCGGAGATCGTCGCGTCCATTTCGTCCCGCTCGGCAGGGCCGGGAACCAGGGCGAACATCGACGAGTTCACCGAGACCACCGCGGCCGCGATCCGCGAGGTCGGCGGTGCCGCGATGGGCAAGGCGATCATCGTGCTGAACCCGGCCGACCCGCCGATCGTCATGCGCGACACGGTGTACTGCCTGGTCGAGGGGGAGCCGGACCGGGAGAAGATCGCGGCGTCGGTCCGGCAGATGGCCGAGCAGGTGCGCGAGTACGTGCCCGGCTACGCCCTGAAACAGGAAGTGCAGTTCGACCAGGTGCACCGGCAATGGGTGCCCGAGCTCGGCCGGGAGATCTCCGGGTTCAAGGTCTCGGTGTTCCTCGAAGTGCTCGGCGCGGCCCACTATCTGCCGGACTACGCGGGGAATCTCGACATCATGACCTCGGCGGCGCTGCGCACGGCCGAGCGGATCGCCGAACTGAGGGGGTGGCTCGTATGAAGGTCTACCTCCAGGACGTGACCTTGCGCGACGGCATGCACGCGATGGGGCACGCGTACACAGTGGACCAAGTCCGGCGGATCGTGTCCGCCGTGGACAAGGCCGGGGTGGCGGCGATCGAGGTCGCGCACGGCGACGGGATCGGCGGGTCCAGCGCGACGTACGGATTCGGCGCGCACACCGACGCGGAATGGATCACCGCGGCCGCGGAAGTGATCGAGAACGCCACGCTGACCACGTTGCTGCTGCCCGGCATCGGCACCATCGGCCAGCTGCGCCGCGTCCGCGACCTCGGGGTGCGCAGCGTGCGGATCGCCACTCACTGCACCGAGGCCGACGTCGCCGCACAGCACATCGCCTGGGCCCGCGAGCAGGGCATGGACGTGTCCGGATTCCTGATGATGAGCCACCTTTCCACGCCGGCCGCGCTCGCCGAACAGGCCAGGCTGATGGAGTCCTACGGCGCGCACTGTGTGTACGTCACCGATTCCGGTGGGCGGTTGACGTTGGGCGGGGTCGCCGAGCGGATCGACGCGTACCGGCAGGTGCTCGGCCCGGAGACGGAGATCGGCATCCACGCGCACGAGAACCTTTCCCTCTCGGTGGCGAACAGCGTGACCGCGGTCGAGCACGGCGCCTACCGGGTGGACGTCGCGCTGGCCGGGCAGGGCGCGGGGGCGGGCAACTGCCCGGCCGAGCCGTTCGTCGCGGTCGCCGACCTGCTCGGCTGGGAGCACGGCGCGGACCTGTTCGCGTTGCAGGACGCGGCGGACGATCTGGTCCGCCCGCTGCGGGAACGGCCGGTCCAGGTGGACCGCGAGACACTCACCCTCGGTTACGCCGGGGTGTACTCGAGCTTCCTGCTGCACGCCGAACGCGCGGCCGCGCGCTACGGACTGGACACCCGGCGGATTCTCACCGAGGTCGGCAGGCGGAAGCTGGTCGGCGGGCAGGAGGACATGATCGTGGACATCGCACTCGACCTGGTACGGAGCGGCACATGATGGCCACCGCGGAGATCTCGGCGCTCGCCGATCGGCTGGACACCGCGCGGACCACGTGCGCGGACACGCCGAGCCTCGCCGACGATCACGAGATCGGCATCGCCGACGCGTACGCGATCCAGGCCGAGCTGGTGGCCCGCCGAGAGGCGCGTGGCGAGCGGGTGCTCGGCGTCAAGCTGGGGCTGACCAGCAAGGCGAAGATGGCGCAGATGGGTGTGTCCGAGGTGATCGCCGGCAGGCTCACCGACGAGATGCGGGTCGCCGACGGCGGCGAGGTCTCGTTGGCGGGCTTCATCCATCCGAAGGTCGAGCCGGAGGTCGCGTATCGGCTGGCCCGAGACGTCGACTTCAACGACCCCTCGTTCGATGTGGAGTCCGCTGTGGATGCGATGGCGCCGGCGATCGAGATCATCGACTCCCGGTACCGGGACTTCCGGTTCACTTATACCGATGTGGTCGCGGACAACACTTCGGCTGCCGGGTTCGTGCTCGGACCGTGGCGCGCGTTCGGGGAGGCAGCGAACCGGGCGGTGCGGCTGCGGTCCGGGGACCGTGAGGTGATCGGCTCGACGGCGGCGATCCTCGGCGATCCGGTGCGTGCGCTGCACGCGCTGGTCGAGCTGTGCCGGAAACGGGACATCCCGTTGCGGGCCGGGCAGGTGGTGCTGGCCGGGGCGGCGACCGAAGCGGTGCCGTTCGCGCCCGGCGTCGCCGAGGCGGACATCGCCGGACTCGGCCGTGTTTCGATACGGGGGCTGGCATGAGCGGGCGGGTGATTTCGGGGCTGGCCAAGCCGAGGGGCCGGTTCCCGCATGTGAAGGTCGCGGGAGATCTGGTCTTCGTGTCCGGTACCAGCTCCCGACGCCCGGACAACACGTTCGCCGGCGTCGAGGTGGACGAACTCGGCACCACGAACCTGGACATCCGGGCACAGACCCGCGCGGTGATCGAGAACATCCGCGGCATCCTGCACGACGTCGGCGCCGACCTCGCCGACATCACACAGATCACCACCTTCCTGGTTTCGATGAACGATTTCGGCGGCTACAACGAGATCTACGGCGAATACTTCGACGAAACGGGCCCTGCCCGCACGACGGTCGCGGTGCATCAGCTGCCGCATCCGCATCTGCTGATCGAAATCCAGGCAATCGCTCATCTACCGAAGAACACGGAGGTCCCGCGATGACCGACATTCCCGAGGTCGTCAATTTCCAGGCCTGGATCGCCGAGCACGAGCATCTGCTCAAGCCGCCGGTGAACAACCGGACCATGGCGCTCGGCAACGATTTCATCGTGCAGATCGTCGGTGGGCCGAACCAGCGCACCGACTTCCACGTCGACCCCTATGAGGAATGGTTCTACCAGCTCAAGGGCAACATGCACGTGGACATCATGACCGGCGAAGGCCAGAAGACCATCCGCATCTCCGAGGGCGACACGTGGCTGCTGCCGGGCGATATCCCGCACTCGCCGCAGCGCCCGGAGGCCGACTCGATCGGCCTGGTCATCGAACGCGTCCGTGAGGAGGGCACGCTGGAGAAGTTCCAGTGGTACTGCCTCGAATGCGCCGCGCTGGTGCACGAGGTGGAACTTCAGGTGCGCGACATCGTCGAGGATCTGCCACCGGTCTTCACCGCCTTCTACGGTGACGAGCAGGCCCGCACCTGCGGCGGCTGCGGCGCCCTTCACCCCGGGAAGGGCTGAGATGACCGGCCTGATCGACATCCATACGCATTACGTGCCGAACGGCTGGCCGGATCTGCGCGCGGACGCCGGACCGGACGCGCCGTGGCTGCGCGCGGAGACCGAGTCCGAGGCGATGATCATGATGGGGGACAAGGAGTTCCGTCGGATCGCCGCGGACTGCTGGAACGCGGAGACCCGGCTGCTGGACATGGACGCCGACGGCGTGCGCTCCCAGGTGGTCTCCCCGACGCCCGCGTTCTTCAACTACGGCCGGACTGGTGAGCAGGCGGGCCGGATCGCCCGGATCTTCAACGATCTGGCGCTGGAGATCGTCGCACCGGCGCCGGACCGGCTGATCCCGTTCTGCCAGGTTCCGTTGCAGGATCCCGACGCCGCGTGCCGCGAATTGGAACGCTGCCTGGCAGCGGGGCATCGCGGGGTGGAGATCGGCAACCACGTCGGCGATCAGGATCTGGACAGCGCCGGGGTGGAGACCTTCCTGCAGCACTGCGCGTCGCTCGGGGTTCCGGTGTTCGTGCACCCGTGGGACATGACCGATTCGCCCCGGCTGGATCGGTGGATGGCCCGGTGGCTGACCGCGATGCCCGCCGAAACGCACCTGTCGATCCTGGCGCTGGTGCTCGGCGGGGTCTTCGACCGGATCGACGCGAGCTTGCAGATCTGTTTCGCCCACGGCGGCGGGTCGTTCGCGTTCTGGCTCGGCCGGATGGAGAACGCCTGGCATCGGCGGAACGACGTGATCGGCACTTCGGAGTTCCCGCCGTCGCACTACCTCGATCGGTTCCACGTCGACTCGGTGGTCTTCGACGAGCGGGCGCTGCGGCTGCTCGTGGACACGCTCGGCGCCGAGCGGGTGATGGTCGGCAGCGACTACCCGTACCCGCTCGGCGAACGTCCGGTCGGCGAGGTGGTGCGCAAGAGCGGCTTCTTGAGCGAGACCGAGCGTCAGCTGATCACCAGCGGGAACGCCGAACGCTTCCTGTCCCTGTCGTGATCGGACAGTCCTAATGCGACATGGCGGTGGCGACGTCGGTCAGGCTGCGGATCAGCGCGTCCACCGACGGGCTGAGCGTGCGCTGGGCGGGCAGGGTGAGTCCGACGCTGTGCCCGATGGGTTCCAGCGCCAGTGCGACCCTGGTGATCCTCGGATCGTCCTTGGTGATCAGGCTGGGCAGGGCGGCGATCACGTCGGTCTCCAGCAGCAGCTGCCGCACGGTGAGGAACGAGGTGGTCTCCACCCGGTTCGCGGGCAGCGGGAAGCCGTTGCGGGTGAACAGCTGCTCCAGCTCGCGGCGCAGCGCGGTCTCCGCTCCGGGGAGGATCCACGGGTACTCGGCGAGGTCGGCCAGCTCGACGCCGGTCGCGCCGGCCAGCGGATGCGCGGTGCGGACGACCAGATCCACCGATTCGTCGTACAGCTTGCGCCGCTCGATCCGCTCGTCCGAAGGCGCTGTCAGCCTGCCGATGATCAGGTCGACCCGGCCGGCCTCCAGCTCGACCAGCAGGGCTTCGGGAGAACCTTCCCGGACCACGATGGTCAGGTACGGCCGCTCGGTCTTGATCGCCGCGATCGCGCGCGGCAGCAGCATGTTCGATCCCGCGAGATGGGTGCCGACCACCACCGTGCCGCGTTCGGCGTCGGCCAGCTCGGCGACGTGCCGCCCGGCCTGCTCGAGCTGGGCGAGCACCGCGCGGGCATGCCCGGTGAACGCCTCGCCGAACACGGTCGGGGTGATACCGCGCGGGCCGCGTTCGAACAACCGCACGTCGAGGATCTCTTCGAGTTCGTGCAGACTTCGGGTCGCCACCGGCTGCGTCACGTGCAACTCGGCGGCGGCCCCGACCACGGTGCCCTGCCTGGCCAGCGCGTCGAGCAGGACGAGGTGGCGGAACTTCAGTCGGCCGTCCAGCAGGCGAGGCAAGATCACCAGCCGATCCTACCCGCGAGGTGCGTATGACCACGATTGTCCGAACAGGACCGATTCGCTATGCCACAGCGGCGCGGTTCGCGCTGCCGGTCGCCGTTTCGGAGCAGACGCCGTCCAGCGGTGAGCTCAGTCCGCAACCGCCGTCCCGGCTGGACCGCGTGATGGGCCCGCCGCGCGATCGCCTGCCTCAGGGTGAGGACTGTCTCAACCTGATGATCAGCACCCCCGGCGTGGATGACGGACGCAGGCCGGTGCTGGTGTGGCTGCACGGTGGGGGATTCTCCAGCGGTGGTGGGTTGCTGGACTGGTACGACGGCGGCGCGCTGGCGGCCGAAGGTGACCTGGTGGTGGTCGGCGTCAACTACCGGCTCGGCGCGCTCGGCTACCTGTATCTGGACGGCGTCAGCCCCGGCAACCTCGGGCTGGCCGACCAGCTGGAGGCGCTGCGCTGGGTGCGGGCCAACATCGCGGCCTACGGCGGGGACCCGGACAACGTGACGGTCGCCGGGCAGTCCGCGGGCGGCATCTCCATCCGGCTGCTGATGGATCTGCCCGAGGCACGCGGCCTGTTCCGGCGGGCGATCCTGCAGAGCGCGCCGCTCGGCCTCGGCGCCCGCCGGCCCGAGCAGGCGGAGAAACTCGGCCAGGTGTTCGCCGACGCGCTCGGCACCGACCCGCGCACCGCCGGGATCTCGGAAATCCTTGCCGCGCAGAAGGAAACCGCGCTGACCAACCTGCGGCTCACCGGCGACCCGATGGAGCCCGCGTTCATTCCGGTGGACACGCTGGACAAGGCGTCCTTCGCGGACAACGTGCGCGACCTCGGCGTGCTGTACGGCTGGAACGCCGACGACATGACCGCGTTCCCCGGCGCCGCCGGCACCGACGAGATCTACGTCGAACCACTGGCCGCTTTCGGCGACCGTCTGCGCTCAGCCGGAGCGGACGTCTTCTCGTATCGCCTGGACTGGCGCCCCGAGGGATCCGAGTTCGGCGCCACCCACTGCCTGGAACTGCCGCTGCTGCTCGGTACCCGGCGGGCCTGGGAGGACAGCCCGATGCTCGGCAAAGTCCCGTGGTCCGAGGTCGACGCCTTCGGCGCTGCCCTCCGTGCCGTCTGGGCGACCTTCGCCCGCACCGGCACCCTCGACCCCGCTCCGGTCGCGGGCTACCCCATCCGGTTCGGCGCGCAACTCGCGTGATCGAAGCCGTAACTCGCGTGATTGAAGGCGTAACTCACGCATCGTGAGGCCCTCACATGCCTGGTGAAAAGGGCCTGACAGTAGAGGTGGGAGCGCGCCCGGTCAAGACGTTGTGCTGACCGGCCGCGCGGTCCTATCGTGTCGATCGAAGCGCTTCGACAGTTCGGATCACCGCGGATTCCGAGGGAGGCCACGATGGCCGGCGAGCATCACCGACTTCTCTGGAGGGAACCTCTGATGTCGAAGCGAGTACTGGCCGCCGCGATGGTCGCCATGCTGGCCATCGCGGGCTGCGGGTCCGGATCCGGCAGTGGCGACCCGAAGACCCTGAAGCTGTGGCACTACGAGCCCCCGGACAGCGCGATGGGCGTGGCCTGGGCCGAGGCGATCAAGCAGTTCGAAGCGAGCCATCCCGGCGTCAAGGTCGCCTTCGAGGAGAAGGGCTTCGAACAGATCCAGAAGACGGCACCGATGGTGCTCAATTCGGGCGACGCGCCGGACCTCCTGGAATACAACAAGGGGAACGCCACCGCGGGACTGCTGTCCAAACAGGGACTGCTGACCGACATCAGCGAAGAGGTCGCCAAACGCGGCTGGGACAAGCAGCTCACCCCGGCGCTCCAGACCACCGCCCGTTACGACGAGAACGGCGTGATGGGATCCGGCAACTGGTACGGCGTCCCGAACTACGCCGAGTACGTGAAGATCTTCTACAACAAGGACATGTTCGCGCAGCAGGGCCTCGAAGAGCCGACGACCATCGAGCAGCTGACCACGGCCATGGCCAAGTTCACCGGTGCCGGGATCACCCCGCTGGCCGTCGGCGGCTCGGAGTACCCGGCGCACCAGGTCCTGTACCAGCTCGCCCTCACCAAAGCCGATCGCGGCTGGGTGGACCGCTACCAGCGCTACACCGGCAAGGTCGACTTCCACGACGCCGCGTGGACCTACGGCGCGACGACCTTCGCCGACTGGGTGAAGAAGGGCTACATCAGCAAGGATTCCGCCGGGGTCGACGCCGAGGGCATGGGCATGTCGTTCATGCAGGGCAAGTACCCGATCATGATCAGCGGCAGCTGGTGGTACGGCAGGCTGGTGCAGAGCATCAAGGACTTCCAGTGGGGTTCGGTCCCGTGGCCGGGGATGACCTCGGGTTCCGCGGGCAATATGTGGGTCATCCCCAAGGGGGCGAAGAACCGCGACCTCGCGCTCGACTTCATCGCGATCACGATGTCCCAGCCCATCCAGGACAAGCTGCGTGAGGCAGGCGGTGTACCGGTGGTGAACGGCCCCACGCCACCGGCCGAGCCGCGCCTGAAGGATCTGGTCGAGGACTTCACCGCTCTGTCCACACAGGACAAGCTGGCGTTCTATCCCGACTGGCCCGCTCCCGGGTACTACGACGTCCATGTCTCGGCGACGCAGAAGCTCATCACCTCGAGCGCTCAGCCGTCGCAGGTGCTCGACGAGCTCGCCAAGCCCTACGAAGAGAATCTGGCGAACGTCGGCAAATGACCAGGGGACGGGGAAACTACCTGCTCTTCCTGATCCCCGGCGCGCTGCTGCTGATCGCGGTGATCCTGGTGCCGTTCGCGATGAACATCGGCATCAGCTTCACCCAGTGGTCCGGTGCGGGCGATCCGAAGTGGACAGGGCTGGAGAACTATCGGCGGTTGTTCGCGGACGACGTCTTCTGGGCGTCGTTCCGCCACAACCTCGGGCTCGTGGTGGCGATGGCCATCGTGCCGACGGTGGCAGGGCTGGTGATCGCGGCCGCGTTGTTCGATTTCGTGGCCAAGCGGTTCGGGACGCGGGCGGCCAGCGTGCTGCGGGCCTGTGTCTACCTGCCGCAGGTGCTGCCGATCGCGGTCGCCGGCATCGTGTGGAGCTGGATACTGGCCCCCGAGGGCGCGGTGAACGAACTCCTCTCCGCCGTCGGGCTCGGCTCGCTCGCCCAGAACTGGCTGGGCGATCCGGATGTCGCGCTGTGGAGCGTGATGGGCGTGATGGTGTGGATCCAGGTCGGCTATCCGGTGGTGATCTTCATGGCCGGGATGCAGCGTGCCGATCCCTCACTGCACGAGGCGGCGGAACTGGACGGCGCGTCGTGGTGGGGCCGGTTCTGGCATGTGACCGTGCCGCAGTTGCGGCCCGAGGTCTTCGTGGTCCTGCTGACCTGCTCCATCGCCGCGCTGAAGGTGTTCGGGCCGATCTACGTGCTGACCAGGGGAGGCCCCGGCGGGTCCACCAACGTGCCGTCGTATTACTCGTTCCAGAACTTCTTCGAGAAGACGCAGGTCGGCTACGGCGCGGCGATCGCGACCGTGCTCACCGTGCTGATCCTCGTGCTCACCACGGTGTTCCTCCGGATCCAGAGGCGGGGTGAGCACGCGTGAAACGGCACGTGACGCTCTGGTCGTTGATCGTTCTCGCGGTCGTGATGCTGGCGCCGTTCCTGGTCGTGGCGCTGAACGCGCTGAAGTCTCCGGCCGAATACGCGGCGGACGGCCCGCTGTCCTTTCCGGACGGCGTGTACCTGCAGGGGCTGATCGACTTCTGGGTCCGGGTCGGGTTCGGGCAGAAGCTGCTCAACAGCGTCGTGATCAGCGGGTCGGTCGCGGTGCTCGCGGTGGTGATCTCGGTGCTGAACGCCTACGCGCTGGGCATCGGCCGGGTCCGCGGCCGGACGTGGATCCTGGTCGCCTTCCTCATCGCGAACACGCTGCCGCAGGAAGCACTGGCGTACCCGCTGTACTTCCTCGCCAACGAGACCGGTCTCTACGACACGCAGCTCGGCGTGATCATCATCTTCACGATCATCCAGGCCGCGTTCGGCACCTATCTGCTGTCCTCGACGTTCGTCGGATTCCCGCACGAGCTGCTCGAAGCCGCCTATCTCGACGGCGCGAACAAATGGCAGACCCTGGTGCGGATCGTGGTGCCGATCAGCAGGCCGACGCTGGGTGTGCTGTTCGTGTTCTTCTTCATCTGGACGTGGAACGAGTTCTTCCTGCCGCTGATCCTGCTGATCTCCAACGACACTCAGACCGTCCCGGTCGCACTGGGTGTGCTGCAGGGCCAGCGGATGATGGACGCGACCATGACCAGTGCCTCGGCGTTGCTCGGGGTCATCCCGGCGATCGCCTTCTTCCTGATCTTCCAGCGGACGTTGACACGTGGCATCACGGCAGGGGCGGGCAAATGAAGTTCAGCAACGGATACTGGCTGTTGCGTGACGGGGTACAGGCGGCGCATCCGGTGGAGGTGTACGACCTCACCGCGGGGGACGGCCGGATGGTGGTGCACGCGCCGACCCATCGCATCCGCCACCGTGGGGACCTGTTGAAGGGACCGGTGGCGACGGTCGGGTTCTCCTCGCCGATGCCGGACGTGATCGGGGTGAGCGTCACGCATTTCGAGGGCGGGCTGCCGCGAGAGCCCCATTTCGAGCTGTCGGCCGTCGACGACGAGGCGAAAGTCTCCGAGGACGGGCACACGCTCACCGCGGGCGCGTTGTCGGTCCGGCTCCACCGCGGCGAAGGATGGAAGGTCGATTTCGTCGCGGACGACAAGGTGCTCACCACCAGCGGGGCCAAGGGCATGGGCTTCATGAGCCTCGACGGCGAGCACCATGTCCGTGACCAGCTGGACCTCTCGGTAGGAGCCCAGGTCTACGGGCTCGGCGAGCGATTCGGGCCACTGGTGCGCAACGGGCAGGTCGTCGACATCTGGAACGCCGACGCGGGCACGAGCAGCGAACAGGCCTACAAGAACGTCCCGTTCTACCTGACCAACGCCGGCTATGGCGTGTTCGTCGACCATCCGGGGCGCGTGTCCTTCGAGGTCGCCTCGGAAGCGGTGTCGCGGGTGCAGTTCAGCGTCGTGGGCCAGTCGCTGGAGTACTTCGTCATCTACGGCCCGAGCCCGAAGGAGATCCTGCGCAAGTACACGGCGCTGACCGGCAGACCGGCGCTCCCGCCCGCGTGGTCCTTCGGGCTGTGGCTGTCGACGTCGTTCACCACGTCCTACGACGAGGAGACCGTCTCGGGATTCGTCGACGGCATGATCGAACGCGACCTGCCGCTGAGCGTGTTCCATTTCGACTGCTTCTGGATGCGCGAGTTCAACTGGTGTGACTTCGAATGGGATCCGCGGACGTTCCCGGACCCCGTCGGCATGCTGGAGCGACTGAAAGCGCGTGACCTGCGCATTTCCGTGTGGATCAACCCCTATGTGGCGCAACGGTCACCGTTGTTCGCCGAGGGCGTCGCGGGCGGGTACCTGCTGCGGAAATCGAACGGCGACGTGTGGCAGTGGGATCTCTGGCAGCCGGGGATGGCGCTGGTCGATTTCACCAACCCCGCCGCGCGTGAGTGGTACGCGTCCAAACTGGACGCTCTGCTCGAACAAGGCGTGGACTGTTTCAAGACCGACTTCGGCGAGCGGGTGCCGACGGACGTCGTCTACTTCGACGGATCCGATCCCGAGCGGATGCACAACTACTACACCTATCTCTACAACCAGACGGTCTTCGACGTGCTCTGCAAACGGCGCGGGGAGGGCGAAGCCGTGGTGTTCGCGCGTTCGGCGACCGCGGGGTCTCAGCAGTTCCCGGTGCATTGGGGCGGCGACTGCGAGTCGACGTACGAGTCGATGGCCGAGAGCCTGCGTGGCGGCCTTTCCCTCGGTCTGTCCGGTTTCGGGTACTGGAGCCACGACATCGGCGGCTTCGAAGGCACCCCGGATCCGGCACTGTTCAAACGCTGGATCGCGTTCGGGATGTTGTCCTCGCACAGCAGGTTGCACGGCAGTTCGTCCTACCGGGTGCCGTGGCTGTTCGATGAGGAGGCCGTTGACGTCCTGCGGGTGTTCTCCAAGCTCAAGGCGCGGCTGATGCCGTACCTGTGGCAAGCGGCGGCACAGGCGGCGGCCGAGGGTACGCCGATGATGCGGGCGATGGCGCTGGAGTTCCCGGCCGATCCGGCGTGCGCCCATCTGGAGCGGCAGTACATGCTCGGCGACTCGCTCCTGGTGGCACCGGTGTTTTCGGACGAGGGCGAAGTGACCTACTACGTCCCGGACGGTGTGTGGACCGACTTCTTCACCGGCGACGAGATCCAGGGGCCGCGGTGGGTGACGACCGTCTGCGACATGCTCACCGTCCCGCTGCTCGTGCGTCCCAACACCGTTCTGCCGCTGGGTGCCGTCGACGACCGGCCGGACTACGACTATGCCGACGGCGTCACGCTGCGGCTGTACCGGCTGGAGGACGGCGCCGGGATCACCACCACCGTCGGCGGCTCGACGTTCCGCACGCGCAGGGAGGGCGACAGCGTCCACATCGACGTCGACGCCGCGCCCGATGGCTGGCAGGTGGCCTTTCCCGGGGGTGACGAGACGATCGTGGCGACGGGAAGCGCGTTGACGATTCGCGGCGCTGGGGCACCGAACTGAGTGTCGCGAAGCGGAGCCAAGGGCTCCGTGGATTCCGGGCGGAGTTGGTCCCAGGCCCTGTCCGTGAAGGCCTCCTTGCCTACCTTGAGGGTAGGGAAGGAGGCCTTCACGGACTCCATAATCGCCACGTTCGCCCCAGGTGCACCAGCAGTCGCAACGGGGGCGCCGAGGAAACTCGACCTTCACACCGTGCCCGAGTACATGAAGGGGGCCTTCATGTATTCAGGCGGGCAAGAACACTGGTACCGAGCCGGTCGGGCCTAGGAAGGGGCCGGGCCGGTGCTGCCCCGTTCGGTCAGGCGAGGTGACAGCAGCCGGACCTCGGCCTGGCCTCCGTCATCGAGACGGCGCATCGCCATTTCGACGGCGAGGCTGCCGAGTTCGGCGGCCGGGATGGCGATCGACGTCAGCTGTACCGACTGCGCCTCGGCCATGTCCTCCGGGCAGACGGCCAGTACCGAGATGTCCTGGGGCACCTGCTTGCCGCGACGGTTCAGTTCGGACAGCAACGGGCCGAGGATGGCCTCGTTGTGCACGACCAGCCCGGTGACGCCGGGTTGCTTGGCGAACACGTCGTCGAGGCAGGCACGCAGCGCGTCGTAGGAAGGCGCGCACGGGAACGAACCGGCGCGCACCTTGCGTTTCGTGGCCGTCTGGCGGAAGCCGCGCAGGAAGCGTCCCGCGTAGCTCGTGCCGCGTTTGTAGACCGCGGGGGATGGGCCGATCAGCGCGACCTCGCGATGGCCGAGGTCGGCCAGATGCGTGACGCTCGCGGCGCCGGCGGCGGTGAAGTCGAGATCGACGCAGGTGAGGTCGCCGGGGTCGGCGGGAACTCCGATCAGCACCACCGGCCGGTGCAAGGATCTCAGCACCGGAAGACGCGGCTCGGAGGTTTCGACGTCCATCACGATCAGCGCGTCCGCGATGGCGGACGCCGCGATCCGGCGCAGGCCGTCCGGGCCTTCGTTCTTGGTCAGCAGGAGCACGTCGTGGTCGTAGGTGCGTGCCTCGGTGACGGTGGCCGCGACGAACTGCATGACCACCGGGACGTTCAGGTCCGTCCGCAGCGGGACGACGAGCGCGAGCACGTTGGTGCGGCTGCTGGCCAGCGCGCGGGCGCCCGCGTTCGGGTGGTAACCGAGTTCGCTGATGCTGTGCTGGACGCGGCGGCGGGTGTCCTCCGAGATCGAACGCCGTCCGGACAGCACGTAGGACACGGTGCTCGGGGAGACCCCGGCCGCCCGGGCGACGTCTGCGATGGTGACCATCAGCCGATGATAGTGCGCGTCGAATCGATTCGACGGATTCAGGATCGAGAGGGTCGCGCACCGCCCTTGCTCAGTTCGATCAACCGCGGCAACGCGTCAGTGGGCAGCGAGACACCCCGGTAGGCCATGAGTTTGGTGAACTGGCGCATCGGCATCGAAGCGACCATGCGCATCCAGTCCGCGCTGCTCTCGGCCCGATTGCTCTGGCCGGCGAGCAACTCGCCAAGCTCCGGACCCACGATCGGGTGACCGAACCACTCCTCGACCGTCGAGTCGATCGACAGGACCGGGATGATGACGTCGCCGGCCAGCGTGACGAGCGCTTCGGCGACGATATGCGCGGCGCTCCGGCCGATCTGGACGGTGTAGTCGCCCGGCGAGACCACCCAGCGGCTCAGTTCGACGTCGTACCAGGCGAAAGCGCGGCGATCGAGGGTGAGCTCGACGCGGCGGGTCTCGACCGGTTCGAGCGAGATCTTGGCGAACGCGCGGAGCTCCCGCGCCGGGGTGCGAACGGGAGCGGCGTTGGTGGCGACGTAGACCTGGACGACGTGTTTACCGGCGCGGGTTCCGGTGTTGGTAACGGTCACCGCGACGGTGGCGGAGTCGTCGCCCGTCGCCGTGACCGTCAGGCCGGTGGTCTCGAAGGTGGTGTAGGACAGGCCGTGGCCGAAGGGGTACCGGACCGCGACCTCGGCGGTCTCGTAGTAGCGATAGCCGACCATGACTCCCTCGCCGTACCGGACGTGGCCCGACTCGCCGGGGAAGTTGAGATAGCTGGGGTTGTCCTGCAAACGCAACGGAATGCTCTCGGCGAGATGACCTGACGGGTTGGTGACGCCGTAGAGGAGGTCGGCGAGCGCGCTGCCGCCTGCCTGGCCGAGCAGCCAGCCGTCGAGAATGGAGTCGACGTCGTCGTGCCAACCCTCCAGTGACACCACGCCGCCGTGGGAGAGGACGACCACGGTGCGCGTGCTCGCTGCCGCGACCGCCTTGATGAGCTCGACCTGTGCCGCGGGAAGGCCGATGGTGTCCCGGTCGAACCCCTCGGATTCGTCCCTTTCGCTCAGACCCGCGAAGACCACCGCGACGTCGGCCTCACGGGCGACCTCGACGGCGTTGTCGGCCAGGCCGCTCGCGTAGGTCACGGATTCTCCGAGCTCCCGGATCGCGTCGAGCGCGGTATCGACCCGGGTGGGATTGACGTGGGAGCTGCCGCCGCCTTGGAAGCGGGGGTTCGCGGCGAACTCGCCGATGACCGCCACCGCGGATCGCGTGGTCAGGGGCAACGTGTCCCGGTCGTTCTTCAGCAGGACAGCGCAGCCGGCGGCGACTTCTTTCGCCACCCGGTGCTGCGCGTCGGGGTCCACGTCGCCACTCGGCGGCAACGACCTGCCGGCGAGGGCGAGAACGCGGCGGACACTCCGGTCGACGACGGCTTCGTCCAGCTCCCCGCGCCGGACCGCCGCCACGATCTCGGCGTCGCCGCTGCCGCCGGTGCCCGGCATCTCGAGGTCGAGCCCCGCCGCGAGTGCGGCGACCCGGTCGTTCACCGCACCCCAGTCCGAGACGACCAGACCGTCGAAACCCCATTCGTCGCGCAGGACGTCGCTGAGCAGCCGGCGGTTCTGGGAGGCGTAGACGCCGTTGACCCGGTTGTACGAGCACATCACCGTCGCCGGGTGCGCTTCGGTCACGACGCGTTCGAACGCCGGGAAGTAGATCTCGCGCAGGGTCCGTTCGTCGACCTCCACGCTGACCCGCATCCGGTCGGTCTCCTGGTTGTTGGCCGCGAAATGCTTCACCGAGGCTCCCGCGCCTTCGGCCTGCATGGCCCGCACGTAGGCGACGGCGAGCGCCCCGCTCAGCAACGGGTCCTCCGAGTAGTACTCGAAATTGCGGCCGCACAACGGGGACCGCTTGATGTTCACACCGGGGCCGAGCACCACCGAGACCCCTGCCGCGCGGGCTTCCCTGCCGATGGCCGCGCCGACCCGCGCGGCGACCTCGGGATCCCAGCTGGAACCCACCGCGACCGACGGCGGGAAACAGGTGGCGGACACGCTGTCGTGCACGCCGAGATTGTCGGCCTCGTCGTCCTGCCGTCGCAGGCCGTGCGGGCCGTCGGAGAGCAGGATGGACGGGATCCCCGCGACCTCGATCGCCTCGGTGTGCCAGAAGTCGCGGC
Organism: Amycolatopsis sp. NPDC043889; assembly: GCF_056435645.1. Lineage (NCBI taxonomy): Bacteria > Bacillati > Actinomycetota > Actinomycetes > Pseudonocardiales > Pseudonocardiaceae > Amycolatopsis > Amycolatopsis sp. NPDC043889. The sequence goes on from NZ_JBWKEC010000017.1 coordinate 124,308, forward strand.
CGGACAGCAGCGACGCCTTCTGCTCGAGCGAGAGGCCGGTGGGTTCGATCGAGGTCAACGGGATTCCTTCCGGCCGGCAACTGTCCACTGTGTTCGAGAGTGCCAGACGGACACACCGCTGGCACGACGCGGCCGAGAGCATTGTCTCGTCGTGTCCTGTCCGCTAACATCGCCGTAACGCGACTGTCGAATCGTTTCGACAGTCGGATCTCCTGCTCGATCGCCACCCGATCACGACCGCTCGAAACTCGCCGAATATCGCCGCCCGTTTCGTCGAAGCGCTTCGATTACTCGCGATGGAGACTTCATGAGCAGAGCAGCTCTCCCCGTCCGCCTCCGCCGGATCGGCATGTTCGCCACGACGATCACCCTGGTGCTGGGCCTCGCCTCACCCGCGGTCGCGGACGAGCTGAACGCTCTTCCGTTCCGTGATCCGGGCCTCCCGTTGACCACGCGCGTGGACGATCTGGTGCGGCGGCTGACCCTGGCGGAGAAGGTGTCGTTGCTGCACCAGTTCCAGCCGGCGATCCCGCGGCTGGGCATCCCCGAATTCAAGACGGGAACCGAGGCCCTCCACGGTCTCGGCTGGACGACGGAGCGCACGAACGGCGCCGTCGTGACCGCGAGCGCCACGGTCTTCCCTCAGGCGATCGGGCTCGCTTCGACGTGGGACCCCGCGTTGATCGAACAGGTCGGGGCGGTCGTCGGTGACGAGGCGCGGGGCTACCACTCGCAGGACCCCGGGTTCTGGGGGCTCCAGCTGTGGGCGCCGGTGGTGAACCTGCTGCGTGATCCGCGATGGGGGCGCAACGAGGAGGGCTACTCGGAAGATCCTCTGCTGACCGGGGCGATCTCGACGGCGTACGGCAAGGGGATGACCGGCGACCATCCCCAGTACCTCAAGACCGCTCCGGTGCTGAAGCACTACCTGGCCAACAACAACGAGATCCGCCGCGACACCACGTCGTCCAACCTGCGCCCGCGAGTGCTGCGCGAATACGACGAGCAGGCGTTCAAACCGGCTATCGCGGCCGACGCGGCGACCGGCGTGATGGGGTCGTACAACCTCGTCAACGGACGGCCCGCGACGGTCAACCCCGACCTTGACGACGTCGTGCGGACGTGGACCGACAAGACGCTCTACAACGTCAGCGACGCGTCCGCCCCGTACAACCTGACAGGCTCCGAGAAGTACTACGGAACCAACGAGGAAGGGTTCGCGGCCACCCTCAAAGCCGGTCTGGACGGCTTCACCGTCGACAACCAGAACCCCGGCCCCACCATCAAGATCATCACGTCCGCGCTGGCCAAGGGGTTGCTCGCCGAGGCCGACATCGACAAGGCGGTGAAGCACGTCCTGAGCGTCCGCTTCCGGCTCGGCGACTTCGATCCGGACGGCGGCCCGTACGCCAAGATCGGCAAGGACGTGGTCAACAGTCCGGCGCACCGGCAGCTCGCCCGCAAGGCGGCGGGCGAGGCCATGGTGCTGCTGAAGAACGACCGCGGCGCGCTGCCGCTGGACCCGAAGCGCGGAGTCGCTGTCATCGGGCCGTTGGAGAAGACCCTGTACACCGACTGGTACTCCGGCGGACTGCCGTACAAGGTGACCCCGGTGGACGGGATCCGCGCGCGGCTCGGCGGCGGGGCACAGATCACCGACACCGAGGCCGTCGACAGGATCGCCTTGCGCGACGCCGCCACCGGCAGGTACCTCAGCGGCGGCGCGGGTGAGGCGGGCGCGGTGCTCAAGACCGGCGCCACCAGTGCCGGGGCCACGGAGCAGTTCGACGCCTTCGAGTGGGGCGATGGTGTGCTGACGTTGCGCAGTGTCGCGAACGGGAAGTACGTCGAGCGGCAGAACCTCGCCGATGCCACCAGTCCGTTCCTCAACCAGGCGCCGCAGCCGCGGGACTGGTTCGTCCACCAGCAGTTCAAACTGGAGGACGCGGGTGACGGCACGGTCGTGATCAGGTACGCCGGTTACGAGCTTCCGAACGACTGGGACGGGCCGAACAGCTATCTCACCGTAGCCGCCGACGGCACACTGACCCTGGGCTCGCCGAACGCGGCGGGAGCGACCAAGTTCCGCAAGGAGCAGATCACCTCGGGGATCGACAGCGCGGTGAAGGCGGCACGATCGGCCGAAACGGCGGTCGTGGTCGTGGGCAGCATGCCGTTCATCAACGGCCGGGAAGACCACGACCGCACCACGACGGCGCTGGCCCAGAGCCAGAGCGAACTGATCAAGGCCGTGCGCAAGGCGAATCCGAACACCGTCGTGGTGGTCGAGAACAGCTATCCCACGACCTTGAACTGGGAGCAGGAGAACATCCCGGCGATCGTGTGGACCTCGCACGCCGGCCAGGAGACCGGCAACGCGCTCGCCGACGTGCTGTACGGCGACGTGAACCCGGCCGGCCGTCTCACCCAGACCTGGTACCGCTCGGACGCCGAGCTCCCGGACATCCTCGACTACGACATCATGAAACGCGGCAGCACCTACCAGTACTTCACCGGTGATCCGCTCTACGCCTTCGGCCACGGTCTGTCCTACACGAACTTCCGCTACAGCGACCTGCGCCTCGGCAAGCCGGGTCCACAAGGGACGTTCGAAGCGACGGTGAAGGTGACCAACACCGGGAAACGTGCCGGTGACGAGGTGGTGCAGCTCTACTCCCATCAACTCGTGTCCCGCGACAAGCAGCCGAATCAGCGGCTCCGCGACTTCGAACGGGTGCACCTGGAACCAGGGCAGACCAAGACGGTGCGCCTGTCGGTGCCCGACCTCCGGCATTGGGACGTCACCCGGGGCAAATGGGTGCTGGAATCGTCCGTCCACGAGGTGATGGTCGGTGCGTCCGCCGCCGACATCCGGCTGCGCTCGGCGATCCCCGTTCGTGGCGAGCAGATCCCGCCGCGCGACCTGACGCGGAACACCAGGGCGATCGACTTCGACGACTACTCGGGCGTCGAACTGGTCGACGAAAGCAAGGTCCGTGGCGACGCGGTCGGAGTCGGCGCGGGAGACTGGCTGCGCTTCAGCGACGTGGACTTCCGTTCCGGGGCACGGACGTTCACCGCCAGAACGGCTCGCGCCGCACCAGGAACGTCCACTGTGGAAATCCGGCTCGGCGGCCCACGCGGCAGGCTGGCCGGCACCGCGCAGATCGCCAGTACCGGCGACAAGTACACGTACTCGACGACCACCGCGACGTTGTCCGGGCTGAACGGGCGGCACGACGTCTACCTCGTCTTCACCGCCGATTCGAGAATCAGCACGTTTTCTCTGCGGTAACGGTCCATTTGGTGAAAAGACACGGAAGGAGCCCGGCTATGCGCAGGCAAGCACGATCCTTGTCGAGCAGTGTCGTCATGGCGTTGGTCGCCACCCTGATGATAGGAGGGACGGCGCAGGCCGCCACCTGGAGCTCTTCGGACAAGTGGGGGAGCTGGTCGAACGGCGGCTACACCGTCCGCAACAACGTCTGGGGCGGAGGCGCCGGCCCGCAGTCGATCTGGGCGAACTCCTACAGCAACTTCGGCGTCTGGGCGAACCACCCGAACACCGGCGGAGTGAAGTCGTATCCGCATTCGGCGAAGAACGTCGGCCGCCAGTTGAGCGGACTGCGGAGCCTTTCCAGCAGTTTCAACGTCTCCAGGCCGGGTGGCGGCGCCTACGCGACGGCGTACGACATCTGGGCGAACAACAACGCCTACGAGATCATGCTGTGGATGAACAAGCAGGGTGCCGTGGGCGCGATCGGTTCGAAGGAGACCACGGTGTCGGTCGGCGGCCACACCTGGGACGTCTACCGGGGGAGCAACGGCGCCAACGCGGTGTTCTCCTTCCTGCGCACCTCCAACACGAACGCGGGTTCGGTCGACGTGCTCGCCGTGCTGAACTGGATCAAGAATCGCGGCTGGTACGGCGACGTGACGGTCGGTGAAGTGCAGTTCGGCTTCGAGATCACGTCGTCCAGCGGCGGCATGAACTTCTCGTCGAACAGTTATTCCGTCTCGTCGTCCTGATCGGTAGCCACCTTCACACCACGCCCGACCCCGCCTGGATCAGATCCGCACCGGCGGAGATGCCCGACCGTACCGCTCCGACTTGCGGGCCCGGTGCCGTCGTGTCACCAATGGACATGTTCTGAGTGGCGCGAACGGCGAGAGGACACGTACAGCCCTGTGAACCTGACTCTCGTCGCCGTGCTCGGCGTCGTCCTCATCGTGGTGGTGGCGGCGTTCTCCGAACGGCTGAACCTGGCTGCTCCGCTGAGCCTCGTGGTGGCCGGGATCGGGCTGAGCTTTCTGCCGGGCGTCCCACATCCGGAGGTCGAACCCGAGCTGATCCTCGCCGGGGTGCTCCCTCCGCTGCTGTATTCGGCGGCGGTGAACATGCCGATGGTCGACTTCCGGCGGAACATCCGGCCGATCACCGGCCTCGCGGTCCTTCTCGTGGTGGGGACGACACTGGGCGCCGGCTGGCTGTTCCACTGGCTGGTGCCGGGGATCGGGTGGCCCGCCGCGTTCGCGCTCGGCGCGGTCATCAGCCCCACCGACGCCGTCGCGGCGACGTCCGTGGGGCGGCGACTCGGTCTGCCACCCCGGCTGCTGCGGTCCGCCGTCGCCGCGGTCGCAGGGTCGGTGTCCGTCTGGGGCGTCGTGGGCGAGTTCGCCTTCTCGGTCGTCGTGGCGGTCGGGATCGGGATCCTGGTCGGGGTCGTCAACGTGCGGGCGCGCGCCTTGCTGGGCAACGCCGTGCTCAACACGGCCATCTCGTTCGTGGTCCCGTTCATCGCCTTCCTGCCCGCGGAAGAGGCCGGCGCCTCGGGCGTGCTCGCCGTCGTCGTCGCCGGCCTGGTGACCGGTCATCTCGCCCCGCGGCATCTGCGCGCGACGGACCGCCTCGCCGAGACCGTCAACTGGCGCACCGCGGCGTTCCTGCTGGAGAGCGGGATGTTCCTGCTCATGGGACTCAGCGTGAAGACCCTCGTCGACGAGGTGCACGAGGACGGTTCGAGCGTCTGGCGCGCGCTCGCCATCGGCCTGGCCGCGTCGGCGCTCGTCATCGTCGCGCGCGTCGTCTTCGTCGGACCGCTGGTCGCCGGCCTGTACCGCGAGCAGCGAAAAGCCGCGCGATTCAAACCGCGACTGGAAACCACGCAGGCGGTGCTGCGGGGCGACGAGTCGAATCCCGCCGTCACCGAGCGGCTGGACAAAGCGTCACCGAGACGGGTGGCGCATTTCCGGAAACGGCTCGATCGCGCCGCCGCGGACGTGGAGTTCCGGCTCACCGAGACTCTGGGCTGGCGCGGCGGTGTGGTGCTCGGCTGGGCGGGGATGCGCGGCGCCATCACCCTCGCGGCGGCGCAGACCCTTCCGCAGGACACCCCGGACCGCGCCCTGCTGGTCCTGATCGCCTACGTGGTGGCGACCACGACGCTGCTGGTACAGGGAATGACCCTCCCGGCGGTCATCCGTGCGGCGCGTGTGCCCGAGGAGGATCCGGACCGGGCGCGCCAGGAGTACCTCCGGCTCATGGCCGAGCTCGCCGACGCGGCGAAGTCCGTTTTGGACGATCCGGCCGACGGGCCGTTCAGCGAGGCGGTCCTGGACCGGGTGCGCTCGGACGTGCGCGTCCCGGGCAAAGCGACCGCGGGCCGTCCGGCGCCGGAACAGGTCGAGAGCGTGCAGCAATATCTGCGGTTGCGCTTGCGTGTCCTCACCGAACAGTCCGAACGCCTCCAGCGAGCCCGGTCGAGCGGCGGATACAGCTCGGAGACGGTGAGCCGGGCGCAAACAGCCCTCGACGTGGAGATGGCCCGCCTCGAGCAGCTGGCGGATAAACCGGCGTCGTGACCGACAAGCTGGAGCCAACAAGGCGGCGATAGTGATCTAGGACACAATGTCTCCGGCGTTTGCCCCGAACCGTCCGCATCGACAAAGTCAACGATGCTTACATGCGCGGTATGAACGGATACGACTGGGCTCCGCCCACGGATGCGGAAATGGCCGTTTGGGAGGCCAAGGCCGCGGAATTCGAACGCCTCGCCGCCGAACAGGCCGAAGAACGTTTTACCGGTCGTTCGGATAGCGGCCTCGTCGAGGCCGAAGTGGACGGCAACGGACGGCTGACGGACCTCGACGTGAGCGCCGAGGCGCTGCGTCAGGCCTACCCGCAGAACATCGGCCCGGACACCATCGAAGCCATCGTCGCAGCCCGGGCCGCGGCCGGCGCGGCAGGCCGCGAGAAGGCCGAAGGAATCCTCCCGGGGGTGCGCGCTTGAGCCGCCGGCGCAGGCTGGAGAACCTGGTCAGCGAGATCGAGGAGCGCGACGCCGCGCTCACGACAGCGCTCGCGAACGCCAGGGATCAGGCCATCGAGGTCGACATCCCCGGCGAGCTCGGCGTCGTCGAGGTCTCCGGTTCCGGCCAGCTGCAACGCATCGACATCGACCTCGAAAACCTCCCCTACACCACGGCCCAGGCGTTGAGCGAGAGCCTGCTGGAGGCGATCGTCGCCGCCGAGGAGCACGCGCAAGAACTCAGGCAGCAGGCCCTCACCGCCTCGCGCCCCCGCTGATCACCGAACGGAGAACGACTTTGGCTCGAATCGAAGGCACCGGTTACTACGTCGTACCGGACGCCCTCCGCAAGAACACCGAGGCGTGGGTCACCACCGGGGACGCCTGGCGGGAGTTCGTCGACCGCGGCAGCGACTACGCGGTCATGGCCCCCGCCGACATGGGGCTGCTCGGTATGAAGACCGGTTTCCCCACGGACTACAACGTCGCCCGCGAGACCATCCTGAAGACCGCTCGGATCGGCATCGAGCAGATCGACGAGGTCCGCGGCAACCTGGACAAGGTCGCCAAGGAGTACGAGAACCGCGACGCCGAGTACTACGAGAAGTTCGGATACATGGGTGGCGACGACGACGCTGCGGACAGCCGCTTCTAGGCCCCGGCACACACTCGAAACTTAAGGAACAGAACAGAGCATGGCGACACGCCAGAAGGCCGAGTGGCCTGAGAACGCGGCCAATAAAGTCCAGGCGAAGGCCGAAGAGCACGAGCACAAGGGTGCCCTCGACACCTTGTTCATGATCCGGGATCTCCTCTTCGGCAACGCCGATCGGATGGAAGAACTGGCCGTGTGGTGGGGCCAGGCCTGGTACATGGTCGACTCGGAGACCGCGATCGACGACTCGCGCAACAACCTCGCCGCGTACTGGCAGGGCGGCGGGTACGACTCCTACAACACCTACGCGATCAACGCCACCAAGCGCATCTCCCGCAACGAAGGTGTGTTCAACGAGATCGCCGGCACGATGGAGAGCTGCATCGACATCGTCTACGAGACCTACGGCGACGCGATCGCTTTCATCAGCGAGTGCGCCAACCAGATCGCCGAGGCTTCGGCGAACTTCCTCGAAGACCTCATCAACCCCTTCGGTGAGGCCGCGAACGTCATCCGCCTGCTCAACGGTTTCGTCCAGAACGTCAGCGATCTGGTCGAGGCCTCCGTCCGCAAAATGGGCGACCTGCGCCAGATGGGCGTGTTCCTCGCCCGGCAGGCGAACGACTTCAGTGACGTCAAGGAGATGGCCGAGGCGGCCGGGAACCCCGAGCTCTGGGGGGTCAAGCCGGTGCCGAAGGAACCCGCGGCCGCGCAGTGACGGACGAACCGACGAAGGAGCCCGACGGCGAACGCCTGCTCGAGAACCCGTGGGATCCGGAGACACTCGCCGCCAAACGCAAGAAGGCGGGCAAGCCGAAGGCCAGGATCAAGGGGGCGGGCAAGCCCGCCGAGGAGGATCCTGAGTTCCGGCTCAAGTTCGGGAAGGCCTGGTAGTGACCCCGGCGGGTCCCCATAGGACGAAATGTCCTATGGGGACCCCTCGTGGCACGCTCGCGCGCAAAGGACCTCAGCCGATGGACGGGATGCGCGCCGTCGGCGGCACGACCGGCGTTCATGACGCAGTTGGTGCTGCGACGCCGTGCCGCGGGGGAACGCGTGGTCGTCGTGGAGCTGGGTTGGACAAGTGCTACGGGGTGTGGCCGTGGACGGCGTGCCGGACCTCGACCACGCGGGGGTCATCGGCGCGAAGGCGACCCGGTCACGTCAGCCGGTATTCCATCGCGTACCGACAGGCAGCCACGGATTTTCTGGGCCGTTCGACGTCCGGTCGCAACCGGTACCAACCGGTTCTGGCCAGCACAAACAGCCGGTACGACAGAGGGGGCGTTTGAAGCTCGCACATGAGCCTGAACGCCCCCTCTGGGACCTGCCTGACGGGTCGGCCGGGTCAGGCCGTCCGGGGCTGGTCGCGCCACCAGCGCTGACCGGCCTCGGGAAGGGTGGAGATCGGGTCGTAGTAGGGGTAGCGCTGCTGCAGTGCCTCGTCGGCGTTGGCGACGTTTTCCCTGTCCACGCTGGTCAGGTAGTTCTTGGTCCAGTAGGAGATGCCCAACTCCCGGTCGTACTCGGCCAGCTGGTGAACCCACCGCTTCCCGACGTAGGGCACGTCGCAGACGATGCGGGGAGTCGCGTAGCCGGGCAGGTAGCCCATGATCGCGTGCTGGAGTTCCTGTGCTTCGTGCACGGAAACCCGCCAGTGCTCGGCGTTCGGGATCATGTCGCACATGTAGAAGTAGTACGGCAGGATGTTCGCCTCGCCTTGCAGCGCGAAGCACAGGTCCAGCAGGTCGGCCGGGGTCGCGTTGACGCCCTTCATCAGCACGCCCTGGTTGCGCACGTCGCGGACGCCGACGTCGAGGGCGGTCCTGGCGGCTTCGGCGACCAGCGGGGTCACCGACTGGGCGTGGTTGACGTGGGTGTGGATCGCGAGGTTGACGCCGCGCCGCTGCGCGGTGCCGGCGACGCGTTCGAGCCCTTCGACGACCTTCGGCTGGATCCAGTGCTGCGGGAGGGCGGCGAGCGCCTTGGTCGCGAGCCTGATGTCGCGGACGGTGTCTATGTCCATCAGCCGCATGAGGAACGACTCCAGCTGTGGCCAGGGCACGTTGGCGACGTCGCCGCCGGAGACCACGACGTCACGCACGCCCGGGGTCTTCTTCAGGTACTCGATCATCGCGTCCTGGCGGTCGACCGGTTTGAGCGAGAGCTTGTGCTTCTCGACTTGCTCGGTGGAGTTGCCGACCAGGTCCATCCGGGTGCAGTGCCCGCAGTACTGGGGACAGGTGGAGATCATCTCGGCGAGGACCTTGGTGGGGTAGCGATGGGTCAGCCCCTCCACCACCCACATCTCGGCCTCGTGCAGTGAGTCCCGTTCGGAGTGCGGGTGACTCGGCCACTCGGTGTCGCGGTCGCTGCGCACCGGAAGCATGTAGCGGCGGATCGGGTCGGCGTACCAGGCCTCGGTCACCTTCGCCGGGTCGGTGCCCGCGTTGGGCGCCATCGTGTTGATCATCTGCGGCGGCAGCAGCATCGACATCGTGGCCATCTCTCGCTGGTCGGCGAGCATGTCCTCGTAGAAGCGCTCCTCGAGCAGGTCGCCCATGAGGGCGCGCAGTTGCTTGGCGTTGCGGATGCAGTGCACTCGCTGCCACTGCGCGTCACGCCACTCTGCCTCGGTCACGTCGTGCCAGCCGGGGAAGCGGCGCCAGTCGGGTTCGATCAGCTCGACACGGGTGTAGTCGTAGGGCTGATCGTAGGCGGCCACCGGCGAGGTCGGTTCCTGGATCGCAGTCACTTGTACTCCTCGTCGTCGGAAACGCGTGAAAATATCCTGTCACATCGTTCGGAAGACGTAAATATTCCTGTCTCGCGTGGCGTGTCGAAATGTCACCGACCCGCCGGTCACCTGGTCGTCCGCACGCTGCAAACTCGGGAGCGTGACGAACGCGCGAACCACGCTCCTGCTCGGCGGGCGTATCTACAGCCCCTCGGCCCCCGACGCCACCGCCATGGCGATCACCGACGGCACCGTCGTCTGGGTGGGACAGGACGGCCCGGCCAGGGCCCTGCATCCCGACGCCGAACTGGTCGACCTCGACGGCGCCTTCGTCGCACCCGCCTTCGTCGACGCACATGTCCACGCCACCGCGACGGGCCTGCACCTCACCGGGCTGAACCTCGCGAACATCCGCGGTGCCGGAGAGCTCCTCGCCGCGGTCCGCGATGCCGCCCGCCCCGGCCAGGTGCTCGTCGCGCACGGGTGGGACGAATCCCGCTGGAGCGACGGCAGGCTGCCCAGCCGCGCGGAGATCGACGAGGCCTCGAACGGCACCCCGGTGTACCTGAGCCGGGTCGACGTCCACTCGGCGCTCGTCTCCAGCGCCCTCGTTGCGCTCGCCGCCGGCGTGCACGAGGCGCCGGGCTGGTCGGCCGACGGACCGCTGACCCGCGACGCCCACCACCTCGTGCGCGCCGCGATGCGCGAGGCGATCACGCCGCAGCAGCGCCGCGAAGCCCAGCGCGCGTTCCTCGCCGAAGCCGCCGCGCGCGGAGTCGTGAGCGTCCACGAATGCGCGGGCCCGGACATCTCCGGCGCCGAAGACCTCACGGATCTGCTCGCGCTCGCCTCCGAACCCGGACTGCCGGAAGTCGTCGGCTACTGGGGCGAGCGCGGTGGTGTCGACACCGCCCGCGCGCTCGGCGCCAGGGGAGTCGCGGGCGACCTGTTCGTCGACGGCGCGCTGGGCTCCCGCACCGCCGCCCTGCACGAGCCGTACGCCGACGCCCATGGCACCTCCGGGACGCTCTACCTCGACGCCCCCGCCATAGCCGAGCACATCAGCGCCTGCACCGAGGCCGAACTCCAGGCCGGTTTCCACGTCATCGGCGACGCCGCCGTCGCGGAGGTCGTCGAAGGGTTCCGGCTCGCGGAGAAGACCGTCGGCCGTCGAGCGCTGGCCGCCCGCCACCACCGGCTCGAACACGTGGAGATGATCGACGTCGACCAGGCGAAGGCGCTCGCGGGCTGGGGTGTGGTCGCTTCGGTCCAGCCGCAGTTCGACGCGGAATGGGGCGGCACCCAGGGCATGTACACCGAACGCCTCGGCGCGGAACGCGCCCCGAAGCTCAATCCCTTCGCCGCCATGGCCGCCGAAGGGCTCCTGCTCGCCTTCGGCTCCGACGCACCCGTCACGCCGGTCGACCCGTGGGCCACCGTCCGCGCCGGGACCTATCACCGCACGCCGGGCTCGGGCTTGTCCGCCCGCGCGTCCTTCACCGCCCACACCCGTGCGGGACACCGCGCCGCCGGCGTCAACGACGGCGTCACCGGCAGCCTGGTCCCGGGCGCTCCCGCGCACTACGCGATCTGGGACGCCGAAGACCTCGTCGTCGCGACACCGGACTCACGTGTACAGCGCTGGTCGACCGACCCGCGCGCGGGCGTGCCCCCGCTGCCGAACCTCGCGCAGGGCGCGACACTGCCCCGTTGTCTGCGCACGGTCCGCGACGGACAGGTCATCCACGATCTGTTCACCCGGACGGCCTAGGGTTCAGGAGTGTCCACGACCGTGACCGATCCGGACCCCGAAGCGGCGCCCCGGAAGCGCTTCTCCCGCGCCTGGCTCGTGCGTTTCCTCGTCGCCGCGGCGTCGGGATTCACGCTGTACCTCAGTTTCGCTCCGCGTCCGCTGTGGTGGCTCGCGCCGCTGGCGTTCACCGGCTTCGCCATGGTGGTGCACGGACGAAGGTTCCGGGGCGCGTTCGGTTACGCGTTCGTGTTCGGGATGGGGTTCTTCCTGCCGCTGCTGACGTGGCTGCTGGATTTCCTCGGCCCAGGCTTCGGGCCGTGGCCGTGGCTCGGGCTGGCGATGGCGCTGTCGGTGTATCTCGGTTTCGGCGGGGCTTTCGCCACCGTGGTGTGGAGGCTGCCGCTCGGGCCGCTGTGGGCGGCACTGGTGATCATCGCGCTGGAGACTCCTCGCACCTGGTTCCCCTTCGGCGGTTTCCCGTGGGGTCGTGTCGCGTTCAGCCAGCCTGAGGGCGCGTTCGTCTCGCTGGCATCTATCGGCGGTGCTCCGCTGGTCGGTCTCGCCGTCGTGGCGACCGGTTTCGGGCTCGCGGCGCTGTGCCTGCGACTGAAGGGCGCGGATCCGCGCCGTTCTCTGGTGGCGGCGTCGGCGCTGACGCTGGTTCCAGTGGTGGCGGGGCTCGCGGTGTGGCCGACGATCGGCACCGAAGCCCAGGACGGCGAGCTCACCGTCGCCACGGTGCAGGGCAACGCCCCGGACATCGGCCTGGCGCTGGAAGGCCGCCGCGACGAACTCCGGAGCAACCACCTCGCCGAAAGTGCCCGGCTGCTGGAAAAGCTCAAGGCGAGCAACACGAAGGTCGATCTGCTCGTATGGCCGGAGACCGCGATGGCCATGCGCACCGGCGATGCCGGCGTCGATCAGCTGGTCCGCGACTACGGCACGCAGGCGATCATCGGTGCGCTGGTCCGATTGCCCGACGGAAGCGCGCAGAACTCCGCGCTCGTCTGGGATCCGGTCACCGGCCCGGGCCAGCGCTACGCCAAGCAACAGCTCGTGCCGTTCGGCGAGTACATCCCGGCCCGTGAGGTCGCGAAGCTGGTGACCCCGTTCGTCGACAGCGTCGCCGACATGAAGCCGGGCGACGGAGCCAACGCCGCCCTGTCGGTCGCGGGTACCAAGGTCGGCGTCTTCATCTGTTACGAGACAGCCTTCGACCACCCGGCGCGGGAGTCGGTGGCCGATGGCGCGGAACTGCTCGTCGTACCCACCAACAACGCCTGGTACGGACCGGGGGAGATGAGCTATCAGCAGCTGGCGATGTCGCGGTTGCGAGCGGTCGAGCACGGGCGCGCCGTGATCGTTTCCGCCACCAGCGGGGTCAGCGCGATCGTCGCGCCGGACGGTTCGATCACGGCCTCCACCAGCCTGTTCACCGCAGACTCCCTGGTGGGGCGCGTACCGCTGAAGCAGCAGACTACGCTGTCGGATCTACTCGGTGTGACGACGGAGTACGGGCTGCTCGCCCTGGCGATCGCCGGGGTTACCGGCGGGTACGTGCTGCGTTTCCGCACCCGGCGCGCGAGCGTCGCCAAGGCAACGAGGGAAGCGGCGGGCTGACCCGCCGGAACACGGAGGAAAAGCGGATGGCGCAGGCGCCACGGGGGGCCCAGGGAATCGACCCGGTGCTGGTGGTGGTCCCGACGTACAACGAGCGGGAGAACATCGGCCCGATCCTGGAACGCCTGCTCGAAGCACTCCCGGAGGTCAACGCCCTCGTCGTGGACGACGGCAGCCCGGACGGGACCGGCGACGTCGCCGACGAGCTCGCGAAGGCCGACGAGCGGATCCACGTCATGCACCGGACCGAGAAGGCCGGCCTGGGCGCCGCGTACGTCGCGGGTTTCCGCTGGGGACTCGCTCGTGACTACGCCACCATCGTCGAGATGGACGCCGACGGCTCACATGCGCCGGAGGATCTGCCGCGGGTACTGGCGGCCCTCGAGGACGCGGATCTGTCCATCGGCTCCCGGTACGTTCCCGGTGGCAGCACGGTGAACTGGCCGTTCCAGCGCAAGGCGCTCTCCTGGGTGGCGAACCTCTACGCGAGGATCGCGCTCGGCACGAAGATCAAGGACATCACGGCGGGTTTCCGCGCGTACCGCCGCACGGTGCTGGAGAAGCTCCCGCTCGACGAGATCGCCTCGCGGGGCTACTGCTTTCAGATCGACCTGGCGTTCCGCACGGCGCTCGCCGGGTTCGAGGTGGTCGAGGTGCCGATCACCTTCACCGAACGCGAGGTCGGTCAGTCGAAGATGAGCGGTTCGGTCGTGCGCGAGGCGATCGTCCTGGTCGGTCTGTGGGGGCTCAAGCGTCGCTGGCAGCAGCTTCGCGGGCTGGCCAAGAAGGGCTGACCCCCAGCACGCTCACCCCGAGCTTTCCCAGTTCCTTCACCGTCGGCTCGTCCGGCGCCGCGTCGGTGATCACGCCCGCGACGTCGGACAGGGGGAGCACGGTGAACGGCGAGGCCGCGCCGATCTTCTCCGAACTGGCCAGCACGTAGGTGTCGGCGGCCCGTTTGGCGAGGGTGCGCTTCATCGCGGCCTCGTCGGAGTCGCCGGTGGTGAGCCCGGTCTCGGGATGCACGCCGGTGACGCCGAGGAAGAACAGATCGGCATTGATGCCCTCGGCCGCCTCGGCCGCGGCCGCCCCGCAGGTGACGGCGGAGTGCTTGAAGAGCCGTCCGCCGATGAGGAACACCTCGACCTTCGGATGCGTGACGAGCGCGGCCGCGACCGTGGGGCTGTGCGTGACGATTGTCGCTTCGAGGTCGACGGGGAGTGCCTTCGCCAGCGCGAGCGCGGTCGTGCCGCCGTCGAGGATGACCGTCGATCCCAGCCGGATCAACGCTGCTGCACGTTTCGCGATCCGTTCCTTGCCTGCGACGCTGACCGCCATGCGCGTCGCGTAGTCCGCGGTGGCCGGGGAGACCGGCAGGGCTCCGCCGTAGACCCGCTGACAGAGCCCGGCGTCCGCGAGTTCTCGCAGGTCACGGCGGATGCTGTCTTCCGATACGCCGAGTTCGGCGGCGAGGTCCTTCGCCACGATGCGGCCTTCGGTCTTGAGTCGTTCCATCAGCAGGTCTCGTCGCTGCGCAGCCAACATGTGCACGTTCCTCCTTGTTCCTGCCGATTGTTGCACATTATGCTCCGGCGTATGAGCAAACCTCTGATGATCCTCATCGCCGGACCGTTCCGCTCCGGAACCGGCGACGACCCCGAACTCCTCGCCCGTAATCTCGCCCGGCTCGAAGAGGCGGCCTGGCCGATCTTCCGCAGCGGGCACGTGCCGATGATCGGCGAGTGGGTCGCGCTCCCGGTGCTGCGCGGCGCAGGCGGGAAGACCGTCGCCGACCCGATCGCCAAGGAGGTCATGTATCCGACGGCCGACAGGCTGCTGCATCACTGCGACGCCGTCCTGCGGCTGCCGGGCGAATCCACCGGCGCCGACCAGGACGTCGCCATCGCCTTGTCCCGCGGGCTCGACGTCTACCACCGCGTCGAGGACATCCCGGGCTACCTGCCCGCCGCATCGGCATAATGCGTAACTTGATCGGGCGTGACGTTTTCGGGGAAGGTGAGCCGTGACCGGGAAGGTCTGCGGGATGTGCGGAGGCCCGCTGCCGTCGAAGGCGGATTCGCGCGGGCGTACGGCCGTCTACTGCTCGGCCGCGTGCCGCCAGCGGGCCTACCGGTCACGGCGCGACCCCGCCCCCGACGTGCAAACCCTCATCGCCGAGGTCGGCCGCGTCGCGAACCGGCTGGCACCTCAGCCGCCGGAGGTGTTCCTCACCGACCTTGCCTCGCTCACCTCCGACGTCGGCAGGCTGCGGCGCATCGCTCAACTGGCGCTGCGGACCAAGGACGAAAACGTCACACCGGCGCCCGTGACGGAAACCGTGGACGAGGTCGCCTTCGCCGGGAGGATCGAGGAGCACCAGCGAGAACTGCGCGTGCACTGCTACCGCATGGTCGGGTCCTACGACGACGCGGAGGACCTGGTCCAGGAGACGTTCCTGCGAGCGTGGCGCGGCCGCGAAGGGTTCGAAGGCCGGTCGAGTTTCCGCGCCTGGCTCTACCGCATCGCCACCAACACCTGCCTCGACTTCCTGCGGCGCAACAAACGGGTCCCACGTCCCTACGACCCGTTGCCTGACGTCGAACAGGGCGAACCGCCTCAGTTCCTGCCCTGGTTGCAGCCGTTCCCGGACGACTCCGCGGAGATCGCCGAGACCAGGGAAACGATGGAGCTCGTCTTCCTGGCCGCGATCCAGCACCTCCCACCGAAACAGCGGGCCGTGGTGATCCTCAACGACGTCCTCGGCTGGAAGGCCGCCGAAACCGCGGACCTGTTGGAAACCACCGTCGCTTCGGTCACCAGCGCCCTTCAGCGCGCACGCCCCACACTGCGCGAACGCCTGCCGGAACGCCGCACCGACTGGGCCAGGACCGTGCGGCCGACCGACGAGGAGCAGGCGATCCTGCGGCGCTACATGGCCGCCGCGACCGCCAACGGGGACAGCCGGGTCATGGCCGAGCTGCTGAGGGAGGACGTGCTGGTCACGATGCCGCCGAATCCGCTGTGGTTCTCCGGACGGGACGTCTTCCTCGAGTTCGTCGCCCAATCCCTCGATCCCGCCTCGCCGACGTACTTCGGGGAGTGGAAACACCTTCCGGCCGTGGCCAACGGGCTTCCCGCCGCGGCGGGATACGTCCGGCGGCCGGGCACCCGGGTCTACCGGGCACAGGTGCTCGATGTGCTGCGCATCGAAGACGGGAAGGTCGCCGAGATCACCGCGTTCGAGCCGCACCTGTTCCCCGCGTTCGGGCTGCCCCTGACGCTGATCTGAGGACCGATGAGATCTCCGCGCCTTCCGCGTCTCAACGGTCGTACCTGACAACGTGGAAGGAAAACCCATGAGCCTGCAGAACAAGAACGCGATCATCTACGGCGCCGGCGGGGCGATCGGCAACGGCGTCGCCAAGGAGTTCGCCGCGCGCGGAGCCCGCGTCTTCCTCACCGGCCGCCACGAACCGGCACTGACGAAGCTCGCCGACGAGATCAAGGAGACCGGGGGACGGGCCGAAGTCGCCGTCGTCGACGGCCTCGACGAAACCGCGGTCGACGCGCACGCGGCTTCCGTCGTGGCCGAGGCGGGCAGCATCGACATCTCGCTCAACCTCGTCCCGCGCGGCGACATCCAAGGCATCCCACTCGTGGAGATGTCGGTCGAGGACTACGTCCGCCCGATCACCGCCGGAATCACGACGAACTTCATCACCGCGCGGGCCGCCGCCCGGCACATGGTCGCTCAGGGCTCCGGTGCCATCCTCGCCCTCGACAGCGGATCCGCCCACGGCAGCCCGATGATGGGCGCCACGGGCTCGATCGACGCCGCGCTGGACACCTTCATCCGCAATCTCGCCGTCGAGATCGGACCGCACGGTGTCCGCGCGCTCGGCATCTGGGTCGCCGGTATCCCGGAGACCTTCACACCCGAGAAGCTCTCCGCGGTGAACAACCAGCTGCCGGCAAGTCCCGAGATGATGCAGAACGTCCTCGACGGCCTCACCGAGGCCCGGATGACCAAGCGTTCACCGCGTCTCGCCGAGGTCGCCTCCACGCTGGCGTTCCTCGCTTCCGGCGACGCCATGGGGATCACCGGCACGTTCGTCAACGTGACCAGCATGTACCCCAGCTGACCGAGCCGCCCCGAGTTCCGCCAGCACCGCCCGGATCGCGGGGCTGGACTCGGCACTGCGGCGCCACGCGGCGTGAACCTCGCGCGTCGGCGGGCGCCGCAGCGGCCGGGCGAGGAGCCCTTCGGCCAAGGGCGGGCGCGCCAGCCGCGGGATCAACGCGACGACCTCGCCTGAGGCCACCAGCGACAGCTGCGTGGAGAAGTCGTCCACCAGATGCCGCACGTCGGGTTCTTCCGGAAGGCCGGCGAACACACGCCGGAACCACTGGTGGCAGACCGTGCCCGGCGGACTGGTCACCCACGCGTGCCCGGCCAGGTTCGCACCGTCCAGCGGCGGCTCGGCGCGCGCCAGCGGATGGGTCTCGGCCATGACGACGTCGCCGAGGTCGGTGTGCACCAGGCGCCGTGACAGCGCGGGGGACAGCGGTACCGGCGCGCCGTCGGCGTCATGGATGAGCGCGAGGTCGGCGGTCCCGGCCTCGACGGAATGCAGAGCCTGGTCGGGGTCCTGTTCGGTGATGTGCAGCCGCAGGCCGGGGTAGCGCGTCAGGAGCCGCGGATGGACGGGGGCGAGCAGGCCGCGGATGCCGGTCGAGAACGCGGCCACCCGCAGGACACCGCGCGGCGCGCCCTCCGCGACCGACTGAGCGGCCTCGACGCACCGTTCGAGTGCCTGGAACACCTCCAAAGAGGAGTCGACGACGGCCTGGCCCGCCGGAGTCAGCACGACGCCGCGGCCTGCCGGAGCGAGCACCGGCATCCCGATCTGGCGTTCCAGCCGTTTGATCTGCTGCGACACGGCCGACGCCGTGAATCCCAGTTCGTCCGCCGCCCGCGCCAGCGTCCCCAGCGCGGCCACCGACCGCAGTGCCCGCAGAGCTCCGACCTCGACCATAAAGCCAGGCTACGCAATACCGTCCAAAAACCATCGTTGGACCATAGGTATCGGCGTCGACAGGATCGGCAGCATGACCGAAACACTCTTCGGCTCCAACCTCGTCGCCATGGTCACCCCGATGGAACCCGGCGGGGTGCTCAGCGAACCCGGCCTCACCGGCCTGGTCGACCACCTGCTGACCACCGGCTGCGACGGCATCGTCGTCGGCGGAACCACCGGGGAGTCACCCACCCTGACCGGCACCGAAGCCGCGCGGCTCGTCCACACGGTGGCGAACCGCACCGGGAACCGGGCGCGCGTGATCGCCGGTGTCGGCACCTACGACACCACCACCTCCATCCGACGCGCGAAGGAAGCCGAGGCGGCCGGCGCCGACGCGCTCCTGCTCGTCTGCCCCTACTACTCCAAGCCGACACAAGCCGGGATCGTGGCGCACTGCCTGACGGTCGCCGACGCCACCGACCTGCCCGTGATGCTCTACGACGTCCCGGCCCGCACCGGGACGGCCTTGGAAGCGGCCACCCTGATCGAACTCGCCCGCCACCCCAGGATCCGGGCCGTGAAGGACGCCAAGGGCGACGTATTCGAAGCGATGGCCGTCATGGCGCGCACGCCGTTGGCCTATTACTGCGGCATCGACGAGCTCAACCTGCCCTATCTCGCCGCCGGCGCCACCGGCCTGGTCAGCGTCGTGGGCAACGCCTTCGCCGACCGCAACGCCCAACTCATCGCCGCCGTGCGCGGGGGAGACCTCGACACCGCACGATCGCTCAACGCCACGCTGCTTCCACTGGCGGAGGCCGTCATGCGCACCTCGCAGGGAGCGATCATGGCCAAGGCCGCATTGGCCGAGCTCGGCGTCATCCCGAACGCCACGGTCCGGCTCCCGCTGCTCGAATCGCCACCCGAGCACCTGCGGCGCCTTCGCGACGCACTGGTACCCCTGGTCGCGGTCGCCTGACCCCGGACACGGCGAAGCCCCCGCGGTGGGAGGTCGCGGGGGCTTCGCCGGTTCGTGGTGGGGCTAGCTACTTGTGCCGTGCGTCAGGCGGACCGGGTGGTCCTGCGTCCCTTCAGCTCGGCGAGACGTTCGTTGAGCAGATCTTCGAGCTCCGGGATCGAACGGCGCTCCAGGAGCATGTCCCAGTGCGTCCTCGGGGGCTTGACCTTCTTCTGCTCCGGCTGCCCGCCGTCCACGATCTCGGACTCGCTGCCGTGCAGCCTGCACTCCCACACCGAGGGGATCTCGGCGTCGTCGGAGAAGGGCACCTCGAACTCGTGGTTCTTGGGGCAGGCGTAGCGCACGGTGCGCCGAGGCGCGAGGTCGTGGTTGCGGTCGGTCTCGTAGCTGACCGCTCCCAGCCGGCTTCCACGGAGAACACGGTCGGCCATGATGGGGGTCCTTTCAGTCAGCTCCGGGTGGAGCCAGGGTGATGCTCACCCTATGCAACGACAGTGACGGCCAGAGGATTCCCTGGACAGCATGTCCTTGCTCACGATGAGCTGTGTCACCCGGTGGCAACAGCTTCTCCTAGTAGGAGTGGTTTCGCGCTCTGGCGTGACGTCAATACGGCCATCTTGGTGCGGATATCCCCCAGATGGGCTAGTAGTACGCCTGTCACGTCAACCGTAACTGACCGTGTTGGGCCGAGGAGGGCCCCAGGTCGCCCAGTCGAAAGTGGCGACGGCACAATACCTGATAACGGACCGTACTCGGTTCGCCCTCAGAACGTGATACCGGTGAAGATTCAACGACCATCTGCTCGGTATCCGCCACCACCACGGTGTCGCCGGCCCGCAGCACCTCGCCATCGGACACCCGCGCGTTGAACCGCCCCGTCTGCCCGCACCAGCACAGCACCTCGACCTGAACCGGCTGCAACTCGTCCGCCAGCTCGAACAACCGCGCCGCACCCGGGAACAACACACTCCGGAAATCCGTCGCGATCCCGAAGCAGTACACGTCGATCTGGACGTCATCCGCCAGTTCGGCCAGCTGATCCACCTGATCGGGCGACAAGAACTGCGCCTCGTCGACGATCAGGTAATCCACATGCCGCCCGGCCGCCCACTGCTCACGCACCAGCAACCGCAGATCGGTCTCGTTCCCCACCTCGATCGCCTTGCGCGTCAATCCGATCCGGCTCGTGATCTGCGGCTCCCCGGACCGGTCATGCCGCACCAGCACCATCCCACGACGACCCTGCCGCGCGTGGTTGTGGTCGATCTGCAAAGCCAGCGTCGACTTCCCGCAGTCCATCGGCCCGTAACAGAACTTCAGCTTCCCGACGACCGGCACACCCCGCCGTGAACCCGCCACCGGCACCGACGACAACGCGTCCGTGGGATCCGGGCCACTCTCCTTCAGTACGGTCACGACGCCCGACCCTATCGGCACGCTCCTCCCTCACAGCACCGCCGGTGGTCGGTTGCCCGCCGCCTCGATCGCCCGGCGCACCGGCACCAGCCACACGAACACGAAACCGAGCACGAAGAAGATCACCAGAGCGATGATCGCGTACCGGAACGAGCCGGTGATCTGCCCGACCGCCGCGAACAACAGCGGACCGAGCCACGACGTCCCCCGCTCACCGACCACGTACAGCGAGAAGTACTGCGCGTCCTTCCCATCCGGGATCATCTGCCCGAACAACGACCGCGACAACGCGTTCGTTGCCCCCAGCACCAGCCCGATCCCGACCGCCACCGCGTAGAACTGCAACGGCTGACCAGCCTCGATGAAGAACGCGAAGCACAGCACGGCCACCCAGGCCACCAAACTGCCCAGAATCGTCTTCTTCGCCCCGATCCGCGCCGCGATCGCCCCGTGGATCATCGCCCCGGCGTACGCCAGGAACTGGATCACCAGGATCGTGACGATCAGCACCTGGGTGCTGTACTTCAGCTCGTCCTTGCCGTACTGCGCCGACACCGCCACCACCGTCGTGATCCCGTCGGTGAAGACCAGATAGCTGCCGAGGAACGCCAGCGTCAGGGGATAGGCCCTCGCCTCCTTGATCGTCTGCTTCAACTCCTTGAACCCGGCCGTCAGCACCGACAGGCCACGCTCGCCCGACTTCGGCACATGAGTCTGGGGGAGCGCCCGCACCGCCGGGATCGTGAACACCGCCCACCAGATCCCCGACGTCAGGAAGCAGATCTGGATCGCCAGTCCTTCACTCACCCCGAAGAACTCGTGCCCCATGAAGAACCCGAGCTGCAGCGCCAGCGCCAGACCACCGCCGAGATACCCGAAAGCCCATCCCTTCGACGACACCGCGTCCCGCTCATCGGGCTCCGCGATGTCCACCAGGAACGAGTAGTAGACGACCAGCGCACCGCCGTAACCGATGTTGGCCAGGATGAACGTCCAGACCCCGACCTCCCAGTTCGTCCCCGCGATGAAGAACATCAACGCCGACGCCACCGCACCCAGGAACGCGAACCCGCCGAGGATCCGCCGCTTGTGCCTGCTCCGGTCCGCGATCGCGCCGGCGATCGGCAGCACCAGCACCTGCGTCACCGTCGCGATCGACAGCAGATACCCCCACAGCGAACCAGCGGGGAAGTGGAGCCCGAACAAGGAGACGTCGCAGTTCTGAAGGGTGCTCGAAGCTCCACTCGAATCGGTGCACGCCCTGTCCCCGTTAAGGGTGAAATTCGTCTTCGCGTCCGCCGACGCGATCTCGCTCAAATAGAGCGCACCGAAGACGGTGATCACCGACGAATAGAACGGCGAATTGGCCCAGTCATAGAGGTACCAAGCCCGCCACACCCGCTTGCGATCACGGGTCCCGGCCACCGTCATGCACTGCTCCTGAAGTCGAGAACGTCGAGGTCAGCGGGAGACTACTGGTGATCACACCCACCTGTCCGGCACGAGTCCGGACCGTGTTCGTTTCGACGCGGGACGAACCCTTCCCGGACACCTTCCCGACCATTGTCGGCGTGTCGCTGCCACGATCCCCGTGTGTTTCGTGTGAGGCTGGTGAGCGATCTGTGACTCTTGTGAAGCACGGGGCTGATACTTACTGTTCCGCTCATGAGGACCCATCGCCTTCGCACAGCACACCGCGTAGTGGCGAGAACACTCCTGCTCGCCCTCGCCGTGACGGGCCTGCAGATCGCCACCACCGGATCCGCCGCCGCGGATCCCCACGGCTCCCACTGGGCCAAGCTCCGCATGTGTGAATCGAGCGGGCGCTACAACATCAACACCGGCAACGGCTACTACGGCGCCTACCAGTTCGACCTGCCCACCTGGCGCAGCGTCGGCGGCCAAGGGCGACCCGACCAGGCCGCCCCCCGCGAGCAGGACTACCGGGCCCTCTACCTCTACCGCATGCGCGGCTGGCAACCCTGGGAATGCGCCGGCAAACTCGGCTTCCGCAACGACAGCGACGGCCGCAGCAAACGCGTCCCGTCCTACGCCGACTCCGCCTACATCGGCGGGGGAGGACAGCCCGCCCCACCGCCTCCGCCCAAGCCGAAGCCCACCCCGCCCGCTCCGCCAGGCGGACCCAAACCCGCCTGGCCCGGCGTCGTCTACGCCTACGGCGACTGCGCGGTACCCCTGAAGCAGTTCCAGCTGCGGATGAACGCCTTCGGCTACGGCTTCACCGGAACAGGCTGCTACTACGACAAAACCCGCGAAGCCGTCCTCGCCCTCCAGCGAGCCAACGGCATCAACGACTCAGGACGGCTCGGACCCAAGACCTGGGACGCCGCCTGGAACGGAAAAGCACCCCGATGACGTCCCCGCGTTTAGTCCTCTAAATGCGCTTACAACGCATTTAGAGGACTAAACGCGGATCAGGAAGGCCAAGCGCCGCGTTCCCGAAGAACGTCACGCAGCAGATCCGGCCGGTCCGTCACGATCCCGTGCACCCCGAGATCCAGCAACAGCCGCATCTCCGCCGGATCGTCCACCGTCCACGTGTGGACCTCGAAACCCCCACGCGTCGCCTGCCGCAGGAACGCCCGGTCCACCACCTTCAATCGCCCCTGCCGCACCGGCACCTGCGCCATCGCACCCCGTGACAAGGCCCGCAACGACACCAGCGGCAAGAACCCGTTCGCCCACATCACCGCCACCGAACGCGGCCCCATCGCGGTAACCAGCTTCGGCCCCGCCAGCTTCCGGATCCGCGCCAGCCGCGCGTCGGAGAACGACGCCGCCGCGACCCGGTCGTACGCCCCGGTCCGCTCGATCGCCCGCACGAAGGGCGCCACCGCCTCGTTCGACTTCACATCGATGTTGAACCGCGCCTCCGGCAGCTCCTCGAGGACGTCCTCCAGCCGCGACAACGGCGCACGGCCACCGACCTTGACCGTCCGCAACTGAGCCCACGTCTGCCGGGAGATCAACCCCGCGCCGTCCGTCGTCCGGTCCAACGACGCGTCGTGATGAACGACCACCACACCATCCGACGTCGCGTGCACATCCGTCTCCAGGTAGCGATAACCCTCCGTCACCGCCTGTTGGAAGGCAGGCAACGAGTTCTCCAGTCCTTCCAGGTCACCGAGGTGCCAGCCCCGATGGGCGAAGGCACGCGGGAGCGGGTCGGCGAGGTACGGAAACGGTGTCGGCACCCCACTAGTGTGCACTTCGGTCGTGGCCTCGGCATGATCGCCGGATGGCCAGCTAGGGTCTGATCCGTGAGGGAAGTGGCCGAACACCCGAAGACATCCGCCGAAGAGGTGTCCGAACTCCGCCGCGCGGGGGTACCCAAACACTGCGGATGGTGCGGCCGGCGACTCGAACAAGGTGGCAACGTCGGCAGGCGCCGCCGCTACTGCGGGCAATCCTGCCGCCAGCGCGCCTACGAACGCCGCACCGCCCTCCAACGCAGCGGACTCCCCGAAGACGCTGTCGTCCTCTCCGACACCGAGATCGCCACCCTGCAGGACAGGCTCTTCCAACTCCGCTGCGCCGCCGAAGACGTCGTCACCGCGGCCGACGACGGCGCTTCCGTCGCCGAACTCCGCGGCCTCGCCGGCGAGATCGCCCAGGCCGCCAAGAACCTCGAACAACTCCGCTGAGCTACAAGATCCCGTCCAGCGCCCGGTACGTCCGGTTGCTCGCGGCCGCCGCGCGCTGCTCACGTCCGGTCGCCTCGATGTAGTTCTGGCTGGTCGCGAGGCTCGCGTGCCCCAGCAAAGCCATGATCTCGGACGCCGTCGCGCCGTCCTCCGCCAGCCTTGTCGCGAAGGTGTGCCGCAACGCGTGGAGGTTCGCCCCGACCGGCACGCGGTCGTGCAGGCCTGCCCACCGATAGCAGGATTTGACGAGGTACTCGAGCGCGCCGCGGCCGATCGGCTCGCCCGCACGATCCCGGAGGAGGGGAGTGGAGGGCCCGAACCGTTGCTGCGGGAACCGCCGACGACAGGAGGCCAGGTACTCCTCGATGATCTTCTCCATGATCGGCTGCACCGGGATCGACCGGTCGCGGCTTCCCTTGCCATGGACGTGCAGCCGCATCTCGCCCTGACGGCCGACCAGCGATCGCGCCGTCAGGGCCCGCATCTCGGCGGCACGCAGCCCGGCGACCAGCCCCAGCGCGATCACCAGGACGTCCCGCTCCGGCCATGGATCTCGTGTCCGGCGCGAGCCGTCGGCGGCGGCAGCGAGCAGCTGCTCCGGGGTTTCCTCACCGCGCAACGGTTTCGGCGTCAGCGGAGGCGCCTTCGGCCGGGCGACCGCGCCCATCGGATTGCCCGCGAGCAACCCGTCGGACACGCAGAAGGTGAGGAACTGATTCCAGGTCGACCAGGCGCGGAGCACCGAACTCTTCGCGTGGGTGTCTGCGAAGGCACCGAAGGCGTTGCGGAGCGCCTGGGCGGTGAGCATCTCGACAGTGAGTTCGTCAGGGGAGCGGTCCAGTTCGCGAAGCAGAAGTGCGGTGATGCCGGCGAGGTCGCGGCGGTAGGCGTCGGTGGTGTGAGGAGAATCCTTACGGGGACGACGTGCGGCGAAAAAGGCTTGCTGTGCCTCGGAAACCCTCATGAACATCTTGTACCGCATGGCACCGACAGTCTTACACTCGGTTATATTCCGTTTCATGCATAATAGTGATTATGCATGAAACGGAGTGATGGGTCCGGAAACCCCTCGCGGGGGATCCCGGTTCGCCCGTCGCTCTCCGGGGTGTCATGAAAGGGTCATTCAGGACGAAAAGCGTCAGGAACGACCCTTTCGTGACACTTGTGCCACCTAGGCGACACTTGGGTCCATGTCGTCGCCAGACTGGCCGACTCGACGAGATCCAACCGCGCCTGACGCCTCCATTGATCATCAATGGCTCCGTGAGACCCACATCGATTCGTCACAGTGACGTATTGAGGCTGGGTGATCGGACCTCCGTTTCGCGTCGCCGGGGGTGCCATGGGTCGCCTCAGGAGATCTGTGGCGACCCGGTTCAGGGTGAGCCAAAGGGAGCCATGCCCGCATCAGGCGTGGCGAAGGGCGCTTTCACTGCATGAAATGCGACGAAGGACCCCTTCGCGCCTGCATCGAGGCCCCTCTCGGCCAGCGTTATCCAGGTCAGCCAAAGTGCCGATAATGTACATTATGTCAAGTAAGGTCAAGTAAGGTCAGGACATGTCCTCCCTCAGGCTGAAGCGGGACATGGTTCGATGCCCTGGTGATTCCTACCGAAGCCGACCTTGCCGACGCGTTGACCACGGCCACTCGTGCAGCCGTCACAGACCTGTTCCGCGACAACCCCGGCCACACGTTCTACTACGTCACGCTGACCACGCCCGGCGAAGCCTTTGGTCCGGCTCTGTCGGCGTGGTCGCACGAGGCGCTGACACAGCGACCAGACGCCGACGACGTCCGCTACTCCTACGCCGATTCACCGTTTTCGATCGGTGGTGAGGAACATCTGAAGCCGGTCCGCGAGCTGTTCGCCGCCCGGCCGGAGGTGTTCGACATCGCCGACGACGATGCCTCCGACGCGGAGTTCGATCTTCGGCTTCGTGCGATGGAGACGGCGCTGCGCAGGCTCTCTGACGAAGGTCTGTTCGGTGTCGGCGAAGCTCGCGGGAACGTGCTGGTTCTGGCCGAGGTCGTTCCTGACGACGAGGAGAACGTCGCCCGTGCTCGTCGGCTCAACCCGCCCGGGCCGGCGTTGGACGCTTGGCTGGCTTACTGGGGCCTGGCCTGAATCCTGCGGCGAATACCCGCCACAGGATGTCGTGTATTCGGTGGATCGCGGACTTCGGCTCGCCGGACTCCCCCGACGCTGACAAGGTCATGCACGCCCAGCTCGACACCCCGCACGGATACACGCTGATGGCTTGCGACGTTGACGGCCAGGTCGAGGACGTGCCGCACTCCCCTGGCAACAACGTCGCGGTCTACCTCGGTGGCGATGGCGAACTCCGCGGCCATTTCGAGAAGTTGTCCGTCGGCGGCACGGTGACCATGCGGCTGGAGAAGCAGGTGCGGGGCGACGAGGCCGGCGCGCTCGTGGACAAGTTCGGGATCACCTGGATGGTCAACATCGCCAACGCTACTTCGCGTCGGACGGGACCAGACGCCGGGTGATCCGGTCGAACAGTTCCATCAAAGGCTCGCTGACGTCCCGGCCGAACTCCGTCAGCTAGGGTCGTTTTTCGGAAGAGAACCTGGGGGTAGTCGAAATGTCCGAGAGCGCCGCTGTGCATGTCGATCCGTCGAACGAGCGGATGTTGATGGCGTGGGACGGTGACGACGGCGCTCTTTGGGCGAAGCGCGCGCAGCGTTTCAACGACGGTGTCGCTGCTTATCGCGACACGTTCTTCGCCGCGGCCGGCATCAGGCCGACTGACAACGTCCTCGACGTCGGTTGCGGTGCGGGTCAGACGACGCGGGACGCCGCACGGTTCGCCAGTGACGGTTCCGCGCTGGGTGTCGACCTCTCCGGTGAGATGCTGGTTCTCGCTCGTCGGCTCGCCGAGGATGAAGGCGTTCCCAATGTCTCTTTCGCGCAGGTGGACGCGCAGATCCATCCGTTCGCCGAGGCGCGGTTCGATGTGGTGATCAGCAGGCATGGATCGATGTTCTTCGGTATTCCCCTGGCCGCGTTCTCCAACTTGGCCAGGGCGACCCGGCCCGGTGGCCGTCTGGTCCTGCTGACGTGGCAGCCGTTGCGGCTCAACGAATGGATCACCACGTTCCGGACGATCTTCGCGGCGGGCCGTGCGGTGCCGTCGTCGGATCTCGCGCTGAGCGACCCGGGCGAGACCGAGAAGTTGCTGGTGTCTGCCGGGTACTCCGACGTCCGGTGTACCGCGGTGAACAAGCCGATGTACTTCGGCCGCGACGTGGATGATGCGGCCGACTTCATCGTCGAGCAGCATGGTGGCCGGTTGAGCGACCTGGATGAGGCCGCTCGCGCCGCGGCTGTGGATGCCTTGCGAGCCGATCTCGCCGAGCACCAGACCGACCGAGGCGTTTTCTACGGCTCGGCGGCCCGGCTCGTCGAGGCTCGGCGTCCTTGAGCTACTGCTTGCGGGCGATCAAGTAAGCCTGTGGCGTGCTTTCGAATTCCTCGGACGGCTCACGGACGAGGGTGGAGAGCACGCTGAACTTCGCCTCCCCCAGCTGCTCGGTGATCTTCTCGGGCGACAGGCGGTAGGCGTCGCAAGAGATGTCGTGCCCATAGGCGTGCTCGATGTGGCGTACTTCGTCGCCGACCTGGAAGGCCACGAGCAGGTGGCCGCCCGGGGCGAGGATCCGGTGGAAGTCGGCGAAGATCTCCGGCAGCCGCTCTCGTGGTGTGTGGATGATGGAGTACCACGCGACGACGCCGGTCAATGCACCGTCCTCAATGGACAAACCGGGCATCTCCCCTACCCGGAAGTCCAGGTGGGGGTACCACTTGCGGGCGACGGCGACCATTTCCGGGGAGAGGTCGATGCCGTGGATGTCGAGGCCCAGCTGGTGGAGGTACTCGGTGATGCGGCCGGGTCCGCAGCCGATTTCGGCGACGCGGCCGCCTCCGGCGGCCTGGACGAGTTCGGTGTACGCGCCGAGCACGGCGCGGTCCCAGGTGGATCCGGCGAGGTGGTCGCGGAGCAGTTCGGCATAGTCGGCCGCGACCGTGTCGTAGGCGGTGCGGGTGGTTTGGAGGTAGTCGGTCACGGCGGCGACCCTAGACCCGGGCACCGACAACAATCGTCGCGTACAGCGCTTCGTCGGTGACCACTTCGGGGGTCAATCCGTTGTGTGCCATGGCTTCCGCGGTGCTCGCGGCCTGGCTTTCGCCGGTTTCGATCAGCAGGTGCCCGCCCGGTGCGAGCCATTGTGGGGCTTCGGCGGCGACGCGGCGGTGGACGTCGACCCCGTCGTGCCCGCCGTCGAGGGCGACGCGAGGTTCGTGGTCGCGTGCTTCGGGCGGCATCATCGCGATGGCGTCGGTGGGGACGTACGGGGCGTTGACGACCAGGATGTCGACCCGGCCTCGTAGCGTCGCGGGTAGTGGTGTGTAGAGGTCGCCTTCGAAGACCTCTCCCCTGGCTTGGGCGACGTTGACGCGGGCGCAGCGGACTGCGGCGGGCTCGATGTCGGCCGCGTAGAGCCGGATGTCGCCGAGTTCGGCGGCGATGGCGGCGCCGAGTGCGCCGGTGCCGCAGCAGAGGTCGAGGACGACCGCTTCTGGTCCGGCGAGGGTGGTGGCGTGGCGGACGAGGAGTTCTGATCGTTGCCGTGGCACGAAGACGCCGGGTTCGACGGTGATGCGCAGTCCGTGGAATTCCGCCCAGCCGAGGATGACTTCGAGCGGTTCGCCGTCGATGCGGCGCTGGATCATGGTGTCGAGTTCGTCGGGGGTGCGGGCTTCGGCGGTGATCAGGTGGGCTTCGTCTTCGGCGAAGACGCATCCGGCGGCCCGGAGCTTTTCGATGACGGTCACTGGTTTCGCAGTCTGGTGAGGATTCCGTCGAGGGCCTGGCGGACGGTGTCGGGGACGCCGTTGGTGCGCAGGTCGGTGAGGAATTGTTCGTTGAGCCCGCCGGGGGTCATGTGTTTGCCGGTGAGGGTTTCGAGGGAGCCGCTCTGCTGGACGAGGGAGTGTCCGAGCTGGCCGAAGATGTGGCTGGTGAAGGCGGTCGCCGTGGTGTCCTCGATGCCTTGGTCGGTCATCCAGGCGGCGATGGTGCCGAGGTAGTCGAGGTGGGCGGCGAAGGTGGCCGTGGCGCCGCTGAAGACGTCGAGGTCCTTCTCCGCGGCGGGGACGACGCTGCCACCGATGCTGTCGAAGAGGGCTCGGGCTTCGGGGTTGTCGGGGTACATCGCGGTGAGGCTTTGGCGGCGCGCGGCCGGGGGCAGGGGAATGCTCCGGACGACTTCGCGGGTGGGGGCGGCCCAGTCGCGCAGCCGGTCGAGGGGGACGCCGGCGAGGGCGCTGATCAGGACGTGGTCGGGCCGGAAGGTGAGGTCTCGGAGGACTTCTTCGGCGATCGGCGGGCGGACGGCGAGCACGATGGTCGTGGCGCTGTCGAGGACGGCTTGGTTGCTGTCGCGGACTTCGACGTTGGCGAAGCGTGCCGAGAGTTCTTGGCCGACGCTGCGGCTGCGGGGTGAGAGGAAGATCGAGGGCGGGTCGGTGATGTCCTTGCTGAGGCCTTCGACGATGGCGGCGGTGATCTCGCCCGCGCCGACGAATCCGTAGTCCATGGTCAGGCTCCCGTGTGGCCGTCGACGCGTTCGCGGATGAGGTCGGCGTGGCCGTTGTGGCGGGCGTATTCGCCGATCATGTGGAGGTAGAGCATGCGCAGGGAGAACGGGTTCCCGCCGAGGTCGAAGGTGTCGTCGAGGGATCCTTCGGCGGCGGCTTCGTCGGCGAGCCGGATCTCGTCCAGGAGGATGTCGTATGCCTCTTCGGCTTTGGCGGCGTCGAGGACTTCGAAGTCGTGGTCCTTGCCGAGGGCGGGGTCGTAGAGGGGTTCGATGTCCTGTGCGGCGTAGCGCAGGCGGGGCTCGTCGGCGGCGGTGTCGCCGGACGGCCGGGTCACCTCGGGGGCGGTCCATGTCATAGCGGCGATCATGCCATCGGGTGACGTGGGGTTCGTGGTGCGCCCGCTGGGGTGAGCGGGGTCACGTGGAGGCTGCTGAATCCTTTCGCGAGGGTCGCGGCTCTTGTAGGGGCCGGGACAAGCTCGGCGCAGGAGGAGGTTGTCGTGGAGGCCGAGTGGCCGAGGGAATCGTTGATCGTGGCGGCGCAGGGCGGGGACGCGTCCGCCATCGCCGCGCTGGTCTCGGGTTCCCATCCGCATGTGCAGCGGTTCGCGCGGTCGCTGTGTGCTTCGCCGGAGGACGCGGAGGATTCGGCGCAGGAGGCGCTGATCATCCTGTACCGGAAGATCGGCACGCTGCGGGCCACGGGTGCGCTCGCGTCGTGGATGTTCCGGATCGTGCGCAACGAATGCCTCCGTCGGGCGCGCCGGGTGGTGCGTGGTGCGGGTCCGGCGGATTCCGTCGCGGTGGTTTCGGCCGAGGAAGACGCGTTGGATCGGCTGGAGGCGCAGCGGGTGGCCGCGGCGATCGCCGAGTTGTCCGCCGACCAGCGTCGCGTCTTGATCATGCGTGACATCCAGGGGCATTCGGGCCGGGCGGTCGCCGACGCGCTCGGTCTGAGCACGGCCGCGATGAAGTCCCGGCTGCACCGTGCGCGGGCGACGGTCCGTGCCTTTCTCGACGACCCCGCTTCCTGACCTTCTTTTGAGGAGTTTTCATGCTCGAAATCGGTTCCACGGTCCCTGATGTCGCGCTGGAGGACACGACCGGGCAGGTCGTGCGGCTTTCGGAGTTCCGCGGTACGGCCGGAGTGCTGATCTATTTCATGCGCTCGACCACGTGTCCGGTGTGCACCGGCCATGTGAAGGACCTGGCGGCGCGGTCCGAGGAGCTGGCGGCGGCCGGTGTGCGGGTGTTGGTGGCGGTTCCCGAGGGCCGGGCGGAGGCCAAGGCGTGGCGGGCGAAGCGCGGGTTGTCGCTCCCGGTGGTCTCGGGCCGGAACGGCACGCCGCATGAGGCGTTCGGATTGGCGAAGAAGATGCTGCAGCAGTCGGGCAGTGTGCTGATCGACCGGGACGGGGTGGTCCGGCATGCCCATGCGGCGACCATGCCGACGAGTGCTTATGACAAGAAGGGCATCGCCAGGGCGGTGGAGGGGCTCGCCAGGGTGCGTTGACTGAAGGTGTGAATCAGTGCTTCACTTCTTGGGTGCCGTATCGACGTACACCGAAGGTCCAGGAGCGCCTGGACGCCCAGCGCGACGCCGTTCTCGCCGCCGCCATGGAGCAATTGGCCGAGCGCGGGTACGCGGGTTGCTCGGTGTCGGCGGTCGCCGAACGGGCGGGCGTGGCGGTCGGGAGCGTGTACCGCCACTACCCCACCAAGGCCGCCCTGGTCGTGGAGTTGTTCCGCAAGGTCGTCACGCGTGAGGTCGAGGCGGTGCGCGAGGTGTCGGAGCGGCCCGGCACGCCTGCCGAGCGGGTCGTGGCGGTCTTCGACACCTTCGCGAGCCGGGCGCTGAAGACGCCGCGGATGGCGTACGCGCTGCTGGCCGAGCCCGTCGACGCGCCGATCGAGGCCGAGCGGCTGGTGTTCCGGCGTGCCTTCCGTGACGTCGTGGCCCAGCACGTGGCCGACGGCGTCCGGTCCGGGGCGCTGCCCGCCCAGGACGCGGACGTCACCGCGGCGGCGCTCGTCGGGGCGGCCGCCGAGGTGCTGATCGGCCCGTTGACCACCGGCAGTGCGGACGAGGTGTCCGGGCTGCGCACTTTCGTCCTGCGTTCCTTGGGAGGTTCCGATGCCGAGCACTCATGAGGTCACCAATCAGGTCCCGCCGCTGGCGGAGTACGACGTCGCCGCCGACCCGGCCTTGCTGGAAGGGCTGGAGCGGGCGGGCGCGGGCTGGGCGGTGGCCGAGGTCCACGCCCTCGGCAGGCTGGCCGGGAGCGAGCAGGCCCAGGAGTGGGGCAGGCTGGTCAACGAGAACGAGCC
This sequence comes from Amycolatopsis sp. NPDC043889, assembly GCF_056435645.1. Taxonomy (NCBI): domain Bacteria; kingdom Bacillati; phylum Actinomycetota; class Actinomycetes; order Pseudonocardiales; family Pseudonocardiaceae; genus Amycolatopsis; species Amycolatopsis sp. NPDC043889. Next base: position 156,413 of record NZ_JBWKEC010000017.1, read on the forward strand.
GGTGCTCCGGACGCACGACCGGGTCGGGAACCGGATCGACGAGGTCGAGTTCCACCCGCACTGGCACGAGCTGATGGACGTCGCGGTGTCCCATGGGTTGCACGCGGCGCCGTGGCGGGATTCCCGGCCGGGTGCGCACGCGGCGCGGGCAGCGAAGATGTACGTCTGGGGCCAGGTCGACGCGGGGCACACGTGCCCGATTTCGATGACGTACGCGGCGGTTCCGGCGTTGCGGTTCAATCCCGAGCTGTCCGCGCGGTACGAGCCGCTGCTGGCGGCGACGGAGTACGACTTCGGGTTGCGTGAGCCGAGTTCGAAGCGCGGGCTCATCGCCGGGATGTCGATGACGGAGAAGCAGGGTGGCTCCGACGTCCGGGCGAACACCACCACGGCGCGGCCGCTCGGCGACGGCGGTTATGTGATCGTCGGGCACAAGTGGTTCACCTCGGCGCCGATGTCGGACATGTTCCTGACGCTGGCCCAGGCACCGGGCGGGTTGTCGTGTTTCCTGCTCCCCCGGATCCTGCCGGACGGCACGCGCAACGGGATCCGGTTGCAGCGGCTGAAGGACAAGCTGGGCAACCGGTCCAACGCGTCCTCGGAGATCGAGTACGACGACGCGATCGGCTGGCTGATCGGCGAGGAAGGCCGCGGGGTGCGCACCATCATCGAGATGGTGAACAACACCCGGCTGGACTGCGCGGTCGGGAGCGCGTCGGGTATGCGGTACGGCGCCGTGCGGGCGGTCCACCACGCGCGGCATCGTCGCGCGTTCGGGGCGAATCTGGTGGATCAGCCGCTGATGGGCAACGTGCTGGCGGACCTCGTCGTGGAGTCCGAGGCGGCGACGACGGTCGGGATGCGGCTCGCGTCGGCCACCGACCGGCCGGAGGACGAGCAGGAGCAGGCGTTCCGGCGGCTGGGGCTGGCGGCGACGAAGTACTGGGTGTGCAAACGCGGTCCGTCGCACGCGGTGGAGGCGCTGGAATGCCTCGGCGGGAACGGGTACGTCGAGGAGTCGGGGATGCCGCGGCTCTACCGTGAGGCTCCGCTGATGTCGATCTGGGAGGGTTCGGGCAACGTCGCGGCGCTGGACGCGTTGCGGGCGATGGCGAAGCAGCCGGAGTCGGTGGCGGCGTATTTCGCGGAGGTCGAGCAGGCGTCCGGTGCCGACGCGCGGCTGGACGACGCGGTGGGCAGGCTGCGCAAGGAACTGTCGGATCTGTCGGACATCGAGTACCGGGCGCGGCGGCTGGTCGAGTCGATGGCGCTCGTGCTGCAGGGTTCGTTGCTGGTGCGGCACGGGACGCCGGCGGTGGCCGACGCGTTCTGCGCGTCGCGGCTGGGCGGCGACTGGGGTGTCGCGTTCGGGACGCTTCCGTCCGGAGTGGACACGCGGGCGATCATCGCCCGTGCGGAGGTCTGAGCGGCCGGGAGGGTCGGCCTCCCGATGACGGCTCGTCCGTGAAGGCCTCCTTGCTTACCCTGAAGGTAGGCAAGGAGGCCTTCACTCCTCGCTGAGTTCCTTGGGTGGCGGCCCTGCCGAGGTATGTCGAGGTGTCGCGCAGGTAAGTGAGTCCTTTTCGCGCGTTCCGGACTCTCGGTGCCCGCATGACCACGTGCTGCGCCGGTCCGGCCGACTCCCCCGGTCGGACCGGCGCCGAGCACTGCGAACAACCGCACGATTGCGGAATTCGGGTGCATGCAAGGGCTCGCGCTTCGGCTACGTTCGTCGGTCATGGTCGATCGCCGAAGATGCCTGGTCCTGGTCCCCCTGGCGCTGTTCGCCGCCGGCTGCGCGACAGCGACTCCGACGCCGATCTTCGCCGCGGCGAGTTCGAGGCCTTCCGCGGGAAGTGTGCTGATGGAGGCGGCGGCCCCGTCCGGCGCGCCGTTCGTCGCGGTGGACGGGCGGAATCTGAAAGCCTGCTCGGATGGGGAGTGTGAGGTGCTGGTCCGGACCGGCGACCAGATCCCGAACGACGGCGGCGCCGGCCCGCTCGCGGTCACGGTCCAGTCCGGGAAGGTGGGTCTCGCTCCGGCTTCCGGCGGGATGGGCGAGGCGGTGTCGGGTCCGCCGGGGATGGTGCACCAGATCAACCGGCAGGTGATCGCCGTCGTCGCGGTGCAGGGTGACGAGGGGATCGTCCGGCTCAACCGGAAATAGCTCTGTACCTACTAGTATGTACGACATGCATGCGATGCAGTACGAGATCACCCTCCCCGCCGACTACGACATGGGCATCATCCGCGAACGCGTCGCCACGCGCGGGCATCTGCTCGACGACTTCGGCGGTCTGGGGCTGAAGGTCTACGGGATCCGCGAGCGCGGCGTCGACGGCTCGACGCTGAACCAGTACTCGCCCTTCTACCTGTGGCACGACGAGGCCGGGATGAACGCCTTCCTGTTCGGCGGTCCGTTCAGCGGCATCGTCGAATCCTTCGGGCGTCCCGCCGTGCAGCACTGGACCGTGCTCGGGTTCGAGGAAGGACCCGCTTTCGGCTCGACCCCGGTCGCGGCGGGAAAGCACGTCGTGCGGATCCCCGACGAGACCGACCCGGTCGCCTTCCTCGGCGAAGCACTCGACGGACTTCGCGAGCATCTGCGCCAGGACGGCGCGCATTCGGGCGCGCTCGCCGTCGATCCGCGGACCTGGCAGGTCGTCCGCTACAGCCTGTGGGCGGGCGAGGCGCCGGAGTCGGACGAGGTTCGTTACCGGATCCTCCACCTGTCCTCGCCGCACCTGGATCAGCTGCGGCGAGGACGGCAGTGGGATCAGCCGAGCAACGCGGCGAACAGCGCGCCGGGATCGGCTTCGGGCGGGCCGGCGGGCCACTGATCCCGGTACGGGTACCAGAGACCGTCCTTGCCCAGCCGTACCTGCACCCCGGTTCCGTGGACGGTGCAGTGGTTGCGTTCGACGTCCAGCCCCTGGCCGGGGTCGTCCACGACTTCGGCGAACGCGGCCCGTGCCCGGCCCATCGCCTGCGGCGGCGGGGTCCACGTGGTCTCCAGGACGTCGAGACCGGTCCGGCCACCGTACCGCCAGGCGAGCACCGCACGGTCGAAGTCCTCAGCGCTCTCGGCCGGGCGCAGCCTGTCGACGGTCTCCGGATGAGTCGCAGCGAGGCGGACGGCGTCCTGCTTACGGGTGAGCTTCGGCCGCGACGTCAGCAGCGCACCTGCCATCTGGCTCGCGTTGGCGACCAGCAGGGCGAAGGTCTCGGCCGGGATGCCGGGCGCACCCGGCACGGTCGGGCCTCCAGTGGGAGCGAATCCGGCGAGATCCGGCAACGAACCCGGCTCGTCGGCGTACGCGCGCTCGGCCGGGACTTCGTCGTCGCCGGTGCGCACGAACCGGGGAGCGTTGCGTCGCTGCAATTCGTCGAGCAGTTCCCGCTCCCCCTTGCCGCGCATCAACAGCAGCACGAACGGATCCGCGTCGAGCAACCACGAAGCCTGGAACGACAGCGCGGCGGCATGGCGGCACGGCAGCTCCCAGCCGGGGCAGTCGCAGTCCGGGTCGAGGTCGCCGATCCCGGGCAGCAGATGCACCCCGGCGTCGTCGGCGGCCTCGACGAGGTCGTGCGGCATGTCCCGGTCCAGCAACGCGGCGAGATGCCCGGCGCGCGAGGCGACCCGGTCGAGGAACCGGTCCCACTCGTCGCCGGTCAGCTCCGCGAGACGGACCTCGGTGCGGTACTGGCCCTCCTGGTCGTCGACCACGGCGGCGATCCGCCCAGGGCTGACCGTGATCGGACCGACCCGGCCCGCCGCGGCGTACTTGCGGCCCTGTTTGAGCTGACGGAGATCCAGCGCGGTGTCCTCCATCGCGCTGATCCACGCGCGGCCCCACCACGAGCGGGCGAACTGGCCGCGTCCGCTTTGGGCGCCGAAGGCGGGGAAACCGCGGACGCGGTCGCCTGGCGTGCTCATCGGCGGCTCCTCAACTCGACCAGTTCGGCCAGCTCGGCGTCGGTCAGTTCGGTCAGCGCGGCCTCGCCGCCGGCGAGCACCGCGTCGGCGAGCGCACGCTTCTCCCGCAGCATCGCCGCGATCCGGTCCTCGACCGTGCCCTCGGCGATGAGCCGGTGCACCTGCACCGGCCTGGTCTGCCCGATCCGGTACGCGCGGTCGGTCGCCTGGTCCTCCACCGCGGGGTTCCACCAGCGGTCGTAGTGCACGACGTGATCGGCGCGGGTCAGGTTGAGCCCGGTCCCCGCCGCCTTGAGCGACAACAGGAACACCGGCACCTCACCGGCCTGGAACCGGCGCACGAGCTCCTCGCGTTTGGGCACCGGTGTGCCGCCGTGCAGCAGCTGCGTGCCGATCCCGCGCTGCGCGAGATGACGTTCCAGCAGCCGTGCCATGGCGACATACTGGGTGAACACCAGCACCGATCCGTCCTCGGCGAGGATCGTGCCCAGAAGTTCGTCGAGCAGCTCGAGCTTGCCCGACCGCCCGTCCAGCACCGCTTCCGACGGCTCCTTGAGGTACTGCGCGGGGTGGTTGCAGATCTGCTTGAGTCCGGTGAGCAGCTTGACGATCCGGCCGCGGCGCGCGATGCCCTCACTCCCGGCGATCTCGGCCATCAGTTCGCGCACCGTCGCCTCGTAGAGGGCCGCCTGCTCGGCGGTGAGCGTCACCGGCCGGTCGGTCTCGGTCTTGGGCGGCAGCTCCGGCGCGATCCCCGGATCGGATTTGCGGCGGCGCAGCAGGAACGGCCGGACCAGCCGGGACAGGCGCTCCGCGGCCTCGGGGTCCTTCCCGGACTCGACCGGTTTCGCCCACACTCGGCGGAAGTCGGCCATGGTGCCGAGCAGGCCCGGTGTCGTCCAGTCCAGGATCGCCCACAGCTCGGCGAGGTTGTTCTCCACCGGGGTGCCCGTCAGCGCCACCCGCGCCGACGACGTCAGCGTCCGCAACGCCTTCGCCGTGCCGGAGCGGTGATTCTTGACGTGCTGGGCCTCGTCGGCGACCAGCAATCCCCAGTGGACACTCGCCGGCGGTTCCGGGTCGGCGCGCAGCGTGCCGTAGGTCGTGAGCACGAAGCCGCCGTCGAGATCCTCGAGCGAGCGTTCGGTGCCGTGGAACCGGCGCACCGGGACACCGGGGGCGAACCGGGTGATCTCGCGTTCCCAGTTCCCCAGCAGTGAAGCCGGGCAGACGACCAGCGTCGGTCCGTCCGCACGATGCAGGTGCAGCGAGATCAGCGTGATCGTCTTGCCGAGACCCATGTCGTCGGCGAGGCAGCCACCGAGCCCGATCGACGTCATGGCGGTGAGCCATTGCAGGCCGCGCATCTGGTAGTCGCGCAAGGTCGCGGCCAGCCCGCGCGGCGGTGCCTGCGGCTCAGGTGGCGCGAGCAGCCGTTCCCGCAACACGGCGAGCCAGCCGTCGGTGAGGACGTCGACGCGTTCACCGTCGACCTCGGCCGTCCCGCTCAGGGCGGCGCCGAGCGCGTCGATCGGCGTGAGCGGCTTCAACGCGCGATCCCGCGCCTTCGCCGCCAACGCCGGATCGACCAGCACCCACTGATCGCGCAACCGCACGACAGGTCGGTGGGCCTCGGCCAGCGCGTCCATCTCTGCCGCGGTGAGGGGTGCGCCGCCGAGCGCGAGCTGCCAGTCGAACTGCAGCAACGTGCCGCCGGCGAAGAACGACGGAAGGTCGGCAGGCGGCGCGGCACCGCCGCCGACGACGGCCTTCGCGCTCAGGTCACGGACGAGATCGGCGGGCCAGTGCACGTCGATACCCGCCGTGGCCAGCAGGGGCGCGGCCGTGGTGAGCAGTTCGGTGATGTCGGTGTCGCCGAGTACGACCTCATCGGGCACCGCGGCGCTGAGCAGGGGTTCCAGCGGTGGCCACAGCTGGGCGGCGCGGCGAAGTGCCAGCATGACGTCGATCCGTGCTCGCGGGCCGAACCGGTCGTCGCCCGCCCAGAGCGCGGCGGCGTCGATCAGGACGCCGGGGTCGGCGAGGCTGTGCACCTGGACGACCCCGCTGAAGCGGCCGCTCGTGAAGTCGTCACCCGGTGCCTCGATCCGCACCGAGACCCGGACGCCGGAGTCCAGCCCTGCCGCGACCTCGGCCGCCCAGTCCCGCAACTGCGGGACACGATGCGCGGGTGCGGCGGCGAACGCCTTGACGCCCGCCGCCTGCGCGGCCGCGGGCGTGCGGGGAAGGGTGTCGGCCACGGCGTCGAGGAACGCACGCAGCAACGGATACCGCGCGGGAAGCAGGTTTCCCTCGCCCGGGATCGCTCGTGCCCGCGCCGGCATGGCCTCGGACAACTCGCGCAGCCAAGCGGCGTCCGCGGGTTCCAGCGGCCCCGCGCGCCAGGCGTCCACATCGGACTCCGTGAGCCCGGGCAGCAGCCTGCCCGCCTCGGCGAGCTTCAACGCCGCAGTGGCCGCTGCGCTCCAGAAACGCGCGGAGGGATCGCCGCTCTCACGAAGCCGCAGCAGCGCGGGGAGCGCCTCGACCATCGGGAGCCGAACGCACGGCACCGTGGTGACCTCGGGGAGAGCGACTGTCACCTCCCCGGTCCCCGGCGTGTTCCCCTCGGCGTTCCAGAAGACGAATCCGCTGGTCCGAGGGGGATTCTTCGGTTCGAAAACAACACTGCCGAAACCGTCGTGAGACGCCACTCAACCCCAATCTCTGTACGGTGTACAGTTCAGGATAACACAACTCTGTACACCGTAGAGAGAACGTGATGACAGACGCGGACCACACCGGCACGGGCGATCCACGGCGGACCATCGAACTGCTCTGGGGTGTGCGCGAGAAACCCCGCCGCGGCCCCAAACCGAAGCTCACCGTCGATGAGATCGTCACCGCCTCGATCGAACTGGCCGACACCGAGGGCATCACCGCGCTGTCGGTGCGCCGGGTCGCGGAGAGGCTCGGCGTCTCCCCCATGACGATCTACACCTACCTCCCCGGCCGCGCCGAACTGCTCGACCTGATGATCGACCGGGTCCACGGCGAACTGACCGATCCACCGGAGAGCCACGACTGGCGGGTCACGATGACGATCCTCGCCGAGGACGCGTGGGAGATGTACCACCGGCATCCGTGGATGCTCCAGCTCACCACCGGCCGTCTCCCCCTAGGCCCGCACACCTTCGCCAAACACGAACGCGAACTGAGGGCCGTCGACGCGATCGGGCTCACCGACCTGGAAATGGATGCCGTGGTCGCGATGGTCAACGGGTTCGTCCAGGGCATCGCGCGCGGCTCGGTTGAATCGGCGAGTCTCGTACGGCGATCCGGGCTGACGGACATGGAGTGGTGGACGGCCAGCGCGCCCGTGCTCGCGGAGATCCCCGAAGCCGACGCCGGGCTGTTCCCGCTCGCGGCGCGGATCGGGCAGGCGGCCGGCGAGACGCACGGTGCGGCGAGCGCGCCGCTGCACACCTTCCGGTTCGGGCTGGCGCGGATCCTGGACGGCGTCGAGCAGCTGATCACTGGGCAGGCACGCGGGTCCGAGCGGGAACTGCCGTCCTGAGCGCGTGAAGGCCTCCTTCCCTCGGTTGACCCCAGGGGCCGGCAGAGCCGAGGTGGGGTCGTGAGTGGCGGTTCGGGTCAGGGCCAAGAGCATCTTGGGTGCCTACTGGATCTGGCTGGGGCTGATCATGTGTCCGTGAAGGCCTCCTTGCCTACCCTGAAGGTAGTGAAGGAGGCCTTCACGGACCTTCAGGGTCGCCGCTCTCGT